>NZ_DASWTE010000341.1:0-5659 GCF_036402295.1 Phenylobacterium sp.
CACCGTCTCCTCCAGCCGCCGCTCGGCATGTGCGCCCCTCCGGTCGCCCTGGCTCAGCTTAAGTCATCTGTCGCCGGTGGGACAAGGCTGGCTCTCGGGTTGGCGGGGGCTGGGGCTCGCCCCCTCCACCACGCCCTCTGCGGGCGCGGTCCCCCTCCCCCGTCGTCTTCGCGACAGGGGAGGAGCGGCGGTGGCGGGTTGCGCCCCGGGGGCCGTCACGCAACTGTCACGCTTGTTTCGTAAAAGTCGCCGTGGATGGATTTGTCTTTGATCGCCGTGGCGGTCGCCGCCGCCTTGATCCTCACAGGGGTTCTCCTGCCCCGGTATCGGCTTAGCCGTCTGGCGCAGTTCCGCTTTCCAGATCACATCGGGGCCAGGGTGCGGAGCGCCTACCCTGACCTCAGCGACGATGAGTGCGAGGCGGTGCTGGAGGGGCTGCGGCAGTTCTTCGCCATCTCGATCCTCGCGCAGGGGCGGCGCGTGGCGATGCCGAGCCGGGCGGTGGATACGGCCTGGCACGAGTTCATCCTGTCGACGCGGGCCTACCAGGACTTCTGCTTCCAGGTGATGGGGCGGTTCCTGCACCACACGCCGGCTGAGGCGATGCGCTCGCCGATCGACGCCCAGGCCGGCATCCGCCGGTCGTGGCGGCTGGCCTGCAAGGACGAGGGGCTCGACCCCAAGGCGCCGGGGCGGCTGCCGCTGCTGTTCGCCATCGACGCCCAGCTGGCGATCCCGGGCGGGTTTACCTACGCGCTGGACTGCCGGCAGGCCGGGGCGCGCGGGGACGCGGCGGCGGACGGGTCGGTCTACTGCGCCTCGCACATCGGCTCTTGCGGGAGCGGCGGGGACGGGGACGGCTGCAGTGGAGACAGCGGCGGCGACGGCGGCGGAGGCTGCGGCGGGGACTAGCGGGCCGCTTTCACCCAGTTCCAGCAACCTGCGCAACCAATCACGGTTTTGTGCGCTTTGAGCCCTCAGCAACCCGCAAACCCAGAAGGAAGGGACTGTTCATGCGCCTCGCCATCACCCTCGTCGCCGCCCTCGGGGCCGTCTCGCTCGCCGCCTGCGAAAGCAAGCAGGACAAGGCCGCCGAAGCCACCGCCGACAAGCTGGAATCCCAGGCCGCCGCGACGCCGAACGAAGCGGCGGAGACCCAGCTGAACGCCCAGGCTGACGCGATCGAGCAGCAAGCAGGCAACGCCGACGCCGGCGCGACCACAGCCAACACGCCCGACACCAGCCCGTCGAAGAAGTAGCCTCGACCGCTGAACTGCTGACGCCGCCGGGGCCCGCGCCCGGCGGCGTTCGCATGTCGGGTCTGCGACAGTTTCGGACTGCGACAGGCCGCGCGCTCGACAGGCGCGCGGGAACGGGGGATGAGGGGGCCAATCAAAAAACGGCCCCCATCGGTTCGCCCGCTGGGGGCCAAGTCTCTCTCACGCCTCGTTGGGGACGAGGCAATCAGCGAAAAGCCCGAAAACTCAGGCGGTTCCGTCGTGATCGGCGGCAATTTCGAGGGGCGGCCGGGGCGGTCCTCTGCGGGCGGAGTCCGGGCCCGCTGGAACCTTTAGCGTGGGCGGTCCTTTGGCCAAGGCTGGAGGAGAATACCCATGAACAGGATCATCTACATCGTCGGCCTGATCGTCGTGGTGCTGGCCGTGCTGTGGTTCTTCGGGCTGCGCTAGCGTATCCCGGGGGGCGATGACGGACGCCCCCCCTTCCCGCCTCTCCGACCTGCCCTTGCGCGACGGCATGCGCCGCCTGCCCGGCGGGGTGTTCGCGATGGGCGCCGAGGAGCGATATCCGGAAGAAGCGCCGGTGCGGCGAGTGGCTGTGGACCCGTTCTGGATCGACGAGACGCCGGTGACGAACGCGCAGTTCGCCGCGTTCGTGGCGGCGAGCGGGCACGTGACGTTCGCCGAGATTGCGCCGCGAGCCGAAGACTATCCGGGCGCGGACCCGGCGATGCTGCGGGCCGGCTCGGCGGTGTTCCGGATGACGGCGGGGCCCGTGCCGCTGGATGAGCCCGGGCGCTGGTGGGACTATGCGTTCGGGGCGAGCTGGCGGGCGCCGTGGGGCGTGGACGGCCCGGCGTGGGACGCGCTGGCCGAGCACCCGGTCGTGCACGTGACCTATGCCGACGCGGCGGCCTATGCCGCGTGGGCGGGCAAACGGCTGCCGAGCGAGGCCGAGTGGGAGTATGCGGCCCGCGGCGGGCTGGAGGGCGCGGACTTCGCCTGGGGCGATGAGTTCGAGCCGGGCGGGCGGCCGCAGGCCAACTACTGGCAGGGGCGCTTTCCGTTCGAGAACCTGGAGACCGACGGCTGGGTGCGGACCTCGCCGGTGCGGTCGTATGCGCCGAACGGCTATGGGCTCTTCGACATGATCGGCAACGTCTGGGAGATCACCACGGACGCCTACGGCCTGGCCGAGGCGCCGGCGCGACCGTGCTGCGTGGCCGACAATCCGCGGACGCCGGGCCCGACGGCGCGGCGGGTGATCAAGGGCGGCTCGCACCTCTGCGCCGAAAGCTACTGCCGCCGCTACCGCCCGGCGGCGCGCCACCCCCTGGAGGCCGACACCTCGACGTCGCACATCGGGTTCCGCTGCGTGAGGGACGTGTAGGCCGAGGGGCCGCCGACCGTTGACGCCGCGGGCCGGCGCGGGCGCTCTACGCTCCGGACAATCTCGAGGAGGCGTGGCGATGTTCTCGCATGTGATGGTGGGGGTGAACGATCTGGACCGGGCGAAGGCGTTCTATGACGCAACGCTGGGCGCGCTGGGCGTGGCGCCCGGGTTCGTGGACCGGCATCGGGTGTTCTGGCGCACGCCGGCCGGCGTGTTCGCGGCCTCGCTGCCGATCGACGGCGAGGCGGCCACGATCGGCAACGGCAGCACCGTGGGCTTCGCCTGCGCCTCGGCCGAGCAGGCCGACGCCTGGCACGCGGCCGGCGTGGCGAACGGCGGGACGTCGATCGAGGATCCGCCGGGCGTGCGCGAGGGGACGGGTGGGAAGATGTACCTGGCCTACCTGCGCGACCCGGACGGCAACAAGCTGTGCGGGCTCTACCGGATGTAGCGCGGGAGGTGACCGGGCGGCCGCCGCGTGGCCGTCCGGTCCCGCCTTCGGATGTTCCCGCGATGGGGGGAGCGGCTCGCGGGCAGGTGACGGAAGACCGGAGCCGACAGCGCGCGTCGGAGTGCTGACGGCGACGCGCCGGGGTTCGGTAATACGTGTACTAAAGCTCTGAATTTTGCGAAGAATCAACAAACCGAACGTTGTTACGCAAGCGGGACGTGCAAGAGGGGGACTGAGGATGCTGGGGATGATCCTGGTGCTCGCGCTGGCCCAGGCGGCCGCGCCCGCGGGAACGGAGAGACCGGCAGAGCCGGCGAAGGCCGAGAAGCCGAAGAAGGTCTGCGTCGAGGAGGCGCAGATGGGGTCGCATTTCAAGAAGCGCATCTGCGCAACGCCCGAGGAGTGGGAGAAGCGGCGCGAGCGGGACGCCGCGGCGATGAGCAAGCGCGGGGCGAACGCGCCGGCGTGCTCGGGCCCGGGCTGCTAGGCCCGGAGGCCTCTGCGCGCGTCAGCGCCTTCGTGGTCCCCCCGGGGGGGACTAGCTAGTCCGGAGCCAGTTGGCGCCAGCCGACGGCGCGGACGCGGGTGGGGCCTAGGGCTCCGGCGAGCGGCTGCCGGGCGAACAGGCCTGAGAAAGCCGGGTCGCGGACGTTGAGACCACCCGCGTAGGCGCCGAAGGCCGGCAGGATGATCCGTTCGGCGTCGGTGACGAAGCAGCGGCGGCGGACCGAGCCGCGCGGGGCGGCGACGCGGGCGGCGGGATGCAGGTGGCCGGCCACCTCGCCGGGCTGCGGGCCGGCCTGGGGCTCGTGGCGGAAGAGCAGGCCTTCGAACGCGATCTCGTCGGCGACGTCTCCGGGCAGGCGCCGCGGGCCGTCGGCGTCGTGGTTGCCGATCACCCAGACCAGGCGGCGGCCATCGGCCAGCTCGGCCAGGCGGGCGCCGTCGTCGGGGGCGAGGCGCTCTTCGGATTTCCGGTCATGGAAGGTGTCGCCCAGCAGGACGACGGCGGCGGGCGTCAGCGCGGCGACCTCAGCCTCGAGGCGGCGCAGGGTCTCGCGGGTGTCGTAGGGCGGCAGAAGCTGGCCGCGCGAGGCGTAGGCCGAGCCCTTCTCCAGATGCAGGTCGGCGACGACCAGCGTGCGGCTGGCCTCCAGCCAGAGCGCGCCCGAGGCCCGGAACACGACGGCCGTGTTGCGCACGCGCAGCGCCAGCCCGCCGCAGGACGCGGCGGCGAAGGCGTAGGTCTGCACAACGACGTCGTTCACTGGATAGCCTCGGCAATGAGATCGGCTTCCGCCTCGGCCAGGATGGTCTCGCGGGCGTCGCCCGGCGAGCGTTCCTTGCCGATCTCCAACAGGATCGGCACCGAGAACGGCGAAAGGTGCTCCAGGGCCGAATGGCGGATCCGGCCCCGGATGCGCGCCAGCATGTCGCCCAGCCGCGCCACGTCGATGAGGCCGCTCGCCGCATCGGCCCGCGCGCAGCGCAGCAGGAGGTGGTCGGGCTGGTGGCGGCGCAGGACGTCGTAGATCAGGTCGGTCGAGAAGGTGATCTGGCGGCCGGTCTTCTGCTCGGCGCCCGGAAAGCGCTTCTCGATCAGGCCTGAGATGATCGCGCAGCCCTTGAAGGCCCGCTTCATCATGAAGCTCTCCTGCAGCCAGGACTCCAGGTCGTCGCCCAGCATGTCTTCGGCGAACAGCTCGTCGAGGTTCAGGCGGTCCATCGGCTCCAGCGCCCAGACCGCCATGGAGTAGTCGTTGCAGACAAACCCCAGCGGACCGACGCCCAGCCGCTCCAGCCGGCGCGTCAGCAGCATGGCGAGCGTGGTGTGGGCCAAGCGGCCCTCGAAGGGGTAGCAGACCAGGAAGTTGCGCTTGTGGTGCGGGAAGGTCTCGAGCAGCAGCTCGTCCTCGCCGACGATCAGCGACTTGTCGCGCTGCAGCTCCAGCCACTCGCGGACGTCGGAGGGCAGGACGGCCCAGTGGTCCTGGTCGAACATCAGCTGGCGCACGCGCTTGGCGAGATAGGTGGAGAGCGCGAACTTGGACGAGCCCCAGGACGGCATCTTGGGGTCCTTGTGCGCGGCGGGGCTGACCAAGACGTCGAGGTTGGTGATGCCCACCAGCGCCCAGACCTGGCCGCCGAAGATGAACGTGTCGCCGGGGTCGAGCATCTCGAGCATGCCCTCCTCGATCTCGCCGATCTTGCGGCCGCCCCCGCGGCGGGTGGCGATGCGGACGGACAGCATGGCCGGTGACACGATGGCCCCCACGTTCAGCCGATGACGCTGGGCGGTCTGCAGGTTGCGGACGCGCCACTTCCCGTCTTGTCCCTGCACGATGCGTCTGAATCGGTCGTAGGTCTTGAGCGCGTAGCCGCCGGTGGAGACGAAATCGACGACCTGCTCGAAGTCTTCCCAGGGCAGGTCGCGGTAGGGGCCGGCGCTGCGGACCTCGTCGTAGAGCTCCAGCAGGTCGAAGGGCTCGGAGACGGCGCAGCCCATGACGTGCTGCGCCAGGACGTCGAGGGCGCCCACGCGCGGCGGGTCGCCGTCCAGTCGGTTCTCGGCGATGG
>NZ_DASWTE010000342.1:0-6511 GCF_036402295.1 Phenylobacterium sp.
CGGCACCCGTGACGCCTGGTGGCTGATGGGCCTCTACGCGGTCACCTTCGGCGGCTTCGTGGGCCTGTCGTCCTCGCTCACCATCTACTTCAACGCGGAGTACGGCCTGCCCGCCGTCACCGCCGGCTTCTTCACCGCCGCCTGCGTGTTCGCGGGTTCGTTCGTCCGTCCGGTGGGCGGGGCCATCGCCGACCGCATCGGCGGCGTGCGCACGCTTTCGGTCGTCTACGTCCTGGCGGCCCTCGGCATCGCGCTCGCCAGCTTCCATCACGCCAATGTCTGGGTCGCCCTGGGCCTGATGATGTTCACGATGATGGCGCTGGGCGCCGGCAACGGGGCGGTCTTCCAGCTCGCGCCGCAGCGCTTCGGCAAGGAAATCGGCGTGGTCACCGGCCTGGTGGGCGCGACCGGCGGTATCGGCGGCTTCTACCTCGCCTCCAGTCTCGGCTGGGCCAAGCAGGTGACGGGCTCGTACCAGTGGGGCCTGCTCGCCTTCGGCGCCCTGGCCCTCCTGGCCCTCCTCGGCCTCACCGGGGTCAAGGCCCGCTGGCGCAAGACCTGGCCCGAGCTGGCCGGCGCGACCGCTTCCGCCCTGCGTCTCTAGGGAACCCCAGTCGATGAAGGAAAAGCTTGTCGTCGTCGGCAACGGGATGGCCGGGTGCCGGGCCGTCCAGGAGGTGCTGAAGCGCGATCCCGGACGCTACGAGATCACCATCTTCGGCGCTGAGCCCCGGGTGAACTACGACCGGATCATGCTGTCGCCGGTGCTGGCGGGCGAGAAGTCGTTCGCCGACATCGTGATCAACGACGAGGCCTGGTACGCCGACAACGGCATCACTCTCCACGCCGGCGTCACCGTCGAGGCGGTCGACCGTGAGGCGAAGGTGGTCCGCGGCGCGGGCGGGGTCGAGGCGGCTTACGACAAGCTGATCCTGGCGGTGGGCTCGGACCCGATCCGGCTGCCGCTGCCGGGCGCGGACCTCGCCGGCGTCGTCACCTTCCGCGACCTCGACGACGTCGACGCCATGATCACGGCGGCGAAGCCGGGCGCCAAGGCGGTGGTGATCGGCGGCGGCCTCCTCGGCATCGAGGCGGCCTACGGCCTCTCCAAGCGCGGCATGACCTCCACGGTCGTCCACCTGATGGACGTCCTGATGGAGCGGCAGCTCGACGCCTCGGCGGGCTTCCTGCTCACCGAGGCCCTGTCGGCCAAGGGCGTCGACACGATCCTCGAGGCCCAGTCGGAAGAGATCCTGGGGACGGACGGGCGTGCAACTGGCCTCCGTCTCAAGGACGGCCGGGTGCTTCCCTGCGATCTCCTGGTGATGGCGGTGGGCATCCGGCCGAACGCGGCCCTGGCCAAGGCGGCGGGCCTGGAGGTGAATCGCGGCGTGGTCGTCGACGACACCCTGCGCACCTCGGACCCGGCCATCTACGCCATCGGCGAGTGCGTCGAGCATCGTGGCCAGTGCTATGGCCTGGTGGCGCCGATCTGGGAGATGTGCCGCACCCTCGGCGAGGCGCTGACCGACGGCGCCTCGGCCTACGAGGGCTCCAGCCTCTCGACGCGGCTGAAGGTGTCGGGTGTCGACGTGTTCTCGGCCGGCAAGCACCTGGGCGGGCCGGGGTGCGAGGACATCGTGTTCCGCGACGCCGGCCGCGGCGTCTACAAGCGCATCGTGCTGGAAGACAACAAGGTCGCCGGCGCGGTGCTGTTCGGCGATGCGGCCGACGGCGGCTGGTACTTCGACCTGATGAAGTCCGGCGAGAACGTTGGGGACTTCCGCGAGACCCTGGTGTTCGGCCAGGCGGCGACGGAGGGCCTTCGAGGGCTGGACCCTAGCGCCGCCGTTGCCGCCATGGCCGACACGGCCGAGGTCTGCGGCTGCAACGGCGTGTGCAAGGGTGAGATCACCTCGGCGATCGCGGACCAGAACCTGACCACGCTGGACAGCGTGCGGGCGGTGACCAAGGCCTCGGCCTCCTGCGGCACCTGCACGCCTCTGGTCGAGAAGATCCTGAAGCTGTCGCTGGGCGACGCCTTCCAGGCACAGACCGGCCCGAAGCCCGTCTGCGGCTGCACCCACCACGGCCACGACGAGGTCCGCCGGCGCATCCTCGCTGCCGAGCTGAAGTCGTTCCCTGCGGTCATGCAGGCGCTGGAGTGGACCACGCCCGACGGCTGCTCGTCGTGCCGCCCGGCGCTCAACTACTACCTGATCTGCGCGTGGCCCGGCGACTACCGCGACGACAAGCAGTCCCGTTTCATCAACGAGCGCGCCCACGCCAACATCCAGAAGGACGGCACCTATTCCGTCGTCCCGCGCATGTGGGGCGGCGTGACATCGGCAGACGAGCTCCGCGCCATCGCCGACGTGGTCGACAAGTTCGACATCCCCACTGTGAAGGTCACCGGCGGCCAGCGCATCGACCTCCTGGGCGTCAAGAAGGACGACCTGCCGGCGGTCTGGAAGGACCTCAACGCCGCCGGCCTGGTGTCGGGCCACGCCTACGCCAAGGGCCTGCGCACGGTGAAGACCTGCGTGGGCTCGGAGTGGTGCCGGTTCGGGACGCAGGACTCCACCGGCCTGGGCGTGCGGCTCGAGAAGTTCATGTGGGGCTCGTGGTCGCCGGCCAAGGTGAAGCTGGGCGTCTCGGGCTGCCCGCGGAACTGCGCCGAGGCCACCTGCAAGGACATCGGCGTGATCTGCGTCGATAGCGGCTACGAGATCCATGCCGGCGGCGCGGCCGGCCTGCACATCAAGGGCACGGAGATCGTCACCAAGGTGGCGACCCAGGACGAGGCCGTCTGGGCCATCTGCGCGATCATGCAGATGTACCGCGAGAACGGCTGGTACCTGGAGCGCATCTACAAGTGGATGGACCGGGTCGGCCTCGACACGATCAAGGCCGCGATCGAGGACCCCGAGACCCGCAAGGGCCTCTACGACCGCTTCTCCTACTCGCAGCGCTTCTACCGCATCGACCCGTGGGCCGAGCGCGTGGCCGGCCGCGACCACGACGAATTCAACCCGCTCAGCCGTCGCATGGAGTTCGAACCGGCATGAACGCCCTCGTCCGTGATCCCCTTCTGTGGACCGACGTGGGCGCGGTCACCGACGTGCCGGTCCGCGGCGCCCGGCGCGTGCCGACGCCCGACGGCGACGTGGCGATCTTCCGCACCGGCGACGGCCGCGTCTTCGCGCTGAGGGACAAGTGCCCGCACAAGGGCGGCCCGCTGAGCCAGGGCATCGTCCACGGCCACGCGGTGGCCTGCCCGCTGCACAACTGGTCCATCGACCTGGCCTCCGGCGAACCCATGGGCGCCGACCGCGGCAAGGGCTGCGCCCCGGTCGTGCCGCTGGAAGTCCGCGACGGCCGCCTGTTCCTGGGGCGGATCTGAGCCTGCGATGACCCGCACGGCGTGCCCTTACTGTGGCGTGGGCTGCGGCGTCTCCGCCGAGCCCGAGGGGCGCAGGCTCACCGTGCAGGGCGACGCCGAGCATCCGGCGAACTTCGGGCGGCTCTGCTCCAAGGGCTCCGCACTCGGCTCGACGGTCGGCCTTGAAGGCCGCCTCCTTGCGCCGATGATCGGCGAGCGGCGGGTGACCTGGCCCGAGGCCACCAATCTCGTCGCCAAGCGCTTCAAGGACACCATCGCCCGGCATGGCCCGGACTCGGTGGCCTTCTACGTCTCGGGCCAGCTGCTGACCGAGGACTACTACGCCGCCAACAAGCTGATGAAGGGCTTCATCGGCTCGGGAAACATCGACACCAACTCGCGGCTCTGCATGGCCTCGGCGGTGGTGGCGCACAAGCTGGCGTTCGGCGCCGACCTGGTGCCCGGCTGCTACGAGGACCTGGAGCTGGCCGACCTGGTGGTGTTCTCGGGCCACAACGCCGCCTGGACGCACCCGGTGCTCTACCGCCGCATGGAGGCCGCGCGCGCCCGCGGCCAGTGGCACGTCGTGATAGACCCGCGCCGCACGGACACCGCCGATGGCGCCGACCTGCACCTGGCGTTGGCGCCGCAGATGGACGTCCGGCTGTGGAACGGCCTGCTGGCCGACCTCATCCGGCGCGGCGCGGTCGACCGCGGCTATGTCGCGGCGCACGTCGCGGGTTTTGGCGACGTCGAGGCCGAGCTCTCCCAGGCCGACCAGTCGCCGGCCGCCGTGGCGGCCGACTGCGGCGTGCCGCTGGCCGACCTGGAACGCTTCTTCCGCCTGTTCGCCGAAACGCCCCGGACGGTCAGCCTGTTCTCTATGGGCGCCAACCAGTCGGCGCAGGGCGTGGCCAAGGGCTCGGCGATCCTGAACGTCCACCTGGCCACCGGCCGGATCGGCAAGCCCGGCGCCTGCCCGTTCTCGATCACCGGCCAGCCCAACGCCATGGGCGGGCGCGAGACCGGCGGCATGGCCACGACGCTGGCCGGCCATATGGACTTCGACGACGAGGCCCGCGCCCGCGTCGGCCGCTTCTGGGGCGCGCCCCGGATGACCCAGGGGCCAGGTCTGAAGGCCGTCGACATGTTCGACGCCGTGCTGGACGGCAAGGTCAAGGCGATCTGGGTGATGGCCACCAATCCGGTCGTCAGCCTGCCCAACGCCGGCCGCGTCCGCGAGGCGCTGAAGGCCTGTCCGTTCGTGGTGGTCTCGGACTGCATGGCCGAGACCGACACGGCGAAGTACGCCCACGTCCGACTGCCCGCGCTGGCGTGGGGCGAGAAGGACGGCACGGTCACCAACTCCGAGCGACGGATCAGCCGCCAGCGCCGCCTGTTCGCCCCGCCCGGCGAGGCGCGCGCCGACTGGCGGATCGTCGCGGACGTGGCGACCGGAATGGGCTTCGGCGACGGTTTCGGCTGGCGCATGCCGGCCCAGGTGTTCCGCGAGTGGGCGCGCCTCACGGCCTACGAGAACACCAGCCGTTTCCTGAACCTTGGCCCGCTCACCGGGATCACGCCCGAGGCCTACGAGGACCTGGAGCCGGTGCAGTGGCCGGTGACCGCGGCCGGCGGCACGGCGCGGCTCTTCACCGACGGCCGCTACCAGACCCCCGACGGCAAGGCCCGCATGGTTCCGGTCGCCGCACGCGGACCGGCCGAGGCCGTGAACGGCGCCTTCCCGTTCGCGCTGAACACCGGCCGCATCCGCGACCACTGGCACACCATGACCCGCACGGGCCTGGCGCCCGAGCTCTGCCGCCACGCGCCGGAGCCTTACGTCGAGATCCACCCCGCCGACGCCGGGCCGCTCGGCATCGCGGAGGGGACGCTGACCCGCGTGCAGACGGCCCACGGCGAGGCCGTCGCCGTGGCCCGGGTCAGCGACCGCCAGCGGCCGGGCTCGGTATTCCTGCCGATGCACTGGACCGAGGCGTATGCGCCGTCCGGCCGGGCGAACCCGCTGGTGGCGCCCAAGGTGGACCCGCGCTCGGGCCAGCCCGAGTTCAAGCACACGCCCGCCCGCGTGCGCGCGTACCGCGAGACCTGGCGCGGCTTCCTCCTGGCGCGCGAGGCGTGGAAGCCACCCGCCGGCGCCGACCTCGTCTGGCGCCGCACGCCCCAGGCCGCCTGCCAGCTGCACGAATTCGCCGGCCGCGGCGACGAGCGCGAGCGGGCGGCGGTGCAGAAAGCCCTGACAAGGAAATCCGGCGACGTGCTGCGCTTCGACGACCCGGCGACGGGCTCGTTGCGCGAGGCCTGGATCGACGGCGACCGGCTGGACCGCGTGATCTTCTTCACCATCGGCGGCCGCCTGCCGCCCCGCGACTGGCTGGCCGAGCTGTTCGAGGCGTCGGCCCTCACCGCCGCCGACCGCACGGCGCTGCTGATCGGCCGCCCGCCCGGCCGCGCCGTGGAGACCGGGCCCACCGTCTGTGCCTGCCGCAATGTCCGCACGCCCCGCATCGAGGCGGCCATCGCCCAGGGCTGCGCCACGCTCGACGCTATCGGCGAGGCCACGGGCGCAGGGACCAGCTGCGGCTCGTGCCGCCCCGAGATCGCCCGCCTGCTGGCCGCCGCCAAGGGAGACGTCCGCCATGCCGCCTGAACCCGGCCGCCCTAAAGAGGGCAAGGTCCGGCTCGTCGGCGCCGGCCCCGGCGCCGCCGACCTGCTGACCATCCGCGCACTGCGGGCGATCGAAGGCGCCCAGGCGCTGCTGTACGATGCCCTGGTCGCCGACGAGGTGATCGCGCTCGCGCCCGCCGCCTGCCTAAAGATCCAGACCGGCAAGCGCGCCGGCCGGCCCAGCCTCCGCCAGGAGACCATCAACCGCCTGATGCTGCGCCTGGCCCGCCGCGGCTTGAACGTGGTGCGGCTCAAGGGCGGCGACCCGTCGATCTTCGGCCGGGTGGGCGAGGAGGCCACCTTCCTGCACGCCCACGGCATCGCCACCGAGGTGGTGCCCGGCGTCACCGCCGCGAGCGCCGCGGCGGCCCAGTTCGGCTTCCCGCTCACCCACCGCGGCGAGGCGCGCCGCCTGCTGGTCGCCACGGCCACCACCAAGG
>NZ_DASWTE010000343.1:0-9500 GCF_036402295.1 Phenylobacterium sp.
CCCAGCACCACGCCGATGCCGGACAGCTCGCGCATGTCGGAATGCTTGGCCGCGAACAGCAGGAAGCCGCCGGCGAGCAGGCTGGCCAGCGGCTCGGCCAGGCCCTCCACCACCGTGCGGAACGGCCGCTTCACCGCCGACGGCGTCGCGTTGAACAGCAGGTTCTGGTTGTTGTATTCGATCGACGTGAGCACGCCGTGATAGGCGAAGAACGCCCCGAACGCGGCCAGCTCGCCCCCCGCCATGAAGAAGTAGGCGAAGGCCGCGAAGTAGCTCAGCGGCAGGATCAGGGCGACGTTGCGCACCCCGGCCCGCGTCACCAGCCGGTTGAAGACGAACAGGCAGACCACGAGGTTGAAGATGTTCGTGGCCGCGTAGAGCCTCCCGAACAGGCTGGCGAGCTCAGCCTCGTTGCGGCACTCCTGCAGCACCGTCGAGTACTGGAATTCGGCCAGGTTGGTCATCAGCAGGGTGACGAACAGCGTCATGACCAGGGTCACCGCATAGGGCGAGCTCTTGAAGGTCCTGGCCACCTGCAGGAACTGGGTGCGAACATTCGTGGGCTCGCCGTCCAGGTCGGTGTCGGTGTCTGCGATCCGCGTCCAGCGCCGGCGCAGCATCATCGCCACGGGCGCCGTCGCCAGCGCGACCCCGGCCCAGACCAGCATAAAGGCGTGCATCGGCATCACCGCCGCCAGCGCGCTAACGATCAACGCCCCCAGCGTGGTGCCCAGGGCGCAGAAGGCGGCGAACAGCGGGAAGAGCCGCTTGGCGTCCTGGATGTCGAAGTAGGTGTCGGTGAAGTTCCAGAACAGCGTGTAGAGCCCGATGTACCACATCGCGAGGTACAGCTTCAGCGCGTAGTAGAGCGTGACGTCCCAGGGCTTCGGCAGCCCCACCTCGATCAGGGCCCACAGGATGGCCCCACCGGCGATCAGCAGGCCCAGCGTCGCCTCCACCACCCGGTCGATGGAGAAGCGCACCAGCAGGTACGAGAACAGCGCCGTGTAGACCAGCATCACCAAGGGGGTGAGCAGGAAGATCACCGGCAGCTTGTCGGCGCCGACATGGGTCAGGAACGCCGCGTCGCCGGCCGCGAAGCCGATGCCCATGCCGGTCTGCAGCAACAGGCCGAACAGGCCGAACTGCAGGAGCTTGGGCCACTCCCCCGGCTCGACCTTGAACACACGGTTCAGAAGAACCTGCACACGCGCTCCCGACTCGCGGGCCTCTCGTTAACGACCCGTCGGTATTTCTCTATAGACTAGCTTCCAAATTCCGAACGAGCGCCACGGGCCCGCAACGCCGCGATGACCGATCCCGCAGCAGACGCGCCCAAGCGCCGAAGGCGATTCCGCCTCAAGACGCAGCTGCTCCTGCTGCTGGGCGTGCTCAATCTCATCGCGGCCGCCGCCTACACGGTGGTGCTCTACGAGGTCGACCGCGCCGCGATCATGGCCGGCATCGACGGACGCCTGACGACCGCTGTGCTCGCGGTCAACGAGATGGCGACCGACGAATACCACGCCCGGATCATCGGCCCCGATTCGATCCCGAGGGACGAGTACCGCCGCCTCCAGTACCGGCTATCGCGCTTCGCCGAGGGTTCGG
Source organism: Phenylobacterium sp. (assembly GCF_036402295.1). GTDB lineage: Bacteria > Pseudomonadota > Alphaproteobacteria > Caulobacterales > Caulobacteraceae > Phenylobacterium. Next base: position 1,612 of record NZ_DASWTE010000343.1, read on the forward strand.
GCCTCGTCTACGTCTACACATACATGAAGTTCGGCGACGAGATCCGCACCGTCTCCACCAGCGCCACCCGCCGCGAGATCGAGAAGCGCGAGGAGGTGCCGTTCTTCGCCCTCTACGACACCGCGCCCAAGGCCCTCTTGCAGACCTTCGCCGACGGTAAGACCCGGTTCGACGAGTACGAGGACGAGTTCGGCCGTTTCCGTTCGCTCTACCTGCCGGTCACCGGGGTCGACGCCCGCCGGTACGTGGTGGGCGCCGACGTCGACCTGGCGATGGTGCGCCAGCGGCTGTCGGACGCCCTGCGCACCGCGGTCTCCGTCGGCTTTGGCATCTTCGCGCTGTCCATGGCGCTGGGCTGGCTGCTGGTCGACCGGCTGGTCCAGCCGCTGATGCGGCTCACCGACTTCACCCGCAACATGGGCCAGCGCAACTTCCAGCCTGATGCGCGGGAGGTGGCGGCCATGAACGCCATCAGCCATCGCCGTAGCGACGAGGTGGGCAGCCTCGCCGAGGCCATGACCGCCATGATCGCCCGCCTGCAGCGCTACCTGCTGGAGATGGAGGCGGCGACCGCGGCCCGCGAGCGGGTCGAGGGCGAACTCTCGGCCGCGCGCGACATCCAGGTGGGCATGCTGCCCCGCGCCTTCCCGCCCTTCCCCGACCGCCGCGACGTCGACGTCTACGCCATGCTGGAGTCAGCCAAGCAGGTGGGCGGCGACCTCTACGACTACGTCCTGCTCGACCGCGACCGGCTGTTCTTCGTTGTGGGCGACGTCTCGGGCAAGGGGGTGCCGGCGGCGCTGTTCATGGCCATGACCATGACGCTCTTCAAGGCGACCGCCCTGGCCTCGACCGCCGGCCCGGACGCGATCATGGCCCGCGTGAACGCCGAACTCAGCCGCGACAACGCCGGCCAGATGTTCGTCACCGCCTTCTGCGGGGTGCTCGACCTCTCGACCGGGGCGGTGGAGTTCGCCAACGGCGGCCACGAGGCGCCGTTCGTGCGCCGCGCCGACGGCTCGGTCTTCCGTCTGGACAAGACGCGCGGCATGGCGCTGGGCGTGTTCGAGGACGCCGATTTCGAGCCCGGCCGCCACACCCTGGCCGCGGGCGACGCGCTGATCCTCTTCACCGACGGCGTGTCCGAGGCGGCCAACACGGACGACGACCTGTTCACCATCGGGCGCATCGAGACCGCCCTGTCCGCCGTCCGCCGCGACGCCTCCGCCCGCGGCCTGGCCGAAGGCCTGGCCGACGACGTCCGCGTGTTCGTGGGCGAAGCCCCCCAGTCCGACGACCTGGCGATCCTGGTGGTGCGCTGGGAAGGCGGGGCCTAACCCAGTTTCAGCGCCGGCCGGTCGCGGCCGTGCATCTTGCGCAGGTAGAAGCGCATGTCCTCGATGATGCGCTTCAGCTCCGCCAGCCGGGTCGGCCCAGCCGTCATCGCGGCCGCCATCCGGGGGTCGGCCTCGACCTCCCAGGGCAGGAAGTCGAACTTGTCCTCCGCGCCTAGGATCCACACGATCGGATAGGGATAGCCGAACAGCACACCCTTCAGCGGCTCGCGGCCGGCGAGGTAGAGCGCCGTCGTCGCCCCGTTCCGGGCCCGCAGGATCACCTCCAGCACGTCCAGCGAGATCACGATCGTTCCGGGCCGCGCGAACTTGGAGATCCGGAAGCCCAGGTCGATGTCGGGCCCGATGTAGTCCAGGTGCGCGGCCTGGCCGCTGGAAAGCTCGGGGATCTCGATCACGATGTTGGGGCCGTCCACGTCGGCCAGCCAGGCCGTGCCCTTCAGCCGCAGCGGCAGCTCCTGGAAGTGCTTCTCCTCGTACGCCCGCATCGTGCGCAGGAGCGCCAGCAGGGTGGAGGTCACCTCTTCCGGACTCCTGGGCTCGGTGGTGAACACCACCTCGTCGCCCATCACCTTCCACACCTCGATCGAAGGCGTGTGGTCGTCGTCCAGGAACTCGAAGCCGATCTGGCCGGCGACCATCAGCGGGAAGTTCGTGAAGAACGCCCGGAAGGTGGCGAGCCAGCCTTCCGCCCCCTGCCCGGTGAAGCGGGCCTTGAATTCGGTCGAGCCGACCATGTCGACCGACAGGAACAGCCGCGGCATCCAGATCCCCCGATCGGCCGACCCGCCGGCCCCTCCATGGGCATACTACCGTGGATCGACCGCCTGCCCAGATCGGCCGTTCCGGGTGACTAGACCAATCTCCCCGAGCCGCGCCGGTGTGCTACGGTTCGGCCGGGGCGCGTCAGGCCACGAGTCGTGGCGACCGCGATCTGTAGGGGACGCCGGTGGCTGCCGACACCTCCACGGCTGGGCGAAGGAAGTCCGGCGCCGAGCCCGGCGCGGCGGCCCGTCTGCGCGAATGGCTGCGCAACTACCAACCCCTGCCCGGCGTGCCCGACGAGCTGTTCGACGCCAAGGGCCGGCCACGCGACCACTGGCTGGACTTCCTGGGCCACTTCGCCGCCTTCCCGGCCGGGGATCCGGGCAACCGCTTCGGCCTCTCGGCGCGCCACCTGCGCGATTCCGGGGCCTCGTACCACGTGGGCAGCGAGAACGCCGAGCGCATCTGGCCGCTCAACCCGCTCCCGCTGATCCTGGCCCAGTCCGAGTGGGACGAGATCTCGGCCGGCGTCGAGCAGCGGGCCCGGCTGATGGAGGCCCTGCTCCAGGACATCTACGGCGAAGGCCGCCTGGTCGCCGACGGCCACCTCCCCGCCGCCACCCTGACCGGCAGCCGCGACTTCATCCGGGCGATGCGCGGCGTGGCCCCGCCCGGCGGGCGCTACACCCACATCTACGCCGCCGACCTGGGCCGCGGGCCCGACGGGCGCTGGTGGGTCCTGGGCGACCGCACCCAGGCCCCTTCGGGCGCGGGCTACGCGCTGGAGAACCGGCTGATCGTCAGCCGCGCCTTCCCCAACCTCTACAACACCATGAACGTCCACCGGCTGGCGCCGTTCTACGACGCCCTGCGCCGGGGGCTCGCCGGCGCCGCCGACCGCGCCGATCCGCGCATCTGCCTGCTGTCGCCCGGCAAGTTCAGCGAAACCTACTTCGAGCAGGCCCACCTCGCCCGCTACCTGGGCTTCCTGCTGGTCGAGGGGGACGACCTCGTGGCCCGCGACGGCAAGGTCTATGTCCGCACCATCGCCGGCCTGAAGCGCGCCGACGTGATCCTGCGCCGCGTCGACGCCGAGTACGTCGACCCGCTGGAGCTCAACAACGCCTCGCGCCTGGGCACGCCCGGCATGCTGGAGGCGATCCGGGCCGGCGGCGTCACCGTGCTGAACCTGCCGGGGTCCGGCGTGCTGGAGAGCCGCGCCCTGATGGGCTTCCTGCCCAAGCTCAGCCGGCAGGTGCTGGGCGAGGAGCTGCGGATGCCGCACGTCGCGACCTGGTGGTGCGGCCAGCCGGCGGAGCAGGCCCTGGTCGAAAGCCGGCTCGACGAGCTCGCCATCGCCCCGGCCTTCAACCCGACCGGCGGCGACCGCATCCTCTCGCAGTCGCGCCTGGTCGCCGACCTCTCGCCCGAGGAGCGCGGGACCCTGCTGGCGCGCCTGCGCGACCGCCCGGCCGACTTCGTGGGTCAGGAGGTGGTGCGGCTTTCCACCATGCCCATCCTGCGCAACGACCAGCTGGAGCCGGCGCCCTTCGTGCTGCGGGTCTTCGCGGCGACGACGCCCGACGGCATCCGCATCATGCCCGGCGGCTTCTGCCGCACCTCCGACCGCATGGACGTCCGCGCCATCTCCATGGGCGACGGCGCGCGGACCGCCGACGTCTGGGTCATCGACGACAAGCCCGTCGAGCGCATGACGCTGATCGCCAGCGCCGAGGACGTGCAGGTCCGCCGCATCATGGGTCATCTGCCCAGCCGGGCCGCCGACAACCTGTTCTGGCTGGGTCGCTACCTCGAGCGGTCCGAGATGACCCTGCGCACCGTGCGCAGCCTGTGCACCAGCAACATCGCCGCCGACGCCGCCGCCCACGGCGCGGGCGAGACCTTCGACAGCCTGCGCACCCTTCTGACCGAATGGGGCGCGCTCCGCGAAGGCGCCGCCGCGGACGACGCCGTCGCCGCCGCCGGCGCGGCCCTGCTGGACGTCGGCGCCTGGGGCTCGGTGATCTGCAACGTGCGCTCCGCCATGCGCACCGCCTCGTCCATGCGCGAGCGCCTGTCGGCCGACTTCTGGGCGCTGCTGGTGGGCATCGAGAACGGCCTGGCCACCGCCGAGGCCGTGACCTCCGAGGCCGAGGTGCTGCGGCTGGTGAACCGCGCCCTGCAGACCATGGCGTCGCTGTCGGGTCTGGCGCAGGAGAACATGAACCGCGTCGCCGGCTGGCGCTTCCTCGACATCGGCCGGCGCATCGAGCGGGGGATCACCACCTGCCGGCTCAGCCGCATGCTGGCGCACGACGAGGCCACCACCGACGACCTCGACCTCCTGCTCGACCTCAACGACAGCCAGATCACCTACCGCGCCCGCTACCTGATCGGCCTGGCGCTGCCGGCGGTCCGCGACCTGGTGATGCTGGACCCGTTCAACACCCGCTCGCTGGCCTTCCAGCTCGACACGCTCACCGAGCACCTGGAGGTCCTGCCGACGCTGCACGAGGACGGCATGCTGGAGGAGCCCAGCCGCATCCTGCTGTCGCTCTCGGCCGACGTGGAGACCGAGGACGCCCGCAAGCTCACCGCCGACAAGATCCATCGCCTGGAACGCGCCCTGATGCGCTTCTCCAACGCCGTGGCCGACCGCTACTTCCTCCAGGGGGCCAGCGCCGTGCCCACCGTCAAGCTGATGGGGCTCGCGTGATCTACGACCTGCGCCATCGCACCACCTACAGCTACGGCGACGCCGCCGTGACCTACGCCCGCTGCGTCCTGCGGCTGACGCCGGTGTCCAACAGCCACCAGACGGTGATCGACGCCGACCTGAAGGTGACGCCCCGGCCCTCGGTGTCGCTCGAGCGCATCGGGCCGTTCGGCGAACGGATCCTGACCGTCATCGTCGACAAGCCGCACAACACGCTGGTCATCGACGCCACCTCGCGGGTGAACGTCCACTCCCCCAAGCCGCCCGAGGGCTGCGACAGCGCGCCGTGGGAGGCCGTGCGCGGCGCGGCCCTGGCCGCCGCCTCGCTCGAGGCCGACGGGCCGGCCGTCTACGTCTATCCGACCGACCGCACGCCGATCACGCCGTCGATCACCGACTACGCGCGCGAGAGCTTCCCGCCCGGCCGGCCGATCATCGACGCCTGCTCCGAGCTCAACCGGCGCATCCACGCCGACTTCCGCTACGACCCCGGCGCGACCGAGGTGTCGACGCCGGTGCTGGAGGCGTTCAACGCCCGCCACGGCGTCTGCCAGGACTTCGCCCACATCATGATCACCGGCCTGCGCGGCCTGGGCCTCTCCGCCTGCTACGTCTCGGGCTACCTGCGCACCGTGCCCCCGCCTGGCCAGCCGCGCCTCGAGGGCGCCGACGCCACCCACGCCTGGATCGCCGTCTGGTGCGGCGAGGCGCACGGCTGGATCGGCTTCGACCCCACCAACGCCATCCTCGCCGAAGACGACCACATCGTCCTCGCCGTCGGCCGCGACTACGCCGACGTCGCCCCCATCGACGGCATCATCCTGGCCTCCGGCGGCCAGAGCCTGAAGGTGGAGGTGGACGTGATCCCGGAGACGGAAGAGCGGCCGAAGGCGGCGAAGGGGCGTTGACCCCTCTTCTTGCTCGTCATCCCGCGGCTTGTCCGCGGGACCCACCGAGCCCGCAAGGATCGCGCAAGCTTGACAGCTCGGCCCATTTGTTCTATTTTTGTTCTAATGGACACAGCCGGGGCCAGCCACCAGCTCGAGGAAATGCGCGGCGTCGCATTCCGCCTGGGCATGGCCCTCGGCGGCGAAGCCGAACGGGTCTCCGACCTCGACCGCAAGCTGAAGCTTTTCGAAGCCTTCCACCAATGCTTCGCCTCCGTCCGGCTCTCCATCGCCCTGGACCTGCGCCTCAAGAAGGCCCCCGCTCAGCCCGCCGAGGCTGAACAGCGCGAAAGCGAGCGGGACGAGGCGCCCGACTGGAACGAACGTCCCGAGCGCTCGGACGCCCTGCACTACACCGAACGCGACCGCGAAACCGAACGCGCCAGCTTCCCGCGCCTCCTGCGGACCTTGAACGGCGTCCTTTCCGATGCCGAGCAGCTCCTCCCCGACGCCCCCGAGGTCCCGCAACTCCGCACCCTCCTGGCCAAGGCAAAGCCCGAGCCCGCCCCGGTTCGGCCACCACCCTCCAGAGACCTCCGATCCCGCCTCGCGGCCTCGACCACCACCCAGGTCCTCACCCGACCCGGACTGCGAACCCCACCGCCACGCCGCTCCACCGGCCCTCCCTAATTCCTCCGCTCATGCCGGCGAATGCCGGGACCCAGATGGAATGGCTCAGACGCGGGCTCCAAAGGCTCCGAGCCCCTTCCAACTCACCTCATGGGATCTGGGTCCCGGCATTCGCCGGGATGAGCGGAGTGTTGGGCAGGACTTGGCGCCCCAGACGCCCTCACTCGAACCGCAGAGATCGCAGAGAGACGCAAAGAGGCCGGATCGCCACGATCCCCTCTGCGCATCTCTGCGGTTCATTCGTGCTGAGTCCACCACCAGACTGCGGGGCGCTACGCGGGCCAAAGGCTCAGGAGCGAACCTCCCGAATGGCCGCGAGCTCTGCTGAAGCGACGATGGAGCGGCCCTTGTAGCACTTGCCGACTGGGACCGACGTCCGCGACGGATCGCGAACTGAGCGCTGCATCAGTTCCGGTCGATCACGACTACTCCCTGAGAAAATCTTCCGGGTACAGGTGATTGGCGAGAATTTGGGGCGTCACGCGTCTGTACAGAGCGGTGTCGCCGCTCAGGGTCGCGCCCCGATCCAGCAAGCCGCGAAGCCACGGAAGCGATCGCGCAATCGAACGGGTGACGGGCGCGTTCGTGATCTCGAGCGTCGCGGCCCCTATCGTCACGCCAGCCCCCAGCACGGGGGCCAGGTCGGTCGGCAGCACCGCTCGGACCGTCATGGGATCGCTGACGTCGGTGAAGGCGACGAGGGCCGGCAGTTCGTCCAGTGGCAGGCGGACCGGCTGGTCGCGATGCGAACGCTTCAGCGTCTCGATGGCGGCGTTGCGGCCCCGCCGCCAGTCCGGCCGTAGCCCCACAGCCACGCACATCGCCAGGTAAGGGTCCCATAGGGAGAGCGATTGCGGCAACAACTCCCGCCCCGCCGCCGAGCGGCCGTAGGCGAGCAGGGCCACTAGAGCCCTCCGCCCCGCGAGCGACACGAACGTGGCTTCTCCGTGGACCTTCGATTCTACCGCTCGCCCTGAGAGGTTCTCGGGAAGGTGTCGGATCTCATATTCGAACACGCTCGAGGCGCGGTGCATCGTGGCGCCCTCCGCCACATCAAGCGTCAGGCGAAAGCGATCCCGATAGCGCTGCCGCGTACATCCGCTGAGGGCGACACCCGCTCCAAGCATGAGCACCGCCTGGCGGCGACTACGCGCGGGCATAGCCGCCCGCCCCATGCGCGCTCGGTACTGAACACGGATCACCCGACGCGGACGTCGATGACATGCCGGCGGCAAGGAACAGTCGCTTCATCGCCAATCTATGACGCTCCGGTCGATGGCCTGGTCAGCCCTAAGGTCCGCAACGGGTCGCAACCGAGACTCGATCTCCCGCCCGCTCGCCCCTACCCCTTCCGCACGATCTCATCCGCCGCCTGCGCCGCGATCGCATCCGCCTCGCCCGACGGCACGCCCAGCCCGCGCAGGATCAGCGCGCAGACCTGCTGCGCCAGGCTGATGGCAAGCGCCGGCTGCGGGT
>NZ_DASWTE010000344.1:0-9226 GCF_036402295.1 Phenylobacterium sp.
CAGCTGTCGGCGATCAATCCACGGCTGGTCTACTGTTCAGTCTCGGGCTTCGGCCTGGACGGGCCCTACCGCGACCGCGGCGGCTTCGACCTGATCGCCCAGGCCATGAGCGGGATCATGAGCTTCACCGGCGAGCAGGGAGCCGAGCGGCCGGTGGCGGCCGGCGTGCCGCTCTGCGACCTGAACGCCGGCATGTTCGCCGCTGTGGCCGTGCTGGCGGCGCTGCAGAGCCGCGAGCGCACGGGTGAGGGGCAGCACGTGGAGAGCTCGCTCCTGGAGTCGGCGCTGGCCTACACGGTCTGGGAGACGGGCCTGTACCTGACCACCGGTGAGGTGGCGAAGCCGATGGGCACGCGCCACCGGCTGACGGCGCCGTACCAAGCCATGAAGACCGGCGACGGCTTCATGGTGGTGGGCGTGAACAACCAGCGCCTGTGGTTGCGGTTCCTGGAGGCCCTGGGCGCGCCCGAACTGAACGACGACGAGCGGTTCGGACGGCCAAACCGCCGCGTGCGCCATCGCGACGAGCTGCAGGATAAGATCGAGGCGATCCTGACGCGCGACACGACGGCGAACTGGATGGCGAAGCTGGAGGCCGTCGGCGTGCCGGCCGGCCCGTTGAACGACATAGCCCAGGCCTGGGACGACCCGCAGGTGACGGCGCGGGGGCTGATGGCCGAGGCGGATGGGCGCAGGTTCGTGCGGACGCCGATCAAGATGAGCCGCACGCCGGTGACGGTGGCCCACGGGCCGGCCGAGGTGGGCCAGCATACGGGCGAAGTGCTGGCCGAGGCGGGCTATTCGGCGGCGGAGATCGCAGCGCTGCTGGCCAGCGGCGCTGCGGCCAGCGAGCGCAAGGAGGCGACCGCGTGAGCGGCACGGTGCACGTCGAGACGATCAGCCCGGCGGTGATGCTGCTGGAGATCGACAATCCACCCATGAACCCGCTGGGCGTGGAGATGCGCGAGACCTTCATGGCGGCGCTGGACCAGGTGGAGACCAACGACGCGCTGCGCTGCCTGATCGTCACCGGGCGCGGGCGGGCGTTCTGCTCGGGCGACGACCTGAAGAACGTGAGCGGCAAGGGCGAGGACCTGGCCGGGTTCGGCCGGCTGCTGGATCGGCTGGAGCAGAGCCGCGTGCCGGTGGTGGCGGCGGTAAACGGCTGGTGCGTGGGCGGCGGTTTCGAGCTGGCGCTGTGCTGCGACATCCGGCTAGCCTCGACCGAGGCGAAGTTCGTCTGTGCGGGCGTGAACGTGGGGCTGATGGCGTCGACCTACCGGCTGCCGCGGCTGATCGGGGAGTCGCGGGCGAAATCGATGCTGCTGACCGGCCTGCCGCATGACGCCGAGACCGCCGAGCGCTACGGGCTGGTGACCGGGCTGCACGCGCCGGACGCGCTGCGCGGGGCGGCTATCGCCATCGCCGAACGGATCGCCACGCGGGCGCCGCTGTCGGTGGAGGCGACCAAGCGCACCGCGCACCGGGCGCTGGATCTGTCGCCGGAGGAGTCGGGGAAGATCTGGGGCGAGGAGCTTCGCGTGCTGCGCCGGTCGAACGACCACAAGGCGGCGATCGCGGCCTTCCGCGAGCGGCGGGAACCGACGTTTACGCGGAGCTAGACGCGCTTGATCTCCGAGGCGCGACGGCCGGTGGGGCGGGTATCGCCCTGCAGGACCTGGCGCAGGCGCGCGACGTAGATGGGCGCGGCGGCCATCAGCACGCCCAGGGCGTCAGCGGCGACCTTCTCGGGCGACATCAGCTCGCCGGCGATGCAGGGCGACAGCTCGGCCAGCAGCACCACCCAGGCCGCCACCAGGGGCACGTCGCCGCGGCGCACGAACGGCATCAGGCCGTAGGCCAGGCTGGTGCCGGCGTAGAAGAGCAGGAGGCGCGGGAAGAAGCCGTCGGTGAACGGCGCCAACGATAGGGCAAGCACCGCTGCGCCCAGAAGCAGGGCGAGCGGAAGATAATACGGCCGCCGCAGGGGCACGATGGCCGGAAGGGAAATGGGCTGGACGCTCATCGTGGTGAACAGCGTAAACCCAAGGGCTCACTTCAGGCTTAACGCGCGTGGTTAGGCAGGTGTTTTCGACTTCGCGCGAACGTTGCATATCGTCGCACGACACGTGTGCGGGCGGACTTGCGCGGCGCGCCAAGCCGCGCTTTTGGGGAGCGCGATGGACAAGCTCTTCTTCGACCTGCGCCCCACCCACAACCCGCACCGCTGGTACTTGCCGGTCGATCCGTCGATCTGCGTGGGGCCGCCCGGCAATGAGTTCATGTTCGGCGGCGTCGGCATGGCCTCGGCGGTGGCGGCCCTGGAGCGGACGACCGGGCGGCCGCTGATTTGCGCCACGGCGCAATATCTGGGCTATGCGCGCCCGCCATCGGTGGTGGACATCGACGTCTGGACGCCCGTCGAGGGCAAGTACAACACCCAGGCCAACGCCAAGGTGCACATCGACGACAAGGAGATCATCTCGGTCAGCGCGGCGCTGGGCGCGCGGCCGAGCGAGCTCAGCGGCCAGTGGGCCGAACGCCCCGACGCGCCGCCGCCGCAGGACTGCGAACCCGCCGAACACTGGCGCGCGTCGCACGAGGGCCTGCATAGCCGCATCGAGGTGCGCATGGTGAAGGGCAAGCGCGGGCCCGACCGGGTCGGCAACCCCGAGACTGACGGGCGGACCCAGCTCTGGGCGCGGCCCCGGGAAGGCTTTGAGATCGACGCCAGCATGCTGGCGGTGCTGGCCGACTTCGTGCCGCAGGGCGTCGGCAACGCGCTGGGCAAGAACGCCGGCGGCAACAGCCTGGACAATACGCTCCGGATCCGCCGCGTCGTGCCGACCGATTGGGTGCTGTGCGACATCCGCATCTCGGGCGTGCACGGCGGCTTCGCGCACGGGGCCATGTCGCTGTTCGCCCAGGACGGCGAACTGATGGCCACGGCCAGCCAGTCGCTGATCGTGCGCGTCCGCGACAAGGCCGAGGACCGCTAGCCGCGGCCAAGCTCGCGTTGTTGCGCCGCGGGTGTATGAAGCGGGCAAATTCGTGCGCGCGAATGCTGCGCCGCTGGGAGTTCCTGTCACCGATGATGCTTCGCCCGTCCCTGTTCGCCGCGGCCGCCGCGGCGGTCCTGGTCTCAGCCTGCGCGACCACGCCGCCGCCGCCGCCCCCGGTGGCGGAAGCCCCGCCGCAGCCGCAGCCGCCGAAGCCCAAGGCCCAGGTGGGCGAGTTCGGCTTCGACGTCTCGGGCATGGACACCTCGGTCGCGCCTGGCGACGACTTCTTCCGCTACGCCGTCGGCAAGTGGGTGGACCGCACGGAGATCCCCGCCGACCGCTCCAACCTGACGGCTTTCGCCGTCATCGCCGAGAAGGCGGCCGCGCGCACCCGGGCGATCATCGAGGACATGGCCAAGACCGACGCGCCGGCCGGGTCCGAGGCGCGCAAGATCGGCGACTACTTCGCGAGCTTCATGGACGAGGCGAAGGTCGAGCAGCTGGGCGCGTCGCCGCTGAAGCCCGAGCTGGACGAAATCGCCGCGATCAAGACGCGCAAGGACCTGTCGCGCGTGCTGGGCGCCAGCATCCGCGCCGACACCGACGCGCTGAACGCGACGAACTTCTACACCGAGCGGCCCTTCGGTCTGTGGGTGGCGGAAGACCTGGACGACACGACGAAGTACCGGCCCTACCTGATGCAGGGCGGCCTGGGCATGCCGGACCGCGAGTTCTACCTGGGCCAGTCGCCGCGGTTCGTGGAGCTGCGGGGCAAGTACCTGGCGCACATCGCCGCCATGCTGACGCTGGCCGGCCATGCCGATCCGCAAGGCGCCGCGAAGCGGGTGATGGCGCTGGAGACCGCGATCGCGAAGACACACGCGACCGTCGACGAAAGCTCGGACGTGACGAAGTCCAACACCGTCTGGACCCGCGCGGAACTTTCTAAGAAGGCGCCCGGCCTCGATTGGGACGCCTTCCTGACGGCGGCGGGCCTGGCCGATCAGCCGCGCTTCGGCGCCTGGCAGGCAGGCGCTATCGCCGGCATGTCGAAGCTGGCGGGCGGCCAGCCGCTCCCGGCCTGGCGCGACTATCTGGCTTTCCACGCGGTGGAGCGCGGCGCGCCGTTCCTCTCCAAGGCCTTTGTCGACGAGCATTTCGCGTTCAACGGCACGGCGCTCTCCGGGACGCCGCAGCAGCGTGAGCGGTGGAAGCGGGGCGTCGACAACACCTCGGCCGCGCTCGGCGAAGCCATCGGCAAGCTCTACGTCGAGCGCCACTTCTCGCCGCAGGCCAAGGCTCAGGCGTCGGAGATGGCCGGCAATGTGCTGAAGGCCTTCGACCAGCGGATCGACAAGCTGGAGTGGATGACGCCCGAGACCAAGGCGCGGGCCAAGCGCAAGCTAGGCAACTTCCGCGTCTATGTGGGCTATCCGGACACCTGGCGGGACTATTCCCGCCTGGAGATCGTCCGCGGCGACGCCTATGGCAACTGGCGGCGTGCGAGCCTCTTCGAGTTCCGCCGCAACGTCGCCAAGCTGGGGAAGCCGGTGGACCGCGGCGAGTGGTTCATGTCGCCCCAGACGGTGAACGCGCTGTTCGCGCCCAGCCAGAACTCGATCATCTTCCCGGCGGCGATCCTGGAGCCGACGTTCTTCGACCCGAACGCCGACGCGGCGGTGAACTACGGCGCCATCGGTGGGGTGATGGGCCACGAGGTCAGCCACGGCTTCGACGACCTGGGCGCCCAGTTCGACGAGAACGGCAATCTGAGGAACTGGTGGGCGCCGCAGGACCTGGCCCGCTTCAAGGCCGAGACCAAGAAACTGGCCGACCAGTACAGCGCCTATGAGCCGCTCCCCGGCCTGCACTTCAACGGCCAGCAGGTGCTGGGCGAGAACATCGCCGACGTGGCCGGTCTCGCCACGGCCTACGACGCCTACCACCTGTCGCTGCGGGGCCAACCGGCGCCGGTGATCGGCGGCTTCACGGGCGACCAGCGCTTCTACTTCGGGTGGGCGCAGAACTATCGAAGCAAGTGGCGCGAGGCGGCGCTGCGGCGCCAGGTGGTCACCAACGTCCACTCGCCGGGACAATGGCGGGCGCTGACTGTGCGCAACCAGGACCCCTGGTATGCGGCGTTCGGGGTGAAGGAGGGCCAGAAGCTCTACCTGGCGCCGACCGACCGCGTGAAGATCTGGTAGGCGCTTGATCGTCCGCATCGACGATCCGGACGACCCGCGGCTGGAGCCCTACCGCGCCGTGCGCGAGCGCGACCTGGTTGGGCGCGACGGGTTGTTCGTCGCCGAGGGGCGTGTCGTGCTCGAAAAGGCGATCCGGGCGATGCCCGAGGCGCTGGACTCGGTGCTCGTGGCTGCGCACCGCCTGGATAGCCTGGCCGACGTGCTGGCGGGGCTGCCCGCGGCGACGCCCGTCTACGCCGCCGGGCAGGCGGCGATGGACGCGGTGGTGGGGTTCCCGATCCATCGGGGCGTGCTCGCCGTGGGCCGGCGGCCTGAACGCGACGCCGCGGCGCTGCTGGCCTCGATGTCGGCGCAGGTGCTGGTGGTGGGCCTGGTGGGCGTCGCCAACCACGACAACATGGGCGGCATTCTCCGCAACGCCGCGGCCTTCGGCGTTGGGGCGGTGCTGCTGGACGAGACCTGTTGCGATCCCCTGTACCGCAAGGCGATCCGGGTCAGCGTGGGGGCGGCCCTGACCACACCGTTCGCCCGGGCGGGCGACGCGGCGGCGATGGTGACGCTGCTGCAGACGAACGGCTTCGAGGTCATCGCGCTCTCGCCGCGCGGCGACGCTGAACTGCATGAACTGACCGCCGCGCCCAGGACCGCGGCGCTGTTCGGCGCCGAAGGCCCGGGCCTGCCGCTGGACCTGCTCGACCGGGTGCGGACCGTGCGCATCGCGATGGCCGGCGGCTTCGACTCCCTGAACGTCGCGACCACCAGCGGAATCGTCCTGCACAGCCTGGTCTCGCGGCGCGCGGCCACGCTTTAAATCGGGACTTAACCCCTAGCTGGCTAAGCCTTTTCCCCGGGGGCCCGCGCGAAGCCGCGGACCAGGAAAAGGGCGATGGCGCGGGACATCCAACGCGACGCTGGCGCGATGCCGGCAGGACTGGAGCATTCCAGGCCGGTCTTCGACCGCGCGACCCGCCTTGCCAAGTCCCTCTTCGGCAAGGTCATGGCCCAGATCACCCTGAAGACCGACGACGGTTACTGGCGCAGCCGCGACGGCATGATCAAGACGGTCAGCCGCGCCTCCGGCGTGCGCGTGGTCATGGAAACCGGCGACGGCATCTGGGTGGAGGACGCCCGCGCCGATCCGCGGTTCTGCAACGAGGCCGAGGTGCTTCGACCGGAGGGCGTGCGCTTCTACGCGGGCGCCCCGATCCGGCTGCCCGACGGCACGAACCCCGGCGTGCTGTGGGTGGCGAGCTCCGAGCCGCGGGCCTACGACGCTGGCCTGGCCCGTCGGCTGCAGGACCTGGCCGATTTCGCCGCCGACGAATGGACGCGGGTGACCGCCGCCCAGGCCAAGGCCACCTACGAGCGCACCATGTCGGCCATCGTCGACGCGATGCCGGTCTCGATGGTGCTGACCGACCGGGACTATCGGCTGCTCTACGCGAGCCCGCCCTGGATCAAGGCGCGCGGGCTGGAGGGCGTCGAGGTCGTCGGCAAGACGCTGTTCGAGCTGCGGCCCGACATGTTCGAGCAGTGGCGCGCGGGGATGGCCTACTGCATGGTAGGCCATACGCACGCCGTCGAGCGGCTGCAGGTCCCAAGCGTGTGCGGTGGGACCGAGTGGGTGCGGGTGCAGCTCGCCCCCTGGTATGACGCCGGCGGCGAGGTGGGCGGTCTGATCGTCACCTCCTACGAGATCACGCAGATCGTCGAGTCCCTGGAGCGCAGCGAGCGGTCGGAGGAGCGCATGCGGTTGGCCCTGGAGCTGGCCGAACTGCATGTGTTCGAGGTGGACTACGTCCGCCGCGAACTCTTCAAGGTGGGCGCCGAGGACACGTTCTTCGACCGGCCGCGCACCTATACGGACCTGGCCGACGACCTCTGGGCGAGCATCGATCCGCGCGACCGTGAGACCATGATGTCCGCGTGGGTCAGCCGCGGGGAAGACGGACCGGCCCGCCAGCCCGAGTTCCGCGTCGTGCGCGAAGACGGCCGGGAGGTCTGGGCCGCCGGGGCCGCCAAGCTGATCCGCGACGACGAGGGCGTGGCCGTCCGGCTCGTCGGCGCGATGCGCAACATCACCGCCGACAAGCGTTCGGAGGCGGCGCTGGTGCAGGCCAAGGAGGAGGCGGAGGACGCCAATCGCGCCAAGAGCGCCTTCCTCGCCACCATGAGCCACGAGATCCGCACGCCCCTGAACGGTGTGCTTGGGATGGCCCAGGCGCTGGCCGCCGATCCCACGCTGGGCGCGGCCCAGCGCGAGCAGATCGAGGTAATCCACCAGTCGGGCGAGAGCCTGCTGGCCATCCTGAACGACGTGCTGGACCTGTCGAAGATCGAGGCCGGCAAGCTGGCCCTCGAGATGGCCCCGTTCGAGGTGGGCGATCTCGCCAAGGCCGTGCAGGCGACGTTCCAGGCCATCGCCGACGCCAAGGGGCTCGCCTTCGAGCTCTCCGTCGATCGCGCGGCGCAGGGGGTCTACGAGGGCGACCAGGTGCGCGTGCGCCAGATCCTCTGGAACCTGGTCTCCAACGCGCTGAAGTTCACCGAGCGGGGCGGGGTGAAGGTGCGGATCGGACGCGAGAAGGGGCGGCTGTCGCTCACTGTCTTCGACTCCGGTATCGGCATGACCGCGCCGCAGCTGGCCGGCCTCTTCCGCAAGTTCGAGCAGGCCGACGCTTCGACCACGCGGAAGTTCGGCGGCACGGGCCTGGGGCTGGCCATCTGCCGCGAGCTGGCCGAGTTGATGGGCGGCGAGATCACCGCCACCAGCGCGCCGGGAATGGGCTCGACCTTCACCGTGGCGCTGCCGCTGGAGAAGGTGGCGCGCGCGGCGCCGAAGCCGAGGGGCGCATCGAAGCGGGCGAGAGCCAAGGCCATGGCGGCCGGAGAGCGGCCGCTACGGGTGCTGGCCGCCGAGGACAACGCGATGAACCAGCTGGTCCTGAAGACCCTGCTGGCCCAGGTAGGTGTCGAGCCCGAGATCGTCTCCGACGGCCGCCAGGCGGTGGAGGCGTGGGAGCGCGAGGCCTGGGACGTGATCCTGATGGACGTCCAGATGCCGGTGATGGACGGGCCGACCGCCACGGCGCTGATCCGCACCCGCGAGCGCGCCCAGGGCCGGGCCCGCACGCCCATCGTGGCGCTCACCGCCAACGCCATGAGCCACCAGATCGCCGAGTACCTGCAGTCCGGTATGGACGCCTTCGTCGGCAAGCCGATCGAAGCCGGCCGGTTGTTCGAGGCGCTGCAGGCGGCCGTCAGTAGCGAAACCGCCCCCGGGGATACGGCGGCGGCTTGAGTTCAGGGCGAGATCCGGAGGCCCTCGGGACGGCGGGTGTGTGGGCGCCGTTGGGGGAGAGCAAGGGCCTCCGGTCCCTCTCGCTGGAGCTCTAGATCGCCCGGCCGAATTCCACAGCCGAGACGACGACGTCCATGACCGTGTCGCGGAAGGCGACGACGGCCGGTTCGCCCGAGGCGGCGCCGGCGGCCACCATCAGGGGCAGAAGGTGTTCCTCGCGCGGGTGGGCCTCGCGAGCGTGCGGGGCGGCGTCCCAGTGGGCGAGGGCGGCGTCACGGCCGGCGGGATCGGTCACCGCGCTTTCCAGCCAACCGTCGAAGGCGGCCGACCGCTCGGTGAACGCGGGCGAGAAGCCGCGCATGTTATGCCAGCTCATGCCCGAGCCCACGATCATCACCCCTTCGTCGCGCAGAGGCCGGAGCGCCCGGCCGGCGGCTAGGTGGGCCTCGGGGTCGAGATCGGCCCGCAGCGACAGCTGAACCACGGGGATGTCCGCGTCCGGCGTCACCAGCTTCAGCGGCACGAACACGCCGTGGTCCCAGCCGTGCTCGGCGTCCTCGGCCGTGGCGAAGCCCGCCGCGTCGAGGAGCTTGCGGACCCGCCGCGCCAGGCCGGGGGAGCCGGGCGGCGCGAAGTCGAGCCGATAGGTGTGCTCGGGGAAGCCGTAGTAGTCGAACTCGAGGGCGGGCCACTGGCCCGTCCCCACGGTGAAGGCGTCC
>NZ_DASWTE010000345.1:0-32925 GCF_036402295.1 Phenylobacterium sp.
GGGCCCTTGGTCTCGCGGCGGACGTCGTAGATGTAGCAGCGGATCCGGTCGCCGATGTTGAAGTTCTCGCGCGGGATCGACTGGTCGCGGCGCATGATGCCTTCGCCGCGGCCCAGGTCGACGACGACGTTGCCGTACTCGACCCGCTTCACGGTGCCGTTCACGATCTCGCCGACGCGGTCCTTGTACTCCTCGTACTGGCGCTCGCGCTCGGCGTCGCGGACCTTCCCCATCACCACCTGGCGGGCCATCTGGGTCTGTACGCGGCCGAATTCGAACGGCGGCAGCAGCTCCTCGTAGACGGTGCCCACCTCGGCCTTCTTGTCGCGGCGCTTGGCGTCGGCGAGGCGCAGGATGCCCGGCGGCTCCTCGAAGGGCAGCTCCTCGCCGGTCTCGGGGTCGGTCCCGCCGCCGAACTGGGCGTCGTCGGCCACCACCGTGATCACGCGCTTGATCGTGGTCTCGCCGGTCTTGGGATCGATGTGGACCCGGATGTCGTGCTCGGCGCCGTAGCGCGAGCGGGCGCCCTTCTGGATCGCCTCCTCGATCGCCTCGATGACGATCTCCTTGTCGATCGACTTCTCGCGGGCCACGGCCTCGGCGATCTGCAGGAGTTCAAGCCGGTTGGCGGAAATGCCGGTCAGGCTCATGGGGTCTTCCCTCTACTCGGTCGTCTGTTGTTCGGATGCGATGCGGGCGGCGCGAGTCTCGGCCCCCCGCTTCATGAGGTCGTCGGTGAGGACCAGCTTGGCCTCCACGATCCAGGCCAGCGGGATCATGGCGGTCTCGGCCTCGCCTTCCAGGTCGACACCGATCTGGTCGCCCTCGAGCCCGGCCAGCACGCCGCGGAAGCGCTTGCGCCCCTCGGCCAGCCGGTCCAGCTCGAGCTTGATCTCGTAGCCTTCGTAGGTCTCGAAGTCCTTGGGCCGGGTCAGCGGCCGGTCGATGCCGGGCGAAGAGACCTCCAGCACATATTCGCCGCTGATCGGGTCGGCGGCGTCCATCACCTCGGAGATCTTGCGCGACAGCCGCGTGCAGTCCTCGACGTTCATCTCGCCGTCCGGACGCTCGGCCATGATCTGCAGCCTGCGCCGTTCGGCCCCGCCCATCAGCCGCAACCGCACGATTTCATAGCCCGCCGCCTCCGCGACCGGGTCGAGGAGGTCCAGCAGCTTCAGGTCTTCTGCGGTCTTCCCGCGCATGAGCAACCAGGGCCCTAGTAAAGAAAAAAGCGGTCGGGCCGGAGCCCGCCGCCTGAAAGCACCATCCGGCGCTACCAGCGATGTTGGGTGGGTATATAGCGAAGGGCGGCGGCGTTGTCACGAGGGGGCTGAGCATGGGCCGTCAGGGCATATCCGCCGAGGAAGCACAGGCGCTCGCGATCGCCTTCGTGGAGCGCCTGGATCTCAAGGGCTGGCGCTACGAGTTGGTCCATCTGAGCAAGGTCCCGCACAGAGAGGAATAGGGCGCTGTCTTCGACGCCTTCAGCCCGGCCGGGACGCTCGTTGACGGACCCGTTGTCTTCCTCGTCGATCCAACGACCGGAGAAGTCAGCTACTTGTAAGGCGCTGGCGGCTGCGCCCACCCAACGCTCCCGCATCGAGGAGGAGGGCATCCGGTTTCCGGCTCGGCCTGCGGGGCGTACCTTCCGCCGTCACGCGGAGACGCCGCCATGGACAACAGCTTCCTCGGCCCCCTGCTCGGCCGCAGTGTGCGGATAAGCTTCAGTTCCGGCTTCGCGGTCAGCGCCGACTACCTCTCCGAGGCCCGCATGCGCTGGCGCAACGGCGTGCTGTCCGGCGAGGAGACCATCCACGCGGCCCGGCCGGACGAGGACGTCGTCTTCGTCTCCTGGCAGGAAGCCAACGGCACGACGGTCAGTCACGCCATCAACCTGCGCACCAATCGCCTCTGGGCCTTCGTCACCTATCCCACCGGCGACACCCGCGGCGTCAGCTTCGCCGAGGGCGAGTGGGTCTTCGAGTGAGGCGTCGTCGGCCCTTTACGGCGCCCCGTCAGACCCCCTAGAGAGCGCCACCTTCTTTTGTGTGTGCTTTCGAAAGGCCGCTCCCCCATGGACCTCTCCAAGATCCCCGTCGGCGAGAACCCGCCCTACGACGTCAACGCGCTCATCGAGATCCCGCAGGGCGGCGAACCGGTGAAGTACGAGATCGACAAGGAGTCGGGCGCCATCTTCGTCGACCGATTCCTGCACACGGCCATGTACTACCCGGGCAACTACGGCTTCATCCCGCACACCCTGGCCGACGACGGCGACCCGATGGACATCATCGTGGTGGGCCCGACGCCAGTGGTGCCGGGTGCGATCATCCGCGCGCGGCCGGTGGGCGCGCTGATCATGCGCGACGAGGCGGGGGGCGATGAGAAGATCCTGGCGGTGCCGGTCGACAAGCTCCACCCGTTCTACACCGGCGTGGACAGCTGGCGCTCGCTGCCGACGATCCTGACCGAGCAGATCGCCCACTTCTTCAAGCACTACAAGGACCTGGAGAAGGGCAAATCGGTCGACATCGTCCGCTGGGCCGACCCTGAGGAAGCCGCCGACCTGATCCGCCAGTCGATCGAGGCCTACAGGAAGGCCGGCTAGGCCCGCACGAAATCCAGGAACACCGGGGCGCAATCTCCCAGGCGCTTCTCCTCGTAGCGGGTGGTGACGTGGTCGGCGGGCGGGACGCGCCAGTCGTCCGCGCGGTCGGCCTGCCAGGCAAAGCTGGAATCCTCGCCGATCCGCGCCAGCGCCCAGTCGACGTAGTCGGCCCAGTCGCTCGCGAAGCGCAGCCGCCCGCCCGGCTTCAGCACGCGCGCCAGCTCGGCCACGGTCTCGGGCTGCACCAGCCGGCGCTTGTGGTGCCGCGCCTTGGGCCAGGGGTCGGGGAAGAGGATGAAGACCCGCGCCAAGCTCGCGGCCGGCAGCCGGGCGATCAGCTCGCGCACGTCGCCGTCGTGCAGGCGGACGTTCGACAGGCCCTGCTCGTCGATGTGGCGCACGGCGCTGGCCACGCCATTGGTGAATGGCTCGGCGCCCAGCACCAGCACGTCGGGGTGGCGCCCCGCCTGGGCGGCCATGTGCTCGCCGCCGCCGAAGCCGATCTCCAGCCAGGTCTCGCGTGCGTTCGGCATGAGCGCCGCCGGCTCGACCGCACCGGCCGGGATCCGCAGCTCGGGCAGCCGCTGCTCCACCAGCGCCGCCTGGCGTGGCTTGATCGGACGCGACTTCAGCCGGCCGTACGACCGGAGCGGCGGGTGGTGCTCGGACATGGCGCCCGCGTCTAACGCGGCGCTCGACCTCAGGCCAGCCGCTTCAGCTCGTCGGCCAGGTCGGTCTTCTCCCAGGAGAAGCCGCCCTCGTTGTCGGGCTGGCGGCCGAAGTGGCCGTAGGCCGCGGTGCGGGCGTAGATCGGGCGGTTCAGCTGCAGGTGCTCGCGGATGGCCCGCGGCGTCGCGCCACCGATCAGCTGCGGCAGCACCGTCTCCAGCTTGGTCGGGTCGATCTCGCCGGTATTGTGCAGGTCGACGTAGAAGCTGAGCGGCTGGGCCACGCCGATCGCGTAGCTGATCTGGATGGTGCACTTCTTGGCCAGGCCCGAGGCGACCACGTTTTTGGCCAGGTAGCGGCAGGCGTAGGCGGCCGAGCGGTCCACCTTCGTCGGGTCCTTGCCCGAGAACGCGCCGCCGCCGTGCGGGGCCGCGCCGCCGTAGGTGTCGACGATGATCTTGCGGCCGGTGACGCCGGCGTCGCCGTCCGGGCCGCCGATCTCGAAGCGGCCGGTCGGGTTGACGTGCCACTTGGTCTTCTTGGTGATCAGGCCGGCCGGGATGACGCTCTCGACGTAGGGGCGGATTACGCCCTCGATGCGCTTCGGCGTGGCGATCTGGCCCTCGAGGCGCTTCTTGTGCTGGGTCGAGACCACGATCTGCAGGATCTCGACCGGGCGGCCGCCCTCGTAGCGGACGGTGACCTGGCTCTTGGCGTCGGGCTCGAGCACGGCGCACTCGCCCGAATGGCGGACTTCCGACAGCCGCTTCAGGATGTCGTGGCTGTACTGCAGCGTGGCCGGCATGAGCGCCGGGGTCTCGTCGCAGGCGTAACCGAACATGATGCCCTGGTCGCCGGCGCCTTCGTCCTTCTTCTCGGTGGCGTCCACGCCCTGGGCGATGTGGGCCGACTGTTCGTGCAGATGGCAGGCGAACTTCGCCTTCTGCCAGTGGAAGCCCTTCTGCTCGTAGCCGATGTCCTTGATCGCGGCGCGGACCTTGGGCTCGAGGGACTTCACGATATCCTTCGTGAGCGCCTTGTTCTCGGCCTTGGAACCGCCCGGCTTGCCGGCGCGGACTTCGCCGGCCAGCACGATGCGGTTGGTGGTCACCAGCGTCTCGCAAGCGACGCGTGCCTCGGGCTGGACGCTCAGGAAGGCGTCGACGACGGTGTCCGAGATGCGGTCGGCGACCTTGTCGGGATGGCCTTCGGACACGCTTTCGCTGGTGAAGATGTAACTGGAACGGCTCAAGTCAGGCTCCGGGAGTGGGCTTAGGCGGCGGCGCGGTCCGCAAGTAGGGCGCAAGCCTATAAAGAAATCCTTATGTGGCGCCAAGCGGCGCCGGAGGCGCATCGACACCCTGTCGCGGCCTGCGCCTTCGCCCGACCAGCCAGGCCACAGCCGAAAGCGCGAGCAGTCCCCCGAACGGCCCGTCGCCCCAGCGGCTGTAAAGCGTGGGGCGGGCCGGGGCCGGCAGTCGGGTGTCGATGACGCCAAACTGACCGAGGCCCAGCTTCTTGCCCGCCAGGATGCGGCCCTGGGCGTCGATCACCGCCGAGACGCCGGTGGGTGTCGAGCGCACGATCGGCAGGCCCTGCTCGATGGCCCGGTAGCTCGCGATGTTCAGGTGCTGCCACGGTCCGCTGGTGCGGCCGAACCAGGCGTCGTTGGAGACGTTCAGGATCCACTTCGGCCGCGCGCCGCCCGCCGCCAGCCCTGGGAACAGGGCCTCGTAGCAGATCAGCGGCTGCACGGCGGGCACACCCTCAACCACCAGCGGACGCGAAAGCGGGCCGGCGGTGAAGTCCTCGGGCATGTGCACCAGCGAGCGGATGCCCAGCCGGCCGGCCAGGTCGCCCAGCGGGATGAACTCGCCGAACGGCACCAGCCGGAACTTGTCGTAGAAGCCGGTGACCCTGAGCGCCTCCTCGTCGCGCCGGAAGGCGACCAGGGTGTTGTAGTAGCGGTACTCGCCGGCGCCCGCTGGCTCGGCGCGGTTGGCGCCCATCAGCAGCGTCTGGCCGGGCCGGATCGCGTCGCGCAGACGCGGGCCGTAGGCCGGGTCGGCGATGAACTCGTCGATCACCGCCGGCAGCGCGCCCTCGGGCCAGATCACGATGTCGGGCCGCCGCACGGCCGGGCGCGCGGTGAGGTCGAGATAGGCGCCGAAGACCTCGTCCAGGTTCTCGGGCTTCCACTTGTCCTTCTGGTCGATGTTGGCCTGGACCACCCGGAGCACCGGCGCGTCCTTCTCGAACACCGGCCGCGGCGCCGCGGCGAGGCGTCCCGCGCCGCCGGCGTAGAGCGCAGTCAGCGCCACGCCGCCCGCCACCAGCATGCCCGCCTGCGCCAGCCTCCGGACCGGCACGACCAGCAGCGCCGGGATCGACGCGATCACCAGCGTGATCCACGTCAGCCCGTAGGAGCCCACGACCGCGGCGGCCTGCGACGGCGCGCTGCCCGCCCGCCAGCTCTCGCCGACCAGGTTCCACGGCAGGCCGGTGAGCACGTGGCCGCGCAGCCATTCCGCGGCGGCGAAGCAACCGGCGAACACCAGCGGCTTCCAGGCGCTGCGGGGCCGCAGCCAGCGATAGGCCAGCCCCGCCGCACCCCAGAACAGCGCCAGGCCCCCACCCATCAGCACCACCGCGAACGGCGCCATCCAGCCATGGATCGCGACGTCCACCAGGAACGGCTCGGCGATCCACCATGTGGAGAGGCCGAAGTATCCCAGGCCCGCCAGCCAGCCCATCAGGAAGGCCGAGCGCCGCGGCTTCTCCTGCACGGTCTCGAGCCGCAGCAGCAGCACGCTGTAGCCCAGCAGGCCCACGATCAGCCCGAACGGCGGGTGCGCCAGCCCCGCGGCGAGGCCGGCCAGGACGGCCGTCAGCGGCGCATACCAGCCTGGACGCGCCACTCAGGCCTCTTCGGCGACCGGCGGGCGTCGCACGCGCACGCGCTTCAGCCGGCGCGGATCGGCGGCCAGCACTTCGAACTGGAAGCCGTCGGGGTGCTCGATCCGCTCGCGCTTCTGCGGGACGCGGCCGGCCAGGGCGTTCACCAGGCCCGCCACGGTGTCGATCTCCTCGTCCAGGTCCTCGGGCGCGAGGTCGGCGCCGTGGCCGATGGCGTGCTCCAGCTCCTCCAGCGGTGCGCGGCCGTCGACGATCCAGCCGTCGTCGTCGCTGACGATGGGCATGTAGGCCTGGTCGCTCTCCTCGTCGTGCTCGTCGGCGATCTCGCCCACCAGGCTCTCCAGCAGATCCTCCAGCGTCACCAGGCCGTCGACGCCGCCGAACTCGTCCATGACCAGCGCCATGTGGATGCGCTTGGCGCGCATGGTCGCCAGCAGCCGCGCCGCCGCCATCGACGGCGGCACATAGAGCACCTCGCGCACCAGGTGATGGCGGCCTGCCAGCACCTTGTCGTCGGCCTTGGGATGGCGCGACTTGCGGGCCATGAGCTTGAAGACGTCCTTCACGTGGACCACGCCCACCGGCTCGTCGAGAGTCTCCTTGTAGACCGGCATGCGGCTGTGCTCGGCCTCGACGAAGCGGGCCACCACGTCGGCGAACGTGCAGCTGCGCTCGATGCCCACGATGTCGGCGCGCGGGATCATCAGGTCCTCGACGCGCAGGTCCTGGAACGCGCGCGCCTGGGTGACCAGCTCGCCGCCCGTCTCGGTCAGCGGCTCCGGCGCCTCGTCGGCGGCGTGCTCGGCCGTGCGCCGGAAGAAATCGAAGAGGCCCAGGAGCCCGCGCCGGTGGCCCGGGCTCTTTCGACTAGGAGGATCAGGGTCGCTCATGCTCTCCCTCGCCGGCCGCATAGGGGTCGGGGACCCCCAGATCGGCCAGCACCGCGCGCTCGAGGTCTTCCATGACCTCGGCCTCATCATCGCCGATGTGATCGTATCCGAGAAGGTGCAGAACGCCATGCACCACGAGGTGCTGCAGGTGCTGCGCCAGGGTCTTGCCCTGCTCGGCCGCTTCGCGCGCGCAGACCCCGAACGCCAGCGCGACGTCGCCGGCGAACCGCTCCGGGTTGTCGGGGGCTGGAAAGCTCAGGACGTTGGTGGGCTTGTCCTGCTCGCGGAACTGGGCGTTGAGCTCGCGGACGCTCTCGTCGTCGGTCAGCAGGATGGTGACGCCCTCATGCGCCGCGCCTTCCCTGTCCTGCGCCGCCAGGGCCGCGCCGCGCGCCAGCATCTCGGCCTGCGGCAGCGCCTCGGTCCAGGCGGGGTCCTCGATCTCGACGTCGATCAAACCGTGCGCCCGCGCTTGGCCGCGTCGGCGTCGTAGGCGCGCACGATGCGTTCCACGAGCGGATGGCGGACCACGTCCTCGGAGCCGAAGCGGGTGATGCCGATGCCCTCGACGCCCTCCAGCAGGCCCACGGCGTGGGCGAGGCCGGAGTCGCCCGGGTTAGGCAGGTCGATCTGCGTCGGGTCGCCCGTGACAGCCATGCGGGCGCCCTCGCCCAGACGGGTCAGCACCATCTTCATCTGGGCGCGGCTGGCGTTCTGGGCCTCGTCGACGATGACGAAGGCGTGGCTGAGCGTGCGGCCGCGCAGGAAGGCGATCGGCGCCACTTCGATCTCGCCCTTCTCGCGGCGCCGGCGCAGCTGCTCGGCGCCCAGGATGTCGGTCAGGGCCTCCCAGACGGGCGCCATGTAGGGGTCGACCTTCTCGTTCATGTCGCCCGGCAGGAAGCCCAGGCGCTCCCCGGCCTCCACGGCCGGACGAGACACGATCAGCCTGTCGACCGCGCCGCGCAGCAGCATGCCGGCGCCGTGCGCCACGGCGAGAAAGGTCTTGCCGGTGCCGGCGGGGCCGAGGCCGAACACCAGGTCGCATCGGTTGAGGGCGTCGAGGTACTTGGCCTGCGTCGGCGTCTTCGGCGCCACCTGGCCGCGACGGCCGATCGGCAGCGGGGTCCCGGCTCCCCCGCCGGTTCCTGGCGCAGCGCCGGAGCGGGCCTGGCCAATGGCCACGCGCACGTCCGCCTCGCCGATCTCCAGGCCCTGATCGGCGCGCGCGGCGATCGCCTGCACGGCCTTCTTGGCCGCGCCGCGCGCCTTGGCGTCACCCGACAGCGAGACGCCGCCGCCCGGCGTCTCCAGGAGCACGCCGAACGCGTCCTCGATCAGGGCGGCGTGACGGCTGTTGGCGCCGGCGACGGCCCGGACGGCCTCGTCGGACAGCGGCACGAATTCGGGCGCGCGGCTCAAGCCGTCTCCAGTTCCAGCACGCCGGCCAGCGAGTTCCTGGCGGCGCTCTCCACCTTCACCGGAACGATCTGCCCCAGCATCCGATCCGGCGCCGTGACGTGCACCGCCTGCAGGTAGGGGCTCTTGCCGACCAGCTGGCCCGGATGGCGGCCGGCCTTCTCGAACAGGACCGCGAGGGTCTTGCCCGTCTGCGCCGCGTTGAAGGCGTGCTGCTGCTCCTCGAGCAGGGCTTGCAGCCGCTGCAGACGCTCGTCGGCCACCTCCGGCGCCACCTGGCCCATCATGGCGGCGGCCGGCGTGCCAGGGCGGCGGGAATACTTGAACGAGAAGGCGCTGGCGTAGCGCACCTCGCGGACCAGCTGGAGCGTCGCCTCGAAGTCGGCGTCGCGCTCGCCCGGGAAGCCCACGATGAAGTCGCCCGAGATGGCGATGTCGGGCCGCGCGGCGCGGATCTTCTCGATCAGCCGCAAGTAGCTCTCGGCCGTGTGCGCCCGGTTCATGGCCTTCAGCACCTTGTCCGAGCCCGCCTGCACCGGCAGGTGCAGGTACGGCATCAACGCCTCGACCTCGGCGTGGGCGGCGATCAGGGCGTCGTCCATGTCGCGTGGGTGGCTGGTGGTGTAGCGGATGCGGTCCAGGCCCTCGATCCTCGCCAGCCGCTTGATGAGCGCCGCGAGGCCGCCTTCGCCGGCGTAGGCGTTGACGTTCTGGCCCAGCAGGGTGACCTCGCGCACGCCCTTGGCCGTCAGCGCCCGGGCCTCGGCTTCGATCGCCTCGGCCGGCCGGCTCCACTCGCCGCCGCGGGTGTAGGGCACCACGCAGAAGGTGCAGAACTTGTCGCAACCCTCCTGCACCGTGAGGAAGGCGGACACGCCCGTGGGGTTCCGCTCCGTCGACAGCGCGTCGAACTTCTCGTCGGGGGCGAAGTCGGCCGCCAGGCGCTCGCCGCGGGCGCGGTGGGCGCGGGCGATCAGCTCGGGCAGCTGGTGATAGGCCTGCGGGCCCACGACGAGATCAACCGCCGGCTGACGGCGCATGATCTCCTCGCCTTCCGCCTGGGCGACGCAGCCGGCGACGGCGATGGTCATGCCATCGGGCTTGGCCTGCTTCAGGCGCTTCAGCTGGCCCAGCTCGGAGTAGACCTTCTCGGTCGCCTTCTCGCGGATGTGGCAGGTGTTGAGCACGACCAGGTCAGCGCCGGCGGGATCGTCCGTCATCCCATAGCCCAACGGCGCAAGGACGTCGGCCATGCGCTCGCTGTCGTAGACGTTCATCTGACAGCCGTACGTCTTGATGTAGAGGCGCTTGGAGGGCGCTTGCGCGGACATGGCGGGCGTTATGGGGACGTGAGAGCCCGGGCGCAAGTTTCCCTCCCTTGATGGGGAGGGACAGGCGACGCAGTCGCCAGGGTGAGGGAGTGAGGGTCAAAGTGCTGAGACCGGTGAGGATCCACACCTCCTCACCCTGACCGCTTCGCGGTCTGTCCCTCCCCACCAAGGGAGGGAAATCACTCTTCTATCGGAACCCCGTAGAGCTCGAGCCGGTGGTCGACCAGCTTGTAGCCGAGCTTCTTGGCGATCGCGACCTGCAGGGCCTCAATCTCGTCGTCGACGAACTCCACGACCTTGCCCGATTTCATATCGATCAGGTGGTCGTGGTGGGCCTCGGTGTGCTCCTCGTAGCGAGAGCGGCCGTCACGGAAGTCGTGGCGATCGATGATGCCAGCTTCCTCGAACAGACGGACGGTCCGGTAGACGGTGGCGATGGAGATGTGCGGGTCGATCGCGTGGGCCCTGCGGTGCAGTTCCTCGACGTCGGGGTGGTCGGTGGCGCTCGAAAGGACGCGCGCGATGACGCGGCGTTGCTCGGTCATGCGCATGTTCTTTTCGAGACAGAGTTTCTCGATGCGGTCCGACACTTAGGTCCCCTCTCGTCTTCCCTGAGGATAGGTCTAGTCAGGTCCGGTGGTAAGGTCGAGACGCATCACCAGCGCGTCCGCCCGGCCGTTGGAACCGCGGTCATAGTAGGCTTTGCGCAGGCCTGCACGTTCGAAGCCCAGGCGCTCGTAGAGACTGACCGCGCTGGCATTCTCGACGTCGACCTCCAGGAACATCTCGGTCGCCCCCACGCCGCGCGCCACGCCGATCGCGGCCACCATCAGCGCCTTGCCGATACCCTGGCGCCGCGCCCAGGGCGCGACTCCGACGGTCAGGATCTCGGCCTCGCCCGCCGCGGTCCGGCAGACCAGGACGCCGGCCGGATCCTCGGCGCGGACCACGAAACCGAAGATGCCGGGGCCGTCCAGCAGGTCCTCGAAGTCCATCTCGTCCCAGGGCGTGTCGAAGGCCTGAGCATGGGCCGAGGCCATGGCCGGCGCATCCTCCGGCGTCGCGAGATCCAGCCTCACGGGTCGCGCCCTCCCGGGAGCTTGGCGTCGGGCGCGCGCAGATAGAGGGGCCGGATCGGCGTCGGCGACTTGGCCGCGGCCAGGCGGGCTACGTGGCGGGCGTCGCAGCCCTCGGGCATGATCGTCCGGGCGCCCGGCGCGGCGTCGGCCAGCAGCGGCGCGCCGGAGCCCACGAGCGTCAGCTTACGCCCCATGGCGAGCTCCACCAGCCGTGCGGCTGCCACGCCCACGGGCAGGACGTCGGGCGCCATCAGCGCCACGCCATCCTCGAAGACCTGCAGGTAGAGCTGATCCCGGCGCGCATCGATGGCGGCGGCGACCAGGCCGGGCGCCTCGGCGGCCAGCGCCTCGAGGCTGCCCACGCCCACGGCGGGGATCGCGAGCGCCGAAGCCAGGCCCTTGGCGAAGGCCACGCCCACGCGCAGGCCGGTGAAAGAGCCCGGGCCGACCGTCGCGCCGATGCGCTCCAGGCGGTCGAACGCCAGCCCCGCGTCGGCCATCGCCGCCAGCGCCATCGGGGCCAGCCGTTCCTGGTGGCCGCGGGCCATGACCTCGGTGCGATGCGCGATCGTGCGCCCGCCGTCGACGACGGCGACCGAGCAGGCGTTCAGGCAGGTGTCGAGCCCCAGCACGAGCATGGGTGCGGCGTAGCCGGTTCAGCCCTGGGCTTAAAGAGCCTGTTCGACCCGGGTCACTTCCGGGACGTAGTGCTTGAGCATGTTCTCGACCCCCGCTTTCAGCGTTGCCGACGACGACGGGCAACCCGAGCAGGCGCCGCGCATGTTCAGCCACACGACGCCGGTGTCGACGTCGAAGCGGTTGAAGAGGATGTCGCCGCCGTCCTGCGCCACGGCCGGACGGATGCGGGTGTCGAGCAGGTCCTTGATCTCGGCGACGATCTGGGCGGTCTCGCCCTCGTAGACCGCGGCATCGTGGCCCGCGTCCTCGCTCTCGCCCACCAGCAGCGGTCGGCCCGAGGTGAAGTGGTCCATGATGGCGGCCAGGATCGGCGCTTTCAGGAGCGGCCAGTCGACCGCGGCGTGCTTGCCCACGGTGATGAAGTCGGGGCCGTAGAACACGCGGGTCACGCCGGTGACCTCGAACAGCTCGGCCGCCAGCGGCGAGGCGGCCGCCTCCTCGGGGCTGCGGAAGTCGCGCGTGCCCTCGCCCAGCACCGTCTGGCCGGGGAGGAACTTCAGGACTTCCGGGTTCGGGGTGGCTTCGGTCTGGATGAACATGGGCGAGATGTGGCGCTGACGGGGGTCAAGTGCAAGTTTTCCCTCCCTTAATGGGGAGGACAGCGCGCCGCAGGCGCGCAGGGCGGGGAAGTGTGGGCCGGGTTGCGGGGACAGGACCTTCCCCACCCGTCTCCCCCGGACCAAGTCCGGGGTCGCCACCCTCCCCACTAAGGGGAGGGATTAGGCCAGATCGGCGATCTCGTCGTCGGTGAGGTCGCCCGGGACGATGGTGATCGGCACCTTGCGCGCGCCGAAGCGGACGCCGTCCTTGGCGATGGCGCTGACCAGGGGTCCCGGCCCGCCGCGGCCGACGCCGGCGGCCAGCACCATGATCTTGATGTCGGGATCCTCGCTCAGCACGCGCTTCAGCGCCGCGCGGTTGGAGTCCGCCTCCAGGATCAGGAACTCGGGCGGCAGGCCGGTCTCGGCCTGGACGTACTCGGCCGAGAGCTGCAGCGCGGCCTCGGCCTCCTGCCGCTGCTGGCGCGCGATCTCGTCGCGCACGCCTGACCAGTGCTCGAACACCGCCGGCGTAATCACGCGCAGCAGCGCCACGTAACCGCCCGTCGAGCGCGCCCGGCGGCAAGCGAAGCGCAGCGCCGCCTGGAACTCGTCGGTGTCGTCGGCCACGACCAGGAACTTGCGCCGGCTGCTCATGAGCGGAGCCTTACCCGGCCCCGCGCCCGGCACAAGCCGTCAGCCCGCCCAGAAGCCCACCAGCTTCTTGACCTCGGCCACGGTCGGCGCGGCGAGCTCGCGGGCGCGGGCGGCGCCGTCGGTCAGCACGCGGTCGATCTCGGCGGGATCGGAGAGCAGCCGCCGCATCTCGCCGCCGATCGGGCCCATCACCGAGACGGCGAGGTCGGCGAGCTTCGGCTTGAACGCGCCGAAGCCCTGGCCGGCGAACTCGGCCAGCACCTGGACATCGGTCACGCCCGAGAGCGCGGCGTAGATGCCCACGAGGTTCCTGGCCTCGGGCCGCCCTTCCAGGCCCTCGACCGTTTCCGGCAACGGATCGGGGTCGGTGCGGGCCTTGCGGATCTTGCTGGCGATGGCGTCCGCGTCGTCGGTGAGATTGATCCGCGACTGGTCCGAGGGATCGGACTTGGACATCTTCGCCGAGCCGTCGCGCAGGCTCATGATCCGCGCGCCGGGACCCTGGGTCAGCGCTTCGGGCAGGGGGAAGAAGCCCGGCGCGTCGAAGTCGTGGTTGAACTTCTGGGCGATGTCGCGGGAGAGCTCGAGGTGCTGGCGCTGATCGTCGCCGACCGGCACCTTCGTGGCCTTGTAGACCAGCACGTCCGCCGCCTGCAGGATCGGGTAGGTGTAGAGCCCGACGCTCTCGCGCTCCTTGTGCTTGCCGGCCTTGTCCTTGAACTGGGTCATCCGGTCGAGCCAGCCGAGGCGGGCGACGCAGTTGAACACCCAGGCCAGTTCGGCGTGCTCCGGAACCGCGGACTGCGCGAAGATGGTGGCGACCTTCGGATCGAGGCCGGTGGCCAGGTAGGCAGCGGCGATCTCGCGGACCTGCTGCTTCAGCTTCGCGGGCTCCTGCCACACCGTGATGGCGTGCAGGTCGGCGACGAAGATCAGGGTCGGGATCTCGTGCTGTAGGTGTGCGAACTTCACCAGCGCGCCCAGGTAATTGCCCAGGTGCAGGTCGCCGGTGGGCTGGACGCCCGAGAGCACGCGTTCGGGGCCCGCGTAGGCGGCAGGAGCTTGGTCGGTCATGGGAAGGCTTCTCTAGGGAACGGACAGGCGGGCGTGAAGCCCGGTTCTAGGGTTGCGCGGTCAGCGCCATCGCCAAGTGTTGTGTCCGTGCGGAGCCATGCGCGGCGAGATAGCCCGCGACGCCCGCTACGACAAGTCCGCGGGCGTCGGCTGCGGATCGCCGCGCCGGCGGCGGAGAGCGGCCTTGGCTTCGCTGAGCGTGACCCCGCCCGAGGCGAACAGGAGCGCCGGATAAAGCGCGAGGCCCGCGGCGCTGATGAGCAGGATCGAGACCTCCTTCACGCCGTGCGGCAGCACCGCGCCCACCCCGCCCTCGATCTCCGCGCGGAACAGGTTCGCGATGAACAGGATCGCACCCAGGGCGGCGCTGGCGATCGCCACGCGGGTGATCTTGAAGGCGGCGCGGGCCGAGGGCTTCCAGACGCCGCGGCGGGTGAGCGCGAACCACATCTGGATGACGCTGATCCAGGCCGCCACGCTGGTGGCGATCGCCACGCCCTGGAAGCCGATGGCGTAGAACAGCGCCACGCCCAGCGCGATGTTGACGCCCACCGAGATCAGCGAGAACCGCATCGGCGTCTTGGTGTCCTGCCGCGCGAAGAACGCGGGCTGCAGGATGCGCAGCAGCACGAAAGCCGGCACGCCCCAGCCGTAGTGGAAGAGGAGCTGGCCGGTGGCCAACGCGTCGGCGGCGGTGAACTGGTCGCGGGTGAAGAGGCCGTCGATCAGGTAGACCGGCAGCGCCATAAGCGCCGCGGCGGCCGGCAGGCTGAGCGCCAGGGCGAAGACGATGCCCTGGTCCATGGCCGCCTGGGCGTCGTCATGGTCGTCCTTCTGCAGGGCCTGGCTGAGCCTCGGCAGCAGCGCCACGCCGATGGCCACGCCGACCAGGCTCATGGGCAGCTGGTACAGCCGGTCGGCGACGTTCATCCACACCCGCATGCCGGCGATCTGCGAGGCCAGGATGCCCGAGATGAAGATGTTGATCTGGGTGGCGCTGTTGGCGATGGCGGCCGGGATGGCGAGTTTCACCAGGCTCCGCATGTCCGGCGTCCACCTGGGCCGCACGGCCCCGATCCGCGCACCGCTCTTGCGCGCCCCCCACCAGCAGATGCCGGCCTGGCCGACGCCCGCGATCACCACCCCGCCCGACGCCCACCAGGCCGCCCGCACCGGGTCCGTCTGCGGCAGGACCACGATCAGCATCACGATGTTGAGGATCGTCGGATACGCGGCCGAGACGATGAATTTTCCCCGCGCGTTGAGGACCCCGGAGAACAGCGCCGCCAGCGCCATGCACGGCAGATAGGGCATGGTGAGCTGGGTCAGCATCCAGGCGAGGCGAAACTTCTCCGGCTCGTCGGCGTAGCCCGGGTTGATCAGGTACATCAGCCACGGCATCGCCAGCTGGGCGACCAGCATCACCGCCACCGTGGCGACGGCGACCGTGGCGGCCGCGTCGGCGGCGAAGCGGTCGGCCGCGCCCTCGCCGCCACCCGCCAGCTTGCGCGAGTAGGTGGGCACGAAGGCGGCCGCGAACGCGCCCTCGGCGAAGATGCGCCGGAACAGGTTCGGGAAGGCGAGCGCGGTGTAGTAGGCGTCGGCGGCGATGGTCTGGCTCGCGCCCAGGCGCGCCGTCACCACTAGGTCGCGCACCAGCCCCATCACCCGGCTGACCAGGGTGAGGCTCGAGAAGATGGCGCTGGAGCGCAGCAGACCGGCCGGCTTCGCCCTCTTTGCTTCTGTGGAGGGGGGTTTGGTCACGGGGCTTTGGTCGGCTGCGTCGGGAGGCGCGTCAACCTAGCGGCTGCGGGCGCCCGGCGCGTGTGGATTCTTGGCGCAGGCGCGATAGGGTTTCGGCCGACGCACAGGGGGAAATGCTATGGGCCTCAAGGTGATTGGCTCCGGCCTCGGCCGGACGGGGACGCTGTCGACCAAGCTCGCCCTGGAACAGCTGGGCTTTGCGCCCTGCCACCACATGGTCGAGGTGTTCATGAACCCGGCGCAGGTCCCGCTGTGGATCGACGCGGGCAACGGCAATCCCGACTGGGACGCGATCTTCGGGCCCTACCAGGCCATGGTCGACCATCCGGGCTGCGCCTACTGGCGCGAGCTCGCCGCGCACTACCCGGACGCCAAGGTGCTGCACACGGTCCGCGACCCGGACAAGTGGTTCGACTCCACCCAGGCCACGATCTTCAGCCCCAACTCGCCGCAGCCGCCCGAGGGCACGCCGATGCGGGCCTTCCTCGACCAGCTCTACGCCTTCTACGGCGGCGACATACACGACCGGGCGTTCATGACCGACTTCTTCAAGAGGCACACCGAGCGGGTGATCGCGTCCGTCCCGCCCGAGCGGCTCCTGGTGTTCGATGTGAAGGATGGCTGGGACCCGCTCTGCGCCTTCCTGGGCGTCGACGTCCCCGTGACGCCCTATCCGCGCGAGAACTCCACCGAGCAGTTCCAGGCGCGCATCAGCGCGGGCGTCTCGCCGATCGATCCCGACAAGGTCCGCGCCTCGTTCCAGGCTGAGGTCGGGCGATCGTAGGCGATCACCCCGCACTCCAGCGGCTGGCCCGCGACGCGGCGACGACCTTCGCCCTCGACGCCGCCGGACGCATCCTGCGTGAGAACGATCCGGACAGGTCGCCGGGACCGCGCTTCTTCCTGGCCGGCTGCGCGGCCGGCACAGTGGCCCACGTCCGACATGACGTCGGCGAACAGACAGCGGTCGAGCTGCTCGCCCTAGCCGCCGCCGCGTCGCCGTGGACCGACCCCGGGCGTTTTCCGCGCGGCCTCGACGCCATGCTCGAACTGATGGGTGGCGGGGTCCTCGAGCCGTCCCTCATCTCCCACTTGCCGCATGGTCTGCCCGTCGCGGGGGCGGCGGATGTCGTGGTCAGCGGGACCCGCGACGGACAAGCGCTGCTCGACCAACTGGCGCAGGACGGGGTCCCCTCGCACCTCGCCGACGCGGGGTTTGCGTCCATCGCCGACTTCTGGCCGCCGTGGTGCGCGGTGATGGACGGCGGCGAGATCGCGGCCATGTGCTTTGCGGCGCGGCTCACGGACTTGGGCGCGGCGGCCGGCGTCTACACCTTCCCGGCCTGGCGGGGTCGAGGCCTGGCCGGCGTGGCGACGGCGGCGTGGTCCTCGCATCCCGATCTGGCGGACCTGGAGCTCGGCTACAGCACCCTGATGAGCAACACCGCGTCGCAGCGCGTGGCGGCGCGGCTGGGCCTGCCCCGGATCGGCCTGGGCTTGCGGATCGCTTAGCGGGCGACGCTGGCCCGGGCCCGCTGGAGGTTGGCGCGGCGCGCGCTGGTGCTCTCGGCCTCGCTGTCGTTGAGCGTCGCCAGCAGCGCGGTCTTCAGGGCGTTGCCCTTGCGCGCCTCGGTGATCTTCTGGCCCTTGGCGTCCACCACGTAGAAGCAGTCGACCGCGCGCTCGCCATAGCCGTCGATGTGGGCCGAGGTGATCAGCAGGCCGGCGTCCGACAGGGTGCGCGCCAGGCCCGCCAGCAGGCCCGGTCGGTCACGTCCGGAGGCTTCCACGACGGTCGAAGTTTCCGACGCCTCGTTGTCCAGCATCACCGCCGGGGTGATGGCAAAGGCGGCGGCGCGGCCCAGGTCCTGGCGGCGCCGCTCACGGGTCACCGGCTCGCCGCGCGCCGCGCAGGCCAGCGCATTGGCCAACCGGGGAAGCACGCGCTCGTCATTGGCGCCGAACGGGGCGCCGGTGACGTCCTGTACATAGAACACGTCCAACGCCTGGCCGGCGCGCGAGGTGAAGACCCGCGCACCCATCACGTTTGCTCCCGCGCCGGTGATCGCCTCGGCGAGGTCCACGAACAGGCGCGGCCGGTCGGCGGCGGCGACGATCACCTCGGAGGCGTTGAGGTCGCGCCGGACATGGGCTTCGGCCGCGCTGCCGGGCCCTTCCGACGCGGCGCGGGCGAGGCGGGCATGGGTCAGCACCTCTTCGTCGGTGAAGGCGGTGAAGTAGGCGTCCTCCATGGCGTCGCCCCAGGGCTCGGCGGCCGGCTCCGACTTCGCCAGGCGGACGCGCGCGTCGTAGGCGGCGTTTTCCTGGTAGCGCCGCAGCGCCGCCGCCGCGTCCGAGCCCCGGCCGCCGCGAAAGACCGCCTCGGTGGCGTTGTAGAGCTCGCGCATCAGCTGGCCCTTCCAGCCGTTCCAGACGCCCGGCCCCACGGCGCGGATATCGGCGACGGTCAGGACCAGCAGCAGGCGCAGGCGCTCCGGGCTCTGCACGATGCGGGCGAAGTCGGCCACGGTGCGCGGGTCGGAGACGTCGCGCTTCTGGGCGAAGTCGCTCATGACCAGATGGTGCTCGACCAGCCAGGCGACGAGCTCGATCTTCGACCGCTCCAGCCCCAGCCGCTCGCAGGCCTGCCGCGCCGCCCGCGCGCCCGCCACCTCCTGGCCGCCGGCTCCGCCCTTGCCGGTGTCGTGCAGCAGCATGGCCAGGTACAGCGCCTCGCGGTCGGCGATCAGGGGCATGATCCCGGTGGCCAGGGGATGGTCGTCCGGCAGCCGGCCGGCGCCGATGTCGGCGATAACGCCCACGGCCCGCAGCGTGTGTTCGTCCACCGTGTACGAGTGGTACATGTTGAACTGCATCTGCGCGACGATCCTCCCGAACTCGGGGAGGTAGCGACCCAGCACGCCGGCTTCGTTCATGAGCGTCAGCGTGGTGCGCGGATCTCGGCCCCTGGCCAGGATATCCAGGAACACCTTGGCGGCATGCCGGTCGCGCCGCACGGCCGAGGTGACCAGGTTGATCGAGCGCGAGGCCGCGGTGAAGGCGTCCGGGTGCAGGTCCAAGTTCCGCTCGTCGGCGATCCGGAACAGCCGCAGCAGGTTGACCGGATCGGCCTGGAAGATGTCGGGGTCCACGTCAAGGCGGCCGCCGATCTCGTGGAAGCCCGGCTCGGCGAGCGGCTTGCGCTTCACCTTTCGCCCGGGGAGGAAGCGGCTGATGCCCTTGGGGGCCAGCTTCACCCGCTCGGCCTCAAGCTTGGCGGCGAACACGCGGGTGAGCGCGCCCACGTCCTTGGCGATCAGGAAGTAGCGCCGCATGAACCGCTCGACCGCCGGGGCGTCGCCGCGGTCGCCGTAGCCCATCCGCCGCGCGATCTCGGGCTGCAGGTCGAACGACAGGCGCTCCTCGGGCCGGCCGGTGGCGAAGTGCAGGTGGCAGCGCACGGCCCACAGGAAATCGAACGCCAGGATGAACGCCCGCACTTCACGGCGGTCGAACATCTCGAGCTGCATTACCCGCTCGAGGCTCTCGCCGGGGTGCAGGTACTGGGCGATCCAGAAGAGGGTGTTGAGGTCACGCAGACCGCCCTTCCCCTCCTTCACGTTGGGCTCGACCATGTAGCGGCTGGCCCCGGCGCGGGCGTGGCGCTCGTCGCGTTCCTTGAGCTTGGCGGCCACGAACTCGGCGCCCGTGCCCTTCACCACCTCGCCGCGGAAGCGCTTCACCAGCTCCTCGGCCAGCTTCTCGTCGCCGGTCAGGCGGCGGGCCTCGAGGATCGAGGTGCGGATCGTGAAGTCCTCGCGGGCTAGCTTCACGCACTCCTCGATGGTCCGCGAGGCGTGGCCCACCTTGAAGCCCAGGTCCCACAGAGCGTAGAGCATGTACTCGATCACGCTCTCGGCGTGGGCGGTCTGCTTGTAGGGCCGCACGAAGAGCAGATCGATGTCGGAGTAGGGCGCCAGCGTGCCGCGGCCGTAGCCGCCGACGGCCATCAGGGCCAGGCGCTCGCCCTCGGTCGGGTTGCGGGCCCGGAAGACGTGCACCGTCGTGAAGTCGTAGAGCGCGCCCACCACCTCGTCGGTGACGCCCGAGATGAGCCGCGCGGTCTCGATGCCGCCGGCGCCGTTCTCCAGCCGTTCCTTGGCGATCATCCGGCCGCGGAACAACGCCGCCTTCAGTACATCCAGCGCGGCCTTCCGCTGAGCCGCCTCGTCGCCCAGGTTTTCGAGCGCGGCGGCCGACAGCTGCGAGCGCAGCTTCACGCCGTCGACGACGTATTCCAGGCGGGTGGGCTTCAGGCGGGTGGGCATCGGGCCACGCATATAGGCCGAACCACGGCTTAACGTCAGGTGTGGCCGCCCCGTCCGCCGGATATCGCCGTTTGCCCGGTGGCGGATCTGGGACTACGCTCCCGCAAGGGTTGTGGAGGGCGTCTCGTGCAAGGGAACGTTCGCCGTCTCGCAGGGGCCGTGGCGGGCCTGCTTCTGGCCGGCGCCTTGGCCGGCGCGGCCGAAGCGCAGACCGCCTGCAGCCGCTTCACCCCATCGAAGAGCTCCGCCTACAACGGGATGACCGTCGCCCTGCCGTGGCGCACCGACCTGCCGTCCGCGCCCGGAACGGCGACCCACGCCTGGGAGGCGATCCCGCTGACGAGCTGGGAGGCCTACATGGCCGCGGTGCTGTCCGAAATCCGCGCCTCGGGCCTCAAGCTCCAGGGCAATCGGGTGGTCATGAACGCCAACGCCGAGTGGTGGATCACGCCGTGGATGGATTACGGCGACAGCGGCCGTGAGAAGCGGCTGGGTCTCACCAAGGAACGTGACGCGCAGCTCCACGATCTGTCGCCCACCTCGGCGCAGGGGGCGCAGGTCTGGGCGGTGGGCTTCTACAACCGCGAAGGCGCCGCGGCGCTGGGTAGGGTGTTCGCCGATCCGTGCAATCCGGTCTTCCCGACCGGCGCAGCCGCGTTCCCGCAGAATACCGCCTCGTTCAAGCTGCTGTTCACGAACGCCAGCGCGACCCAGGTGCGCTACCTGCAGGGCGGCCCGCAGGTGACCGCCTTCATCGGGCCCAGCGTGCCCGCCCGTGTCGCCAGGTCGATGCGGCTGCTGCAAATGGACATCGCGGTGAAGGACGCCCGCTCGCCCACCGGCTGGGTGTTCGGCACCTACATCTGGAAGGGGCCGCCGACCGGCGACCGCCTGCTCGACAACCTGGTCCCCGTGGGCCTGATGTGGGGCAACGACCCGGCCGCCTCGGCCGCGCAGCGCGACGACTTCGCGACCCTCGGCGAGACGCGGCTCAACCCGGCGCTGGCGGGCGTCGTCTGGCGCGGGCCGGGGCAGATCTGGCCTGAGCGGCCGTGGCCCGGCTTCCAGGGCCGGCTGAACGGCCCCGCCGACAACCTGCGCTCGTCGTGCCTGTCGTGCCATGCGCTGGCGCAATGGCCGCGGTCGATCGCCCTCGGCATCGTGCCGCGCGACGCGTGGCCGAGCCTCATGTCGCAGACGGCCCGCGACGACCTGCGCGCCAAGTACCTCAAGAACGTGCCGGCCGGCGCGCTGACCAACCCCGTGGAGGCCAACCCGAACCTCCCGGCCTGGGCCGGTGCGACGTCGCTGGACTACTCGATGCAGCTCGAGGCGGCGTTCGACCGGATGTGCCGGGCCTGCAAGGCGGGGGCGCTGACGGGCGCGACGCCGGCCATGTGCAAGATCGCCGGCCTGCGCAGCAACACCACGCTCGTAGAGACCCCGAACTGTCCCGCTGCTGCGTCGCCGGTGGCGCGGACCGCCGCGAGCGCGGCGCGCACCGCGCCTGATCCACCGCCCCGGCAGTAGCTTTTCGAAGTCACCCGGCGGGGCTATGGGCTCCGCCCGGCGTTCGAAGAGTTTGCGTAGCCATGAGCAGAGGATCGTACCGCGGCGGCTCCACGCCCGTGGGCTGGAACGCCAACCGCTACGTGGCCCCTTCGCTCACCGGCCGCACGCGCAAGGGCAAGGCGCTGATCAAGGACCTGACGGCCCGAACGGCCCAGAGCCGCGCCGAACTTGCCGAGCAGGACGAGCGGGCCCGCAAGCGCCACGGGCTGGCCCCGGCCAA
Organism: Phenylobacterium sp.; assembly: GCF_036402295.1. Taxonomy (GTDB): domain Bacteria; phylum Pseudomonadota; class Alphaproteobacteria; order Caulobacterales; family Caulobacteraceae; genus Phenylobacterium. The sequence continues at coordinate 21,766 of NZ_DASWTE010000345.1, forward strand.
GGCGAAGGCTGCGATGACGACCGCCAGCGCCGGCCGCTCCGGCGTCGCGGACGCGGCGCGCAAGCGGTTGAAGGCCGGCGGCCGACAGGCGTTCACGGTGACAGTGGTGCGGCGGAAGCGGCGTTCCCTCCCTTGATGGGAGGGGAAATGAGCTCCGCCCGCGTCTCGTCACAGTATCCGGCTCCAGCCTCGCCGCGCAGGCGGTAGCCCTTGCCCCGGGACCCGGCGTGATCGTACAGGGACCGCGTGGGAACCCTGCTCAAGCCGCCCCTCGCGCCGTTCGTGAAACACCTGCAGGCCAAGTTCGGCCTCCGGACCTTCGTCGAGACCGGCACCTTCCAGGGGGCCAGCGCGGCCTTCGCCTCGGCGATCTTCCCCCAGGTGGTGACCATCGAGATCCAGCCGACCTACTTCGAGGCGGCCCGCAAGACGCTGGCCCCCGCTTCGAACGTGAGTTGCGTCCTGGGCGACTCGCGCACCGAGCTGCCCAAGGCGGTGGCGGGGCTGTCGGGGCCGGCGCTGTTCTGGCTGGACGGCCACGCCGGCGGCGGCCACTTCGGCGACACAGAAGACTGCCCGCTGCTCGACGAGCTGGCCGCGATCGCCGCCTCGCCGTTCGAGCACTTCATCCTGATCGACGATGCCCGCGCCTTCCTGGCCCCGCCGCCGCCGCCCTTCGATCCCGACCGCTGGCCCTCGCTGCCGCAGGTAATCGAGGCCGCCCGGGCCCGCCACCCCTACGACTGCGTCGCCATCGTCGACACGCTGATCTGCACCCCCGCCGCGGCGCGGGCCGATGTGCGCCAGTTCTGCAACTGGGTGCGCCCGAAGATCTAGGCCAGCAGGCCCTTCAGCCGGTAGAGCGCGTCCATCGCCTCGCGCGGGCTCATGCCGTCGGGGTCGAGGACCTGCAGGGCCTCTTCGACCTTGCTTGGACCGAACCGCGCTTCAGGCTCGGCGACGGCGGCAAAGAGGGGCAGATCGTCGAGGTTGGCCGGGCCGGCGGCTTCCCTCTCCAGGCGCTCCAGCACCTGTTTGGCGCGGGCGACGACCGGCGTCGGCACGCCCGCGAGCTTCGCCACCTGCACTCCGTACGAGCGGTCGGCCGGGCCGGGGCCCGCCTCGTGCAGGAAGATCAGTTCGCCGTTCCACTCCTTGGCCTTGAGGCTGAGGTTGGAGACGTAGGGCAGCCGGCCCTCCAGCACCGCGAGCTCATGGTAGTGGGTGGCGAACAGCGCCCGGCAGCGGTTGGTCTCGTGCAGGGCCTCGGCGCAGGCCCAGGCGATGGCGAGGCCGTCGTAGGTGGCCGTACCGCGGCCGATCTCGTCGAGGATCACCAGGCTGCGCGGGGTGGCCTGGCTGAGGATCGCCGCCGTCTCGACCATCTCCATCATGAAGGTCGAGCGGCCGCGGGCGAGGTCGTCGCCGGCCCCCACGCGGCTGAACAGGCGGTCGACGACCCCCAGCCGCAACCGCTTCGCCGGCACGAAGCAGCCGGCCTGGGCCAGCACCGCCAGGAGCGCGTTCTGGCGCAGGAAGGTCGACTTGCCCGCCATGTTCGGGCCGGTGACCAACGACAGCCGCGCCCCACCAATGCCGGCGCCGTCGAGGCGGCAGTCGTTGGGTGTGAAGGCCTCGCCAGCGCGGCGCACCGCGTTCTCCACCACCGGGTGGCGGGCGGCCTCGGCCTCGAAGGCGGTGGTGCGGTCGATGACCGGCCGCGTGGCGCCCACGTCGTCGGCCCACTCGGCCAGCGCGGCGCCGACGTCGAGGGTGGCGGCGGCGAAGGCCGCGGCCTGGATCCATTGGGCGACGCCGGTGGCCGCCTCGCGCCAGGCCTCGAAGGTGTCGAGCTCGATGGCCAGCGCGCGCTCGGCCGCCTGGGCAATCCTGGCGTCCAGCTCGGCCAGCTCCACGGTCGTGAAGCGGACCTGGTTGGCCATGGTCTGGCGGTGGATGAACGTGGCGTTGAGGGGCGCTTTCAGCAGCGGCTCGGCGGCTTTGGCGGTGGCCTCCACGAAATAGCCCAGCACGGCGTTGTGGCGGACCTTAAGCGCCACGCCGCTCTCGGCCGCCAGACGGGCCTCGAGGGCGGCGATGACCCGGCGGCTGTCGTCGCGCAACGCGCGCGCCTGGTCGAGCTCGGGCCGCACGCCTTCGGCGACGAAGCCGCCGTCGCGGGCCAGCGCCGGGAGATCGGGACCCAGGCCCGCGACGAGCAGGTCGCGGAAGACGGCGAGGTCCGGGGCGTTCTCCAGGTGGAGCGCCGCCAGCGCCTGGGCGACCTCGGCCGGCAGGCTCACCAGCGGGTCGCGCGTCTCGGTGAACAGGCGGCAGACGGCTTCGCCGGTGTTCAGGCCGTCGCGCAAGGCGCCGAGGTCGCGGGGTCCGCCGCGGCCGAGGGCGAGGCGCGAAAGCGCGCGCGCCATGTCGGGCAGGCCCTTCAGCGTCTCGCGCAGTTTCTGCCGCTGGGCGCGGTGGCCGACGAACCAGGCGACGGCGTCCAGGCGCACGTCGATGACGGCCGGGTCGAGGAGCGGGCGGGCCAGCCGACTCGCCAGCATCCGCGCGCCCGGAGCGGTCACCGTGCGGTCGATGGCGGCCAGCAGCGAGCCGTCGCGCGAGCCGGACGTGGTCTTCTCGATCTCCAGGCTGGCGCGGGTCGCCGGATCGATGACCATCACGTCGCTCTCGCCCGCGCGGCGCGGCGCGGAGAGGGCAGGAAGCCGCCCGGCCTGAGTGGTCTCGAGATGCGCCGCGATCAGGCCCAACGCCGAGACCTCGGCGCCGGAGAGCTGGCCGAAGCCGTCGAGGGTCTCGACGCCGTAGAGCCGCTTCAGCCGCGTCTCGGAGGCGCCGGGCTCGGCGAGCGCCGACGGCATCGGCTGCACGAAGCCGCCGGCCGACTTCAGGGCCGCGCTCACCGCTTCGTCGGCGAACAGGCGGTCGGGGACCAGCACCTCGGAGGGGCCCAAGGCCACGAGTGTCGAGGCCAGGCTCGAGACTGTGATCGCCAGGCACTCCACCTCGCCCGTCGAGAGCTCGACGCTGGCCACCGCCGCCGAGCCTGCGCGCACGCAGACGGCGGCCAGGCGGTTGGCGCCGCGGGCATCGAGCAGGCCGTCCTCGGTGAGCGTGCCCGGCGTCACCACGCGGGTGACCTCGCGGCGGACCACCGCCTTGGAGCCGCGCTTCTTGGCCTCGGCGGGATCCTCGACCTGGTCGCAGACGGCCACCTTGAAGCCGGCCCGGATCAGCTTGGCGAGGTAGGCCTCCATGGCGTGCGCCGGCACGCCGGCCATGGGGATCGGGGCGCCGCCGTGATTGCCCCGCGCGGTCAGCGTGATGCCCAGCGTGGCCGACGCCTTCTGGGCGTCCTCGAAGAACAGCTCGTAGAAGTCGCCCATGCGGAAGAACACCAGCGCGTCGGGCTGGCGCGCCTTCGCCTCGAAGTATTGGGCCATCACCGGCGTGGCGCCGGCGGCTTCTGGCGACTGGTTGGGAACCTGGGCGTTCATAGGGATCGCTGACGCTAGAGGACGCGGCTGAGTCCCGCACCCCCTTGAACGGCGTCATGCGAGCGCCAAGCTGTGGATAGATGGCTCACGGCAGCGCCCTTTCGCAATTCGTGGTCTTTCCGGCCGGCCCGGCGGACGCCGAGGCCCTGGCGCGGGCGCACGTGACCTCGTGGCGGCAGACCTACCGCGGCCTCTTGCCCGACGCCTATCTCGCCCGCATGTCCGAGGCAGCCCACACGCGGCGCTTCGCGCACCTGCTGCTTAAGCCCGGCCCCGACGACGTGACGCTGGCCGCCGCCGACCGCTGGGAGATCGTGGGCTACGCCCAGGGTGGGCCGTCGCGGCGGCGCGCGCCCGGTGAGGCCGAGATCGCGACGCTCTACCTGGTCCGCGAGGCGCAGGGCCGCGGCCTGGGCTCACGCCTGCTCACCGACACGGCGCGCGCGCTGGCCGCCCACGGTGCGACCTCGCTGGTGATCTCGGTGCTGCGCGACAACTTCGCCGCCCGCGGCTTCTACGAGCACCTGGGCGGCGAGCCCGAGCCGGCGCGGCAGGAGCCCGGACCGGGCGGCGGCATGTTCTACGAGGTGGCCTACCGCTGGGCGGATATCCGGACGCTGTCCGGCTGAGACGGCCCTCAGAGCGGCGCCGTCCGCCGCCGCGGCCGGAGGAGTTTGCGCAGATTGTGCCAGGCCAGGCCCAGCAGCAGACCCAGCACGATCACCACCCAGCCGTTGTCCAGCAAGGCCTTGGGCGCCATGACATCGCCGCCGAGCTGGCCGGCGTTCTTGATGGTGGGCGGGTCGGCCTGGATTTCCTCATAGAGGATAGCGTCGGTTCCAATTTACATGTGTAGTTAGACTACGCTCGTAAATCACTCCGTCAAGGCTCTTTGATCAGGCTGCTGACAGTAGCTTGTCAGCAGGGTCGCGCTATCACGTCCCCCCAGACCGGAGGGCCGAAACATGTTGAAGACCTATCACGGCAGCTGCCACTGCGGCGCGGTGCGCTTCGAGGCCGACATCGACCTGGCGGCCGGCACGGGCAAGTGCAATTGCTCGATCTGCCAGAAGACGCGCAACTGGGGCGCGCTGATCAAGCCGGACGCCTTTCGCCTGATCGCCGGCGAGGACGCGATGAGCGACTACCAGTTCGGCGACAAGCAGGGCCACCACCTGTTCTGCGCCACCTGCGGCGTGCGGCCTTTCGGTCGGGGCTATGTGGAGGCGATCGGCGGCGACTACGTCTCGATCGCGCTGAACTGCCTGGACGACGTCTCCGACACCGAACTGGCCGAGGCCCCCGTCAAGCACGCCAACGGCCGCGACAACGCCTGGTGGGACGCGCCAGCGGAGACGCGACACCTCTAGCGCTAGACGCTCTCCGCCGCGTAGGTCAGCGAGACGAACACGTCCTCGAGATCGGGGTCTTCCGTCGAGATGTCCTTGATGTGCAGGCCTGCCGCACGGATGGCGGCCAGCACCTGCTCGACGCTGGACTGACCGGTGCGGTAGCTGACCGAGAAGCCGCCCGCCTTGATGAGCTTGGTGTCGAAGCCCGGGAGCACGGGCGCCGCAGTCACCGGCTCCTCCGGCGTCACTAGGACGTGGCGGGTGTCAATGCGGCGCAGCAGGGTCGTGGTGGGCTCGCAGGCCACCACGAGGCCGCGGTTGACGATGGCGATCTGGTCGCACAGCTCCTGGGCCTCTTCCAGGTAGTGGGTCGTGAGCACGATGGTCACGCCCTTGCGGTTCAGCTCGAGCACATAGTTCCACAGCTGGCGGCGCAGCTCGACGTCCACGCCGGCGGTCGGCTCGTCCAGGATCAGCACCGGCGGGTTGTGGACCATGGCCTTGGCGACCATCAGGCGGCGCTTCATGCCGCCCGAGAGCTGACGGACATAGGCCTTGGCCTTGTCGGCGAGCCCCAGCGCGGCCAGCAGCTCGTCGCTCCGGCGCTCGGACTTGGGCACCGCGTACATGCCGGCGGCGACTTCCAGCGCCTCCTTCGGCGTGAAGAACGGGTCGGCGGCGATCTCCTGCGGGACCACGCCGATGGCCGCGCGGGCGTCCCGGGGGTGCGTGTCGATGTCGCGGCCCCAGATCTTCACTTGCCCCGAGGTCTTCTGGCAGAGCCCCGCCAGGATGTTGATGAAGGTCGACTTGCCGGCGCCGTTCGGCCCCAGCAGGCCGAAGATCGACCCTCGGGGAATGGCCAGATCGATGCCGCGCAGGGCCTGCATCTCGGGCGTCGTCTTGGTGGCGGCGTAGGTCTTGGTCAGGCCCCTGGCCTCGATGGCGTATTCCGGAAGGTCCATAGGGTCCTGGTCGTTGACGCGGAAAGCAGTGCTCGCATACGTAGGTGCGCGGCCAGCAAAAGTGGATACCGGTTTTGCGCCCGGCCGCGCACAAACTTTCAAACCAAAGTCCTCGCGCCTGAAAGGCGCGGGGGGCGCGCGCTGGCGGCGAGCCAAGCGCGGCTCCATCAAGGTAGTGACGATCCATGGCCCGCAAAGCCGCCGCCCCGACGAAATCCAAGGCCGAGCCGGCGCCCGCCAAGCCGGCGCTGACCCCCGACTTTCCCGCACCCGAGACCATCGTCGTGCGCTCGGGCCGCATCGCCTGCGACGGCGTCGGCGGCGCGCTTGGCCATCCGCGCGTCTGGCTGGAGATGGGCGAGGCCACCTTCGTCGAGTGCCCCTACTGCGACCGCCGCTTCGTGCTGGCCGCCGGCTCCGAGGGCCCCGAGGACGAACGCCTGGCCCCAGGGGTCTACGAAGGCCCGCACGGCCACTGAGCCTGGGCCGCTCGTCGCAAGGCGGTTGCCCGGCAGCGAGACGCGGCGCCCTCCTCGAGTCAGGAGGGCTATCCCATGAAACGCATCCTCTTCGCCGCCGCGCTGGCCGCGTCGCCGGCGCAGGCCCTCGCGCAGGCGCCGGCCGCGCCGCCGAAGCCCGTCTGCACGACGCCCGAGCACCGGCAGTTCGACTTCTGGGTGGGCAGGTGGACCGTCGTTCAGACCGGCAAGGACCAGGTGGTCGCCGAAAGCCTCATCGAGAGCCTCTACAACGGCTGCGGCATCCGCGAGAACTGGATGCCGAAGAACGGCCAGACGGGCGGCAGCCTCAACATCTGGCTGCCGGACGAGAAGGCCTGGAAGCAGACCTGGATCGACTCCGGCGGTACGCGCGCCGACTTCAGCGGTGGCTGGACCGGCAAGGCCATGGTGCTGACCGGCAAGTGGGGCGGCCCGCTGGTGCGCATGACCTACACGCCCAACCCCGACGGCTCGGTCCGCCAGGCCGGCGAGCAGTCCACCGACGGCGGCAAGACCTGGACGCCGAGCTTCGACTTCACTTACCGGAAGGGGGGCTGAGAGCCAGCTTCAGCGGACGAGGTCGGTGATCTCGGCGTAGCGGCCGGGACCCGAGGCGGTCCAGGCCTCCAGCACGCGATGCAAGGCGTCCTCGTCGTGGACGCCGATGCCGACACTGCGGTCCGGGTTCCAGACAGGATCGTGCTCGCCATCGACGTGGGTCACGCCCTCGCTGCACGCCTTGCAGATGTAGGAGACGGTAGTCCAGTCCTCGATCGCAAGCTCCTCGGCATCGCCGATCTCAACAAGGCGCAGGACATCGTCGCGGCTGGGCGCGACGAGCTCGACGCTGACGGTTCCGTAGGGTGAGCGCTCGAGCCGCTCGAAGGCGTTGAAGATCGGATACTCCTTCTCCTCCCACACCTTCGTGCCGGTAGAGGCTCCGTCGTGCAGCATCACGTCGCCATAGAAGACGCCTGACGAAGGGAGCGGCACGCTTAGGACCCGTGCGCGAACGGGATCCATGCGCCGCACCCAGACCACCTCGGCCTTGTCATCGGGATTGAGACGCACGCAAGACATGCCGAAGTTGTCGAGGATCGGCCCCTCTCCGGCCTCGACCTCGATGCCGGCGGCGGCCCAGGCCTTCCGCGCCGTCGCCCAGTCGCCCAGCGCGGTCGCTGCGATACCGAGGTTCCAGCAGGTCGACTCGTTGTCGGGCTGCAGCTCGAATGAGCGGAGGTTGTACTTGAGCGAATTCCGCCAGTCCTGGCGGTACTTGTAGACGAGGCCGATGTTGTAGAGCGTAGCCGGGCGCTCCGGATCGAGCTCCACAGCCCGCAGATAGTTCGCGAGCGCGCCGTCCTTGTCGCCGGCCTCCGAGCAGGCCATCCCGCGGTCATGCAGGGCGTCCGCCCGCCGCTCGGCAAACTGCGCGACGAGCCGGCGCAGCATGGCGGGGCCTACACCCGCAGCGGCATCAGGATGTACTGCACATCCGCGTCCGAGGGATCGAGCACGAGCGCCGGGTCGTTGGGGCCGCCGAAGCGGAGCTCCATCGAGCCGCCAGAGATCTGGTCGGTGATGTCCAGCAGGTAGCGGGCGTTGAACGAGAGCTCGAAAGGCTCGCCGTCGTAGTCGATCTCCAGCTCTTCCACCGCCTGGCCGGCTTCCATGTTGCGGACCGTCAGCACCACGCGACCCGCCTCGATGGCCATGCGCACCGAGCGGCTCTTCTCGGCCGAGATCGTGGCGACGCGGTCCACCGCCTGGGCGAACAGCTTGGCGTCGACCATGACCGTGCGGTTGTTGTCCTTGGGGATCACGCGCGCATAGTCCGGGAAGTTGCCGTCGATGACCTTGGAGGTCAGCGCCGCGCCGTTCATCTCCAAGCGCACCTTCTGGGCGCTGATCTGCAGGGCGACGTTCTCGCCGGCGTCGTCGAGCAGGCGGCGGACCTCGTTGATGGTCTTGCGGGGCACGATGACGCCCGGCGCGCCGGCGGCGCCTTCCGGGGCGGGCATGTCGGCCAGCGCCAGCCGCGAGCCGTCGGTGGCCACGGCGCGCAGACGCGGGCTGCCGTCGATCACCACCGAGTGCACGTAGAGGCCGTTCAGGTAGTAGCGCGTCTCCTCGGCCGAGATGGCGAAGCGGGTCTTGTCGATCAGCCGGATGAGGTCGGTGACGTCCACCTCCATCGCGCCCGCGAACCCATCGGCCGACATCACCGGGAAGTCGCCGGCCGGCAGCACCGGCAGGTTGAAGCGCGAGCGGCCGGCGGCCACGGTAAGGCGCGGGTCGTCGCCGGTGAAGGCAAGGCTCACGTCCGCGCCTTCAGGCAGCTTGCGGACGATCTCGTAGAGGGTGTGGGCGGGCGCGGTGATCTGGCCCGGCTGGTCCACCTGGGCCAGCGCCTCGTCGATGATCTCCAGGTCGAGATCGGTCGCCGAGAAGGTCAGCCGGTCGCGTTCTGCCGACAGCAGCACGTTCGACAGGATCGGGATGGTGTTGCGGCGCTCCACCGCGCTTTGCACATGTCCCAGCGCGCGGAGCAACGCGGCGCGTTCGATCGTCAGCTTCATGTCGGTCCCGGCTCACCAATCGCGCACGGCCGAATCACCCCGAACCGCACACGCCCCGAAGGGAGGGGACTGCGGACATTAGCGATTTCGCAAGCCTGGGAAAGGGGATGGCCGCCGTCTCCCACAGCAAAACGCCCCGCGGGGCCGGCAGGCGTCGCCGGCAATCGGTGTCAGGCCGCGCGCAGCGTCCGCCGCCGCAGCGCCAGACCGACGGCGCCGAAGCCCAGCAGCATCACCGCCCAGGTGGCCGGTTCGGGTATGGGGTCCGGCTTGGCGAGGATGTCGAAGCCGGCGACTTCGTAATCCCCGGCGATGTTGATGCCGATGAACGCCCCGCCCTCGCCGCCTGTGCCGGAGGCCAGGAACGAGTCGAGCGACGCGAAGTCCGCCAAGAACAACTCGGACCCCGCACCCGTGTCGGCGCGGGTCTGCAGGAGCAGGTACGGCTTGTCCTCGAAGATGTCGAAGCCGGCGACCTTGTAGTCGGCGGCGATATTGATGCCGATGAACGACCCGCCCTCGCCGCCTGAGCCCGAGGCCAGGAACGAGGCCAGCGAGGTGAAGTCGGCCAGGAACAGCTCGGACCCCGCACCCGTGTCGGCGCGGGTCTCCAACAGCAGGAAAGGCTTGTCGTTATAGATATCGAAGCCGGCGACCTCGTAGTCCCCGGCGATGTTGATGCCGATGAACGCCCCGCCCTCGCCGCCTGAGCCCGAGGCCAGGAACGAGTCCAGCGAGTCGAAGTCCGCCAGGAACAGCTCCGACCCTCCGCCAGTGTCGGCGCGGGTCTGCAGGAGCAGGTACGGGGTGTCGTTGTAGATGTCGAAGCCGGCGATCCTGTAGTCGCCGGCGATGTTGAGGCCGATGAACGACCCGCCCTCGCCGCCCGAGCCCGAGGCCAGGAACGAGTCCAGCGACGCGAAGTCCGCCAGGAAGACCTCAGAGCCCGCGTCCGCGTCGACGCGGGTCTGGAGCACCAGGTTTACGGTTTCGGCCGCGGCGACCGGCGATGCCGCAAGCGCAGCCGCCGCAGCAGCCGCGAGAATCGTCGATCGCCCCATGGCGAGCCCTCCGGCCCCCCGGTTGGACCAGGAGATTAGAATACCGCCGATATGTCAATGCCGCTCCCGCCTGGGGGGAGTCGGTCGGAAACCTCTACGCCCGCGTGTCGACCGACCCGCCCTGCTCGCCCGCGTCGCCCTCGCCGGCGGCGTAGGGGTTGGCGGCGGTGGCATCCGGCTTCGCCGCATTGGCGCCGGAGCCCTTGGCCGCGACCACCACCATGGCCGGACGCACGAGCCGGCCCAGGAGCTCGTAGCCGGATTGCAGGGTCTGGATCACCGAGCCGGCAGCGACGTCGGCGTCCACCTGCTCCATCATGGCCTGATGCTTGTGCGGGTCGAACTTCTCGCCCTTCGCCGGACTCACTTTCGCGAGGCCGTTCTTCTCGAAGGCGCTCAGGAGCTTCTTCTCGGTCAGCTCCACGCCCTCGATGAAGCTCTTCAACGTCGCATCGCCCGAGTCTGGCGGGTGCGAGGCGATGGCGAGCGACAGGTTGTCGGCTACGTCCAGCAGGTCGCGGGCGAACTTGGTGATGGCGTAGGCGCGCGCGTCGTTCATCTCGCGCTCGGCGCGCCGCTTGGTGTTCTCGGCCTCGGCGGCGTAGCGGAGCACCTGCTCCTTGAGGCTCTGGATCTCGGCCAGCAGGGAGTCGATGTTGGCGTTGCCTTCGTCGCCATCCGCTTCGAAGTCGGCGGGCGTGTTGTCTTCGGACATCTCTTCTCTTGGACCCTTACGCGTTCATCACCTGGCCAAGCACGCGGGCGGTGTAGTCCACCAACGGAATGATCCGGGCATAGTTCAGTCGGGCGGGGCCGATCACGCCGATCGCGCCCACGACCTTCTGCGAGCCCGTCATATAGGGCGCCGCGATCACAGCGGAACCGGAAAGGGAAAAGAGTCGGGTCTCGGCGCCGATGAAAATGCGCACGCCCTGGGCCGTGGACACCCCGTCCAGCAGGCCGATCAGCTGTTCTTTCTGCTCCAGGTCCTCGAACAGCGAGCGCACGCGCTCCAGGTCCTCAGCCGCCCCGCTGTCCTCCAGCAGGTTGGCGCGGCCGCGGACGATCAGGGCCCGGTCCTCGGCCTCGCCGCCGCCCCAGGCCGCAAGGCCGTCCTCCACGAGGCGCGCCGCGGTGGCGTCCAGCTCGCGCCGGGCCAGGTCCAGCTCGACCTTGAGGTCGGTC
>NZ_DASWTE010000346.1:0-22503 GCF_036402295.1 Phenylobacterium sp.
ACTTACGGGCTGGAGCCCAATCCGCCGCGTATCGATCCCACAGCGTGCGCGGTGGTGGCAGACCTATGGCGGCGTGGACCGATTCCCATGAAGTCTTGTGCGCAGCGGGTGGGGCGCCACGACCAAGCGCAAACCAAAAGACCTCTGTCGAATCGACCATCCCGACGACCGCCACACGGCCAGTTGGGCTGCGGCGACTTGCGTACTCTAGACGCAAGCGGTCACCACTCGCCTCAACGATGATTGACCGAGAGACGCCGCTCGGGGTGCGCACCCGAGCCGTCGCTGTCGTATCCACATAATTGATCGGCGCACAGGCAAGCGCTGGCGTCGCGGTCGCCGCCATTAGTGAAAAGACCACGATCACACGACGCAACTTTGGACTCCCATCGCTGCCCAAGCGGCAACCTGGGCCAAAGCCAAGCTGCACCACCTCGTGTCCCCTTTCCACCCTTCGCGGACGTATGGAAAGTCTGGTTCCCGTCGTTGCGCCGACGCGCGTGCTGGCGCATCAGGCACCGACCTCCCGGTGCTCCACCAACCGCAGCAGCCGTTCCATCCCCGAGTCGCGCACCCGCATTTCGCGCAGGTGTTCCACGAGGTCTCGCAGATAGTCGACGTTGCGGCCCGAGAGCCCGGTCGCGCCGGCGATCAGCTCGGCCTGGCGCTCCATGCTGAGCGTTCCCGCCCACTGGGCGTGCATGATGTCGGAGAGGAAGCACAGCGCCTCCACGCGACGTCCGTCGTCCAGCCGCACGAACCTGCGCGCCTCGATGTAGGTCTCGGTGGGCTGCTCGCGCTCCAGGAGGTAGGCGTAGACCGCGTCCCACTCCGCCTCGTCCACGTGATAGGCGATGCCGCGGCACGCGCCGCCCGGCGCCAGGCCCAGCACCAGGCCGGGTCGTTCGTAAGTGCCCCGATGGTGCACGGAATAGATGCAGAAGGCGCGCCGGCGGCCGTGTAAGGTAGCGCCTCGACGCTCCTCGAACGGGAACCCCGGCCGCCACATCAGCGAACCGTAGCCGAACACCCAGCGTTCCGACGCCATCCCGCCCCGCTCACTCTCACACGTGCGAATGTCTGTGCCCGATCCGTCCACGCCCCGCAAACCGAGCCGCATCCGTCTCTATCTCGCGCTCGGCCTGTTCCTCGTCGCCATCCTGGGCTGGACGGCCGGCTGGCTCTGGGCCCGCGGCGAGGCGCGCGCGCGCATGGACACCGCGGTCGCGGCGCTGCGCAAGGCCGGCTACGAGGTCAGCTGGAGGGATCGCGGCATCGGCGGCTACCCGTTCCGCCTCAACATCTCCCTCACCGAAGCCCATGTGCGCGACCGTTCCGGCTGGGCGCTGGACGCGCCGGTGCTCGAGGCCCAGGCGTACATGCACGCACCCACGCACTGGGTGGTCGCAGCCCCGCAGGGCCTGACCTTCACGCGGCCGGTCGGCGGACCCGTCGTAGTCAGCGGCAAGCTGATCCGCGCAAGCCTCAGTCACCTCCAGAACGTGCCGCCCAACATCTCCTTCGAGGGCGTGGACCTGGCCTTCCAGCCGGCAGCGGGGGCGCAGCCCTTCAGCCTGCAAGGCGCCGAACGGGTCGAGTTCCACCTGCGCCAGGCCCCGAGCGAAGTGGGCGACGAGGCGGGTGTCTGGCTCTCGGTCAAGAACGGCAAGGGCCGGCTCACCGGCCTCTTGGGCCGCATCGCCGGGGAGAAGCCGATCTCCATCGAATGGGACGGGCGGCTCTCCAGGGCCAGCGCCCTGCGCGGCGAGGACTGGCCGTCGGCGGTGCGCGCCTGGGCCCGCGCCGGCGGGCGGATGGACGTGAAGCGCGGCGGACTGACGGCCGGCGACGCCCTGGTCGGCGTGAACTCGGGCTCGCTGGGCGTGGGCTCCGACGGCCGCGCAGTGGGCGTGCTGGACGTATCGCTGCGCCAGGCCCCGCGCGCCCTCGCCACCCTGGGCGAGACCGGCGCCATCCCGCAGGACCGCGCCGCCGCCGCAGCCGCCGTCGCCGAAGCCCGCGAGAACGGCGACCTCGCCCGCGCCACCCTCAACTTCGAAGCCGGGCAGACCACACTCGGCCCGGTGGCCATCGCGCCCGCGCCCAAGGTGTACGAGCCGCGCTAGACCCGCCATGGTGCCCCATGGCCTCGCTATACGACCGCTTCGTCCTGCCGCGCCTTCTGAAGTGCGCCTGCGCCGCGCCGCCGATCATGAAGCAGCGCGCCAAGGTCGTGCCGGCCGCGGAGGGCCGCGTGCTGGAGCTGGGGATCGGGATGGGGCTGAACCTCGGCCTCTACGACCCGGGCAAGGTCGAGAGCGTGACCGGCGTCGACCCGGCGCCCGAGCTGCGCGCCATCGCCGAGGCGGCGCCGCGCGATCCGCGGCTGTCGGTGCGCGTGGAGGACGGGACCGCCGAGGCCCTGCCGTTCGAGGCGGGGAGCTTCGACTGTGTGGTGTGCACCTTCACGCTCTGCTCGGTGCACACGCCGGCTGCGGCGCTCAGCGAGGCGCGCCGGGTGCTGAAGCCAGGCGGACGGTTCCTGTACTGCGAACACGGCCTTTCGCCCGACGCCGACGTGGCGAAGTGGCAGAGGCGGATCGAGCCTGTCTGGAAACGCATCGCCGGCGGCTGCCATCTGACGCGTCCGGTGACCTCGGCCATCGAGGCCGCAGGCTTCACCGTGCGCCGGCACGAAAGCATGTACCTGCCTCGCACCCCGCGGTTTGCGGGGTGGAACGAGTGGGGCGAAGCGACGCCCCGATAACCACGCCCCTAGTGGATCGGCAGGGCGTAGGCGCGCAGGCGGCTCGGCAGGCGCATCGCCACGCGGGTGGCTTCACGCACGGTCGGGAAGTGCTGGGCGCGCTCCGACATCCGGGTCCAGACGGCGCGGGCGCCCTCTTCCAGGTACTCGATCCCGTCGATGTTCGTACGGGCGACAACAACCGAAAGCGTCATGAGGTCTCTCCCTCGGCGAACGGTGTGCCGTTGCGGCTCACCTAACGCGTTACGAGACAATCTGCGTGCCAGACGCTTCGGAAGTTCGCCCGAGGCGCGAAATCGGGGCGGAGGACTTCGCCTTCGAAAAACGCCGTTCTGGCAAGACGTACCAAGTTACGTCCGAGAGACGACATGAACGTTGCACAAATGGCGCACCGTCGTGCAACAACCGTTCATCGGCGAGCTCGGCCTTGAGGCGGCCGGCGAGCGTCACTAGGTGCGCCGCCCTTCGTTAGTTTTTGGGATTCCAATGAAAAAGAACCTCTTCGCCGCGGCTGCCGTCGTGGCCTTCCTCGGGTCGGCTGTGGCCGCCAGCGCGCAAACCGTCGGCCATGTCGGCGCCAACTACGGCCGTACCGACCTGGACGCCGCCGGCCTCGACGCCGACCTCGACACCTACCAGCTCGAAGGCGCCGTCCGGTTCGACGCCGGCAAGCTGGGCGCCCAGGTCGACGGCGCGATCACCAACTACGACGGCGACGACACCTCGGCCGGCGCCACCCTGCACCTGAACACCAAGGTCGGGAACGGCCTCGTCGGCGGCTTCGCCGGCGCCGAGACCAGCGACGACATCACCGTCTGGGGCGTCGGCCTCGAGGGCCAGGCCAACATCAACGGCCAGACCAGCCTCTACGGCCAGGCCGGCTACGGCAACGTCGACGACCTGTTCGACGCCGACATCTGGGCCGTCCGCGGCGAGGTCCGCTACTTCGCCACCGAGAACTTCCGCCTGACCGGGTCGCTGGGCTACGCCACGCTGGACGCCTCCGGCGTCTCCAACGTCGACACCTGGAACGCCGGCGTCGAGGCCGAGTACCAGTTCGCCGACACCCCGTTCAGCGTCGTGGCCGGCTACGACCACGCCGACTCGGACGACCTGAGCGCCAACGCCGACACCGTCCGTATCGGCTTCCGCTACACGTTCGGCGGCACGCTGAAGGACCGCGACCAGTCGGGCGCCTCGCTGGGCTCGGCCAGCAAGCTGTTCGGCGCCGGCCTGATCCGCTAAGCCGTTCAGACGCCTGATCTGAAGGAACGCCCTCGGGCCCACGCCCGGGGGCGTTTTTTCACCGAACATGGGATTCGCAGCGGCCCTCGAATCAGCGACGATCCGATGACAGTGGGGGAAAGGGCCCGCCATGCCGCAGGTGAACTACACAGTCGACTTCCTGAACGGCGTCTGGAGGGTCGGCTTGAACGGCAAGCAGTTCGGCCCCTATTCGACGCTCGACGCCGCGGTCGCCGCCGCCAGCAAGGCGGCGCACAAGGCCGAGGAGCAGGGCTACGAGGCGCTGCTCACGATCAACACGCCCGACACGACGGCCGAAGAGCAGCCCGCGGAAGACCGACGAAACGCCGCCTAGGCCTGCCCCTCGCAGCGCCGCAGCAGGCCATAGGCGCGCAGCCGGGCCGGCAGCCGCATCGCCAGCCGGGTGGCCTCGCGCACGGAGGGGAAGGGCGTCGCCCGCGAAGGATCCTGCACCCAGTCGTGCTCGCCGCTGGGCGAGATCGCCAGGAAGATCGGCTCGGCCGTGAAGGCCGTGCGGGCGACGAAAGCGGACATCTCGGACATCTGAAGGCCTCCCAGGTCTTGGGGAGAACTTGCCCAGAGCCAGGACCGCCCGCCATTTGGGACGATCCCCTACGGCGACGTCCCTAGGGAACATTACGGTGTTAAGGATATTCGCGCGACGGCGCCCTGGTGGCGGGGGGCGGGCTCGAACCGCCGACCTGTGGGTTATGAATCCACCGCTCTAACCAGCTGAGCTACCCAGCCAAGCCAGGGCGCTCGTCGCGCGAGGCGCGGTTTATAGGGGCCAATGGCCTCCGCTTCAAGCGCTTGGGCGCAGCCAATTCAAGCGCTAGGGTCGCACCCGCGATGAGCGTCCTGCACCTCCTGGGAACGGCCGGCGAAGGCGGCGCGGAGACCTACTTCGTCGACCTCGTGAAGGCGTTGAAGCGCGCGGGCGTGCCGGAAGCCGCCGCGATGCGCGGCAACGCGAACCGCGAAGCGCAGCTGAAGGCCGCCGGGGTTCCGGTGAAGGTGCTGCGGTTCGGTGGCCCGATCGACATCCTGACGAGGACCGGGGCCGCCGGCTTCGCCGCGCTCCAGCAAACCAAGGTGGCGCTCGCCTGGATGAACCGGGCCGCGCGGCACACGCCGCGGGGGCCCTGGGCGCGGATCGGCCGGCTCGGCGGGTACTACAGCCTCAAGTACTACAAGAACTTCGACCACCTGGTGGCCAACACCGAGGACATCGCCGAGTGGATCGTGGGCCAGGGCTGGCCCGCCGGCCGCGTCACCTGCATTCCCAACTTCGCCGCCGCGCCGCCCCAGGGCGCGCCGGTGCCCCGCGCCAGCCTCGCCACGCCTGACGACGTCCCGCTGCTGCTCGCCATGGGTCGCCTGCATGAGGCCAAGGCGCACGACGTGAGCCTGCAGGCGCTCACAAAGCTGCCGGACGCCTTCCTCTGGATCGCGGGCGTAGGAGCCCTGGAGGCCAAGCTCAAGGGCATGGCCGAGGCGCTGGGCGTGTCCGACCGCGTCCGCTTCCTCGGCTGGCGCACCGACGCCTCGGCGCTCTACCGGACCGCCGACCTCTGCGTGTTCCCGTCGCGATATGAGCCGCTGGGCAATGTGGTGATCCAGGCCTGGGCGCATGGGCTTCCGGTGGTCGCCGCCGAGAGCCAGGGGCCGAAGGCGCTGATCCAGGACGGCAAGGACGGCCTGCTCGTCCCCATCGATGACGCCGACGCCCTGGCCGCGGGCGTCCAACGCCTGCTCGCCGACGACGGGCTGCGCCAGGACGTCATCGCCGCCGGAGCCCGGCGCGTCGAGGCCGAGTTCTCCGAGGCCGCGGTCGTCGCCCAGTGGAAGACGCTCTTCGCCGAGTTTGGGGTCTCCTGATGTGCGGCATTGCCGGGGTGCTCGGGGGTGAGGAGACCACCGCCGAGCCGATGATCCGCGCCCTGGGCCACCGGGGTCCGGACGGGGTGCGCCTCGAGCAGGCGGCCGGAGCGGCCCTGGCCCACGCACGGCTGTCGATCATCGACCTGGAGGGTGGCTGGCAGCCGCTGCACGCCGCGGGCGGCACGGTCATCGGCAATGGCGAGATCTACAACTTCGTCGAGCTGGCCGCCGAGCACGGCCTCGGCGACGTGCTCGCCACCGGCTCCGACTTCGAGCCCCTGCTGCATCTCTACGCCCGCGAGGGGGACGCCGCCTTCCGACGCCTGCGCGGCATGTACGCCCTGTGCCTGCTCGGCGCCGACGGCCGCGCCTGGCTGGCCCGCGACCCGTTCGGGATCAAGCCGCTCTACATCATGGAGCACAGGGGCGGCCTCGCCTTCGCCTCCGAGCCGCGCGCCTTCTTCGCCGCGGGCATGATGCAGAAGGTGCTGGACGAGGGCGCTGCCCGCGAACTCCTCGACCTCAACTACGTGCTGAACGAGCGCACGCTGTTCCAGGGCCTCCGCCGGCTCGCGCCCGGCGAGGTGGTCGAGGTGCGGAACGGCCGGATTGTGAGCCAGCATCGAAGCGCGCCGCTCCCACGGGACCGCGCCTCGCCTGGCGACAACGAAGCGGCGCTGCTTAAGAAGCTCGACGCCGTGCTCGAAGACTCCGTCCGGGTCCACCAGCGCTCCGACGTCCCCTACGGCCTGTTCCTTTCCGGCGGCATCGACTCCGCGGCGATCGCCACCCTGATGGCGCGGCTCAACGAGCGGCCGGTGACCGCCTTCACCTGCGGCTTCGACGCGCCGGGCGCGAAGGACGAGCGGGCGGCAGCCGAGAAGGTCGCCCGGGCGCTGGACCTCGACTGGCGCGAGACCAACTTCGGCGAGGCCGACTTCTGGCGGGTCCTGCCGCAGGTCGCCTGGGCGCTGGACGACCCGACCGCCGACTACGCCACGCTGCCCACCTACAAGCTCGCCGAGGCGGCCAAAGGCACGCTCACCGTCGTGCTGACGGGCGAAGGCGGCGACGAGCTGTTCGGCGGCTACGGCCGCTACCGCCGCGCCCTGCGGCCCGCCTTGCTCGGCGGGCGGCCAGCCGAGCCGCGGGGTGCAAGGCCAGAGGTGTTGGCCGCGTGGCGCGAGGCGGCGCGTCCTCCGCCCGGGCTCACCCGCCTGCAGGAAGCGCAGTGGGCCGACGTCACCACCTGGCTGCCCGCCGACCTGCTGCTCAAGCTGGACCGCTGCCTGATGGCCCACGGGCTGGAGGGCCGCACGCCGTTCCTCGACCCCGAGGTCGCCGCCTTCGCCTGGCCGCTGGCCGACCGGTTCAAGGTGCGGGGCGGCTACGGCAAGTGGCTGCTGCGCAAATGGCTGGAGCGGGTGTGCCCGGCCGCCGAGCCGTGGGCGAAGAAGCAGGGCTTCACGGTGCCGGTCGAGGCCTGGATCGCGCCCCGCGCCGCCGACCTCGCCCGCAACCTCGGCAAGGTCGAGGCCGTGCGCCGCCTCGTCCCCGACGCCGCCCGGCGGATGGGCGTCGACGGCGGCCGCTGGCCGTTGCTGGTCTTCGCCGTGTGGGCGCTGATCCATCTCGAAGGCGCGCAACCGAACGACGCGCTCGCCGCTCTGCTGAGAACCTGAAGACGAGGAGGCCCATGAAGACGCTGATGCTGGCGGCCGCGGCCACCCTCCTGGCAGCCTGCCAGGACCAGGCGCAACCGACCGACGGCTCCGTCGAGGGCCGCGCGCCGAACGGCAGGGGCCAGAAGCCCGCCTTCGTCGGCCAGACCCGTGCGCCGGAGATGAAGGCGAACGTCGCGTACGAGGTCAGCGACTACGTCACCGGCCTCTCCAAGCCCTGGGGCCTCGCGTTCCTCCCGGATGGCGGCCTCCTGATCACCGAGCGGCCCGGCCGCCTGCGCCTCTTCAAGGGCGGCAAGCTGTCCGAGCCCATCACCGGCGTACCGGCCGTCGACGCCCGCGATCAGGGCGGCCTGCTGGGCCTCGCGCTGGACCCGAAGTTCGCCGAGAACGGCCTCGTCTACCTCGCCTACGCCGAGGCCAAGGGCGACGGGACCAACCACGCCGCCGTCGCGCGCGGCAAGCTGGTGCTGGGCGCCGGCCCGCCGCGGCTCGAGGGCGTCCAGGTCATCTACCGCCAGACCCCGTCGCTGGCCTCCACCAAGCACTACGGCGGCCGGCTGGTCTTCGGCCGCGACGGCGCCCTCTTCATCACCGGCGGCGAGCGCTCGATCACGGAGGGCCGCAGGCAGGCCCAGCGCATGGACGGCACGCTGGGCAAGGTGGTGCGCATCAACGCCGACGGCTCGATCCCCAGCGACAACCCGTTCGTCGGCAAGCCGGGCGTGAAGCCGGAGATCTTCTCCATCGGCCACCGCAACATCCTGGGCGCGGCGCTCAACCCCAAGACCGGCGAGCTCTGGGAGGTCGAGCACGGCGCGCGCGGCGGCGACGAGCTGAACATCGTGCGCAAGGGCAAGGACTACGGCTGGCCGACGATCACCTACGGGATCGAATACGCCGGAGGCCCGGTCGGCGAGGGCGCCACCCAGAAGGCCGGCATGGAGCAGCCCGTCTACTACTGGGATCCCGTGATCGCGCCCGGCGGCATGGCCTTCTACGACGCCGACGCCGCGCCCGCCTGGAAGGGCAGCCTCTTCGTCACGGGCCTGGGCGCCAAACACCTCGCCCGCCTGACCCTGAACGGCGACAAGGTGGTAGGCGAGGAGCGCCTGCTGACCGAGGTCGGCGAGCGCCTGCGCGACGTGGTCGTCGGCCCCGACGGCGCGCTCTACGTCACCACCGACAACGACCGCGGCCGGGTGCTGCGCGTGGCGCCGAAGGCGGCGCTGGCGAATTAGCGCAACCGCGCCGACAGGCGTATGATGCCGGCATCATGTTGCACATCGAGTTCAAGCTCGAAGGCGGCAGAACCCACAACGTGCCGTGGAGCCGCGACGAACACGCCGCGATCGACCATGCCAAGGGCGCCCTGTTCGCGGGTCGCGCCGAGGCCGCTGTCATCCGCGACGACGAGGACGGCCACGTGGTCTGGGAAGGCGAAGCGCCCGAAGCCTAGCGGCTCAGCGCGACCCGCAGGCCGCAGAGGAACAGCAGGGCCGCCACCGGCGCCCAGATCAGCCGCTCCATGCCGCTGGGCGTGATCAGGTTCAGGACCACGCCCACCGCCAGCAACGCGACCACGGCCCACGCCAGCAGGCGCGGCCGCCACGTTGGGAACGCGACGCCGCCGCGCGCCAGCACGATCGCCGCCACGCCGGCCAGGATCGCGGCCTGCACGACCGCAGCGACCCGCATCGCCGGCGGATAGGTCCCCGGGAACGCGCCACCCATGGCGTAGGCGCCCCACGGCGCTCCAGCGGCCAGCGCCAGCTGGAACAGGATCACGACGGCGGTGAGGCCTGCAAAGACCTTCGCCGCGCCGCCTGCGCCCGGCATCAGGCCGGCTCGCCGACGCGGCCGTACCGCTTGCCGAGGTCGGCCGTCACCGCCTCGAACTCCTCCACCGTCTCGCGGATGATCTGGGCCACCGGCTTCACGCTGTCGATGCGCCCGGCCACCTGGCCCGACAGCGCGATCGCCGCCTCCATGTCGCCGCCGAAGTAGAGGTCCAACGCATTGCCGAACTCGGCCATGATGTTGGCTGGCGGCTCCAGTTCGAACTTCGTGGTCTTCTCGGTGCGCAGCGCACGCAGCGCCGGGCCGGGGCCGTGGCGGTTCAGGAAGACGGTGTCCGTCTCCTTGGCGTTCACGATCATGTCCTTCCAGTTCTGGTGCACCGGGCTCTCGGCCGCCGAGACCATGCGGGTGCCCATCTGCACGCCCTCGGCCCCCAGCGCGAAGGCCGCGGCCATGGTGCGCCCGTCGGTGATCCCGCCCGCAGCGATGATCGGCAACGTGGTCTTCGAGGCCACCAGCGGTAGCAGCACCATCGTGGCGACTTCCCGCGAGTTCTTGAAGCCGCCGCCCTCGCCGCCCTCCACCACCAGCCCGTCGACCCCCGCCGCGATCGCCTTCTCGGCCGCCGCCAGCGACGGCACCACGTGGAACACCGTCAGCCCCTTGCCCTTCAGCGCCTCGCAGTAGCGGTTGGGGTCGCCCGCCGAAGTGGTGACGAACTTCACGCCCTGGTCGGCCACGAAGCTCACGATGTCGGGGTCGCGCACGAACGCCTGCGCCACGTTGATCCCCCACGGCTTGTCCGTGAGGGTCTTCATCTTCTTCACCTCCTCGCGCACCTCGTCGAGGCGCCCGGACGACGTCTCAATGATACCCAGACCGCCCGCGTTCGACACGGCGCTCGCCAGTTGCGACCGCGCGATCCAGCCCATCGGCGCCTGCACGATCGGGTACTTCACGCCGAGCAGCTCGGTGATGCGGTTCTTCATGGGCGTCCTCCGTTGGTGACTATGCGGCGTCGGAAGCGAAATTCAAACGCTCGTTTGGAGCCCCAGCCGCTTCGCCACCTCTTCCCCGATCGCCAGCGAAGACGTCAGCCCCGGGCTCTCGATGCCGAACAGCGCCACCAGCCCCGGCAGTCCATGCACGTCGGCGCCGTCGATCCGGAAGTCCGGTTGCGGCTCGCCCGGCCCATGCAGCTTGGGCCGCACGCCGGCGTAATCGGGGCTGAGCGCGCCGTCCGGCAGGCCCGGCCAGAACTTGCGGATGTAGCGGTAGAACTCGTCGGCCTTGGCCGGGTCGACCGAGTAGTCCGGCGCGTCCACGAAGCTGAGGTCGGGCCCGAACACGCCCTGCCCGCCCAGGTCGCGGCGGTAGTGGGTGCCGAGCGCGCCCGGGATCGGCGGCGGGTAGATCAGCCGCTGAAACGGCGCCTTGCCGGTCAGCCGGAAGTAGACGCCCTTGCCGAAGTGGCCCTTCGGGATCTGCGCCGCCGGGAACCCCTCGATGTCCGCCGCCACCGCCTGCGCCGACAGTCCGGGGGCCGTGACCAGGTAGCGGCAGGTCAAGGTCGTGGGCTCCGCGCCGCCGGCCGCGACCTGGAAGCCGCCGCCATCCAGGGGCGTCGCGCCCGCGAACGGGGTGGCCAGCACCACCGCCCCGCCGGCCGCCTCGATCTCGCCCTGCAGGGCCAGCATGTAGGCGTGGCTCTCGAACACCCCGCTCTCGGGGCTGAGCAGCGCGCCGTCGCAGGCGAGCTCGGGCTCCAGCGCCAGGGCCTGGGCCTTGGTCAGCTGCTCCATGCCCTCGACGTCGTTGGCGTGGGCCTGCTCGAGGATCTCCTCCAGCCGGCCCTCGTCGCCCGGACCGGCGACCACCAGCTTGCCGCAGCGGTCGAACTCCACGTGGTGGGCGTCGCAGAAGGCGTAGAGCATCCGCCGGCCTTCGACGCACAGCCGCGCCTTCAAGGAGCCGGTCGGATAGTAGAGCCCGCCGTGGATGACCTCGGAGTTGCGCGACGAGACGCCCTGGCCGATCGCCTCGTCCTGCTCCAGCACTGCGACGACAAGCCCGCGCCGCGCCAGCGCATAGCCGCAGGCCAACCCCACGGCGCCCGCCCCCACGACCACCGCATCGAAATCGAACTCGGCCATGACCCCCGGTTAGCGTTCGCCGCCGCTCTTGGGAACCTCAGGCGCCCAGGAAATGCAGCCGCACCGTCTCGCGGAACATCATGGTCTGGCGGCTGATGGTCTTGGCGTCGCCCAGGGCGCGGGCGATGGTCATGCCCCCGTAGGTGAACGCCAGGATCGCGTCGGCCAGGTCGTCCAGGCTGGCCTTGCCCTTGGGGGGATAGACCGCGGCGATCTCCTCCAGCCAGTCCAGGAACGTTCCGCGCCAGTCGGTCACCTGGTCGATCACCAGCTGGCGCACGCCGCGGTCCCACGACTGGTCCTGGAAGGTAACGGTGGCGACCATGCAGCCGGGGTGGCCGACGGTCATCTCCTCCATCTCCTCGGCGTAGAGCTTCAGGAACACCAGGAAGCTGTGCAGCGGGTCGTCGGACAGCTCGCGCGCCCGCCGCGCCAGCGTGTCCAGGAACGTCGCGTTGCGCTGGGTGTAGGACTCGATGAGCTGCCGGGCGAGGTCGGTCTTGTCCTTGAAATGGTAGAAGAAGCCGCTCTTGGTGATGCCCGCCGCCTCGACCAGCTCCTCGATGGAAGTGGACGCGAAGCCCTTGCGGATCACGCTCTCGTAGGCAAGCTCGAGGATCCGCTCGCGGGTCCGCGCGCCCTTCGTGCGCGGCTCGGACTGTACCGCGGGTACAGTTTTTGGCGCGCCGCCGTCCGACATCCGCCTTCCGCCTCCGTCCGAATTCAGCCCAAGATATTCAGAACGCTACCGAAACTCGACCACCACCAATCCGACCGCGCGACCGCTAGAGCGCGACCGCCCGACACTTTACCCCTCGCCGCCCCAAGACCTTAGGAGATCGAGATGACGGTGAAGGACCACCATGGCCTGGAAATGACGGGCGCGAGCGCCCGGGCCGCCGAACTGTACCAGACGGCGCGCGAACGCTTCCACTGCTACGCGGGCGACAGCTTCACGCCGCTGGAAGAGGCGCTGGCCGACAGCCCGCGTTTCGTCATGGCCCACGTGCTCAAGGCCTGGATGACCCTGATCGCGGCCAACACGGAAGTGGCGGCGATGGGCGTCGCGGCGTTCCAGATCGCCAAGGACCTGCCGATGAACAGCCGCGAGGCGGGCCACGTGGCCGCCATCGGCAGCCTGCTGGCGGGCGAGGTCCGCGCGGCGGCGCGCATCATGGAGGACGTGGCGCTCGCCCATCCCCACGACGTGCTGGCGCTGCAGGCCGGCCAGACCCTGGACTTCCTGCTGGGCGACTCGCGGATGCTGCGCGACCGGATCGCCCGCGTCCTGCCTTCGTGGTCGCGCGGCCGGCCCGATTGGCACGCGATCCAGGGCCTCCTGGCGTTCGGCCTGGAGGAGACTGGCCTCTACGACCGCGCCGAGGCGGCCGGCCGCGAGGCGGTGGAGCTGGAGCCGACCAACAACTGGGGCCAGCACGCCGTCGCCCACGTGATGGTCATGCAGGGCCGCAACGCCGACGGCATCCGCTGGATGCGCCACGAGAATTCTGCCTGGCAGCCCGAGGCGCAGCTGGGCGTCCATAACTGGTGGCACACCGCCCTCTTCCACCTGGGCCTGGGCGAGACCGACGAGGTGCTGAAGCTGTACGACGGCCCGATCTACGGCGAGGGCACGACCTTCGCCTTCGACATGGTCGACGCCGCGGCCATGCTGTGGCGGCTCCAGCTGCTGGGTGTCGATGTGGGCGACCGCTTCGGCCGCCTGGCCGATAACTTCGCCCGCGAGCCGCGGGGACAGTCAGCGTTCGTCGACACCCACGCCATGCTGGCCTTCGTGGGCGCCGGCCGTTCGGACCAGGCGCGCGCTCTCCTGGAGACCCAGGCCGCCGCGCTTCAGGGTCCCGGCGACAACGCCTACTTCGTGCGCGAGGCCGGCCTGCCGGCCATCCAGGCGATCCACGCGTTCGGCGACGGCGCCTACGCCAAGGCCGTCGAGCTGCTGCGCGGCGTACGCAGCAAGACCCACCGCTTCGGCGGCAGCCACGCCCAGCGCGACGTGCTGGACCTGACGCTGATCGCCGCCGCCCGCCGCTCAGGTGACGTGCGGCTGGAGAAGGCCTTGCTGGCCGAGCGCGAGGGCGCGATCCCGCTCCCCGAATACGCCCGCGCGCTGGCGGCCTAGCTTCCGCCAACCAACGCCCTTAGCCTCCCCGGCCAGATCGGGGAGGCTTTGGGCATGCGTGCAATGGTGTTCGGGCTGGCGGCGGCGCTGGCGTTTGGCGGGGCGGCCTCCGCCCAGGTGGCGCTGAAGCCAACCACACCGATGATCCTGAACTGGACGCCGCAGCAGCAGGCCGACTGGTACCGGTCGATCGAGACCGTCTTCAAGGTCGAGACCGTGAAGCGCGGCGGCAAGGTCCACCCACTCCCGAAGGCCGCCCGGGAGATCGCGCCGGCCTGGACGCACGAGGGCAAGGACTGGAGCGTCGACAGCTACATGGCCGCCTACAACGTCTCGGGCATCTTGGTGCTGAAGGACGGCAAGATCGTGCTTGAGAAGTACGGCCTGGGCCGCAAGCCCGAGGACCGCTGGACCTCGTTCTCGGTCGCCAAGTCCGTCACATCGACCCTGGTCGGCGCCGCCATCCAGGACGGGTCGATCAAGAGCCTGTCGTCGCCCGTCACCGACTACATCCCTGAACTCAAGGGCACCGGCTACGACGGGGTCACCGTGCGCCAGCTCCTGATGATGAGCTCGGGCGTGAAGTGGAACGAGGACTACACCGACCCGAAGTCCGACGTCGCCCAGGCCGGCGGCCCCGCCTACGCCGAGCCAGGCGTCAACCCGATGGTCAGCTACATGCGCCGCCTGCCGCGCGAGAACGCCCCGGGGTCGAAGTTCAACTACAACACCGGCGAGACCGACCTGGTCGGGATCCTCGTCTCCAAGGCCACGGGCAAGAGCCTCGCACGCTACGCCTCCGAGAAGCTGTGGAAGCCCTACGGCATGGAGCGCGACGCCATCTGGATGACCGACCTGGGCGGCCACGAGCGCGGCGGCTGCTGCCTGTCGGTGACGCTCCGCGACTACGGCCGCATCGGCCAGTTCATCCTCGACGGCGGCAAGGCCGGCAGGAAGCAGGTCCTGCCGCCCGGCTGGACCACCGAGGCCACCACGCCGCAGATCACCAGCGGGACCCGCGAGCGCGGCTACGGCTACTTCTGGTGGATGCCGGATAGCGGCGCCTACGAGGCCCGCGGCATCTTCGGCCAGTCGATCACCACCTTCCGCGACGACCGCATCATCATCGTCACCAACGCCGCCTGGCCGAGGGCGACCGGACGCGACCTGAGCGCGGCGCGGAACGCCTTCATCAAGGCGGCATACGAGGCGGCGAAGGCGACCCCCTAGCTTGTCATCCCGGTTTCGCCGCCAGGCGAAGACCGGGATGACAAGCGGGGGGATGACAACCGAAGGGGGATCGCACACCCTTTCGCCACGCCACGGGAGCTCACGTCATGCACGACGACCTCGACCCCCACGGACGGCGGCTGCCGATCAAGCTGGACGCCACCTCGAACGGGGAGTTCGTCCCGATCCCGCTCGCCGACAGCGAGCACTTCGCCAACCACCTGGCCTCGGAGCGCGCGGACGGGTTCGCCAGGCGGCTGAACGTCCCCCGGCGCACGTTCCTCACCAGCGCCTGCGGCGCGGCCTCGACCCTGGCGGCCTTCAACGCCGCGCACGCCGCCGCTGGTCACAGTGGGGGCTATTTCGAGGTCTCCGCGGAGGCGGCGCTCGAGCCGCAACTCGCCAAGGCGGAACTCGGCAAGCGCGAGTTCATCTTCGACGTCCAGGGCCACTTCGTGAACCCGACCGGGGCCTGGCTGAAGACGGTGCCGGCGGGCGCCAAGCCCCTCTCCATGTTCGAGAAGGCGCAGTGCGAACTCGCCAAGGGGCCCGAGGACCGCGCCTACCTTCGCTGCCTGAGCGGCCAGGAGTTCATCAAGGACGTGTTCCTGGACTCCGACACCGACATCATGGTGCTGTCGTTCGTCCCCTCCACCCGCGAGGGCGAGCCACTGACCATCGAGGAGGCCGCCGCCACCCGCGCCATCGTCGACAAGATGGAGGGCTCCAAGCGGCTCCTGCTGCACGCCCGGGTCAACCCGAACCAGCCCGGCGACGTGGAGGACATGGAGCGGCTGAAGGGCTTCGGGGTCACCGCCTTCAAGACCTATACCCAGTGGGGTCCGAGCGGTGACGGCTTCTGGATGACCGACGACGTGGGGATCAAGTTCGTCGAGAAGGCCCGCAAGCTCGGGGTCCGCAACATCGCGATCCACAAGGGCCTGCCGTTCGGGCCGAAGAGCTACGAGCACTCCACCTGCAAGGACATCGGGCCGATCGCCAAGCGGTTCCCCGACATGAACTTCCTGATCTACCACTCGGGCTACGTGGTCGGCCGCGCGGAAGGCGCCTACGACCCGAAGCGCACCGATGGCGTCGACGCGCTGGTGACCTCTCTGCAGGAAGCCGGAGTCGGGCCGAACGAGAACGTCTACGCCGAGCTCGGCTCCACCTGGCGCTTCGCGTCGATGCGCGACCCGACCAGCGCCGCCCACATGCTGGGCAAGCTGTTCAAGCATGTCGGCCAGGACAACGTGCTCTGGGGCACCGATTCGATCTGGTACGGCTCGCCGCAGGACCAGATCCAGGCGTTCCGGACCTTCCAGATCTCGGACGAACTACAGGCGAAGCACGGCTATCCGAAGATGACGCCGCAATTGCGCGCCAAGGTCTTTGGGCTCAACGCCGTGAAGCCCTACGGCCTGGATGCGAAGACGGTTCGCCAGTACGTCGAGAGCGATGTGGTGGCGCGGGAAAAGGCCGAGTACGCCGAGCGGCCCAACCCCTCTTTCGCGACCTACGGCCCGCAGACCCGGCGCCAGTTCGTGAACCTGCTGCGGGCCAGCGGCGGCGGGCCCTAAGCCGCGCCAGCGCCCCGCCAGCGGAAGCTCTCAAGCGACGTCAGCCGGCGCACGCGGCCCATCTCGTCGTCGAGCCACGCCTTTGTCCCGGCCAGGCCCACCACGCGGAAGATCGGCATCCCGCCGGCTTCCACCGACACCACGTCGCCCACCTGCACCGGCCGCTCGGCGGCATGGTCCAGAAGCATCCACTTGATGGCCGCGCTGGCCATGATCGTCTCTCGTCCTCAAACCGTCCGCAGGATCGCGGATCGTGGCCAGAGGCTAGCGGGTCGCAGGTGAGGGACGCCTGAGGTCGGCGTTTAGGCGCGGTTCAGGTCGCGTGCAGGAGCTAGGCGGCCCCGCGCGCATAAGCTGGCAGCTCGCCGTAGAAGTCGCCGACGCCGGCGGTGAGCGCGGTGATCATCTCGCGCTCCGGCTCCGAGAGCGCCGGGTTCCAGACGTCGAGGATCAGCACCGCGCGGGGCTGGTCGCTGTCGTTCCAGGCCTCGTGCTCGATGGTGTCGTCGAAGACGAAGGCCTCGCCCGGCCGCCATTGCCGCGTCTCGGCCCCCACCCGGAAGCCGCAGCCTGGCGGCACGATCAGCGGCAGGTGGACGATCAGCCGGGCGTTGTTCACGCCCACATGGGGCGGGATGCGGGTCTTCGCGTCCAGGATCGAGAACACCGCCGTGGGGCCGGTACCCTCCAGCCGGCACTGCGGCCAACCTTCCAGCGCCTGCGCCGTCTTCGGGCAGCGCGCCAGGTTCTCGGCCACCGCCTCGCCGGCCTTCCACAGATAGAAGACGCCCCAGCGGCGAGAGTTGTTGAGCTCGCGCCAGCGCTCCTGCGGGATCCCGTCGACCGAAACGTAGGGCTCCAGCACCGCCGGCCCGTCGGCCAGCACCTGGACCAGCTCGGCGCGGATGTCGGCGGTCGCCGCCTCCAGGGCGTCGAGCCAGGGGAAGGCGGCGCGGTCGTAGAACTCGATGGCCGGCAGCTCGGGCACGTACATGAAGCTGGGCTGCGGCCGGAACACGCGGCGCTTACGCGTCAGGATGTCCACCGCCTTGTCCGCCCGGTCGAGGCGGGCGTTGCCGTGCCGTTTGCGCAGTCCCGCCAGGCGCTCGGCCAGGTAGGCCTTCAGGGCGTCGTCGTTGGCGTCGACCTGCGCCTTGGCGTGCTCCAGGAGCGGCCGCGCCGCCGGCGACAGCATGCGCGGGATGCTCTGCAGGGCCGTGCGGTAGGTGGCCGCCGCCGCCCGCGGCTCGCCCGCCTGCTCGTGGCGATGGGCGAGCTCCAGCAGCGACCGGAACGCGCCGGGATCGATGGCGGCGATCAGGGCTGCGATCCGCCGTTCGTCGACTGCAAGCACGCTCGGACACTCCCGGGACACTGGACGCACCGATCGTGCATGCGTTCGGACCGCCTGCCGCAGCCTTCACGACCAGCGGCCGCAACCTCGCGACGAGCGGGGCGGAACGCGCTGCCGGTGGCCGCGTTGGGCGACGTCATGGCTGCGCTGGGACTTAGCCCACCGATAGATCGGCTGCGCCGGCGCTTCGCGCATGCGCCCTGGACTGCCCTCCTCGAGGCCGCGGCCCGCGCCGGCTACCTGGCCAGGGGCGTCGTCTATCTCAGCATCGGGGCCATCGCACTGCTGGCTGCCCTCGACCTTTGGCCGCGCGCCGAGGGCGCCATCGGAGCGATGGAGGCATGGGGCCGCTGGCCCGCCGGCCTGGCGCTGCTGTGGCTCGTCGGCCTGGGACTCTACGGCTTCGCGGGCTGGCGGGCGCTGCAATCGCTGTTCGACGCCGACCGGCTCGGGGCATCGCCGCGCGCCCTCGCCTGTCGCGCCGGGCAGGCGATCAGCGGCGTCACCTACGCCGGCCTCGCCGTCGCCGTCTTCGGCCTCATCGACGCCATTGCGGACCTGGGCGAGGCCGACGACCAGGCCGCCACCCGGGAGGCCGTGGCCAAGGCGCTGGAGCTCCCGCTTGGCGGGCTCCTGGTGATCAGCGTTGGTTTGTTTGTGTTGGGCGCCGGTGTGGGCAGCTTCATCCGCGCTTTCGCCGATCACTTCGGCCGCGGCCTCGATTGCGAGCGCGAGACCCGCTCGTGGTTGGGCGGGCTCGCACGCTTTGGCTATGCGGCCCGGGGCGTGGCGCTGGCGCCCGTGGGCGTCCTGTTGGCGAGCGCGGGCTTCACCGCGCGGGCGTCCGACGCGAAGGGCCTTGAGGGCGCGCTCAACCTGCTGGGACGCGGCCCGTTCGGCGAGTCGGTGCTGGCGCTCACTGCGCTGGGACTGCTCGCCTTCGGGGCCTTCGCCATTGTCGAGGGCTGGCTCAGACGTATGCGCGTGCCCCAGCCCTAGGCGCTCTGCGTCGTGTCGGGCAGGTTCAGGATGCGCTTGGAGACGATGTTGAACTGGATCTCCTGGCTGCCGCCGTAGATCGACATCGCCTTGCCCCAGAGCCAGGCGCGCACCGCCTCGATCTCCTGCTCGTCGAAGCTCTCGCCTTCCCAGCCCAGGCCCTGGCTGCCCATCAGTTCCAGGGTGAGTTCGGCGCGGGTCTGGGCGACCCAGGTGGCGGAATTCTTCAGCACTGACGGCGCGTTGCCCGGGCTGTTATTGCCCTTTGCCTCGGCCATGGCGCGCGCCAGGGTCAGGCCGTGGGCCTTGGCGTCCATCTCGTGCTTCACGAGGCGGGCGCGGAAGTCCGGATCGGCCAGCCGGCCCCGGTCGTCCAGGCCGATGTAGTCCTTGGCGATCTCGTTCAGCGCCTTCACCCGCCCGCCGGTGGACGCGCCGGTCTGGCTCGCCCGCTCGTGCTGCAGGAGCCGCTTGCCCACAGTCCAGCCCACGTTGAGCTGCCCGAGCAGCGCATCCTTCGGCGCCTCGGCGTCGGTCAGGAAGGTCTCGCAGAACGGCGAGGCCCCCGAGATCAGGCCGATCGGCCGCGTCTCGATCCCCGGCTGCTTCATGTTCACCAGGAAGAAGCTGATGCCGTCGTGCTTCTTGGCCGACGGATCGGTCCGCGCCAGCAGCCCGCACCAGTCGGAGTATTGCGCCCCGCTCGTCCACGTCTTCTGGCCGTTGAAGACCCACTTGTCGCCGGCGTCCTCCGCCTTCGTCTGCAAGCTGGCCAGATCCGAGCCGGCGTTGGGCTCGGAATAGCCCACGCACCACTGCACCTCGCCCTTCACGATCGGCGGCAGGTGCTGCTTCTTCTGCGCCTCGGTGCCGTAGTCCATGATCGTGGGGCCGATCATGGTCACGCCCATCCCGAACATCAGCGGGTTGAACGCGCCGACCTTGCTCATCTCCTGGGTCAGGATCCGCGCCTGCTGCGGGGTCAGCCCGCCGCCGCCGTATTCCTTCGGCCAGGTGGGCGTGCCCCAGCCCTTCTCGCCCATGGCCTTGCGCCACTTCACGAGGTCCGGGTCGGCCGAGCGAACCTCGGCGCTGCCCAGCGCGGACTTGCCCTTCAGCGAGGCCGGGAAGTTGTCCTCCAGCCACTCACGCGCCTCCTTGCGGAAGGCCTCGAGGTCGATGTCGGCGCCGAAGTCGGCCATGGCGAGAACTCCAAATGTCCCCAACAGCTTATGGATGCTGCCGCGACGGCGCCAAGATTCACGTGGGGGAAGGGGTTTCGAAGAAGCGGATTGTTCATGTTTTGTTCTTGACATCAAAGCTGAGCTGTGAGACTCTGCGAAGCTGATTGGACTCCGGCCGCCCTTTCAGCGGTGACACGACCATTGGAGAGAGAATTGCCAGGCTCAGGCTCATATGCCCGAGGCGATCAACCGCGCTCGGTTCCAGACGATCTCAAACATCCCTATGAGGACATGGCCAAGAAGCAGAAGGCCTACAACGCAAAACAGGAGGAGGCTTGGTATCGGAAGCACCCCGGACTGGCGGAGTCTTTGGTCCCGGTATGGGGATCAGCCCGCGAAGCTGTCGCGGATGCCTATGAAGGCGACGTTGTCGGCGCGGTCGTGAATACTGGCTTAGCGATCTCGGACCTTGCGCCTGGCGGTTACGCCGTGAAGGCGGGGGCCAAAGGGTTAGGCAAGGCCGGCTCGCACACTTGGAATGCGACGCGCAAGTGGATGGGCCGGAAGGGTATGCTGCAGCCCGGCCAGCATGGACACCACGGGATCATTCCCCGCAACGGATGGGGAAAGTTCGTGCCCGACGTCGTCAAGAACCATCCAGCAAACATTACGGCGACACGGGACACTCCGGACCATATGCGCATCCATGGTCCCTATAGGGGCTTACCGCAGTATGGGCCGGTCCAGCGGTACTGGCGCGGATCGCCAGACTGGGCCAAGCGGGCACACGTTTGGGGTCCGACTGGTGTCGCCACGGCTGTGGACTCCCAGACAGAACCCCGGCGCAAGTGACATACGCTACCTATGTCGTCCGGGAACTCGGACTGTTCGCTCTAGGCGCCCTCATAGTCATTCCGATGGCTGTGGGGGCGCTGCTCACTGCGACATGGATGGGGGATGCCATCAGCGCTCGCACGCGGCGACGGACGGCAAAACCATCAAGCGATGCGTCTCGGCTGCGCGGGCGCATGCGCAGGTTGGCTCGACAGACCTTGTTGCTCGTTCCCGCATCGGCCGCTGGATTGTCGAAGCTTGGAGGCGACCCAGATCTGTCGCGGGAGATAGCCTGGCCGGAGCTCCGCGGCCGTCCGTGTGCATTTCTCGCCCAAGTCGACCTTGCGGTGCTCCAGGCGCACGAACTTCACGACTGGCTGCCAGACGCCGGCCTCCTCTACGTCTTCGTCGACCTTGAAGGGTACGGCTTCGCTGATCAGGTCCAGGCTCGCTTCCATTCCGAGCCGGCGAGCGAAGCACGTCCGCCGCGGACGCACGACCTACGGTTTCCGGAGCGACGTGTGGGCTTCGAGCGCTACACGTCGTTGCCCAGCCTCGACTGGCTAGGCGTCGATCTGACTGAGGTCGATCTCAGCGAAGACGAACTGGGTGAGCTCGCGGAGTTGCCGGATAAGCCATTCGGCGACGAGGTCCAGCATCGGATCGGTGGCTACCCGTCGGAGATTCAGGACGGGCAGATGGCTGTGGCGTGCGAACTTCTCCGGCGCGGCCTGCCGCCTGCGCATGATGGAACCGACATCACGCCTGCGATCCTGCGCGCGTCGAAGGCATGGCGCCTACTGCTCCAGATCGACTCCGATCCCGCGCTGAAGATGAACTGGGGCGACGGTGGGCGCCTCTACGTCTTCATTCGAGAGCAGGACGCCAAGGTCGGCGACTTTTCGCGCACGGTCACGCTCTCGCAAAGCTACTGATCACCCTTACGCAGGCTTAACTTTGCGATTGGCGCGACGCAGCGCATACGGCTGGCCGAAAGGGTCGCCCATGTCGTCCATCGCCGCCATCGACCGCCGCTGCTTCGTGCCGACGTCTGACCCGCAGGGGCCGGAAGAGGCCCGCCGACCGACTGTCGCGCACGACGACCGGGTTCGTAGCTGGCGGCCGGCCCGCTCGCGGGTCCCCTCGCCTATCCTCTCGGGCCGTGACGAGCCGCGATAGGCGGCTCCGCGCCCAGCGGCTAGGCTGGCCGCATGCGCCCCAAGTCCTGCGGCCCCTGTACGATGTGCTGCAAGGTTCTGCCCGTGGCGGCGCTGGAGAAGGCAGCGGGGGCGGCATGCGTGCACCTCGCGCGCGGCGGCGGGTGCTCGATCTACGCCGATCGCCCGCACGCGTGCCGCAGCTTCGAGTGCGTGTGGCTGATGGATCCGGAGATGCCGCACAGGTTCCGGCCCGACCAGACGAAGGTGATGCTGGACCAGGACGCGGACGGCCAGTGGCTCGTCGCCCGCTGCGATCCCGCCAACCCACAGGCCTGGCGGCGCAATCCGATGTACGCGGCGCTGAAAGGCCGGGCCGCCGTTACCTGGGGGACGGGAAAGCTCGTGCTGGCGATGGCCGGCCGCCGCACCTGGCTGATCACGCCGCGCGAGGAGCTGGATCTGGGAGAGGT
>NZ_DASWTE010000347.1:0-10562 GCF_036402295.1 Phenylobacterium sp.
GCCGGGCGAATGCTTCCCATCCATGAGGCCTTGCCCGAACTGAAGGCGGCGCTGTCCGCGTCGAACGCCGCCGTGCTCGTGGCGCCGCCCGGCGCGGGCAAGACCACGGTGGTCCCGTTGGAGCTTCTGGCCGAGCCGTGGCGGGGCGATGGCAAGATCATCGTGCTGGAGCCGCGGCGGCTCGCCGCCCGCGCCGCCGCCGAGCGGATGGCCAAGACGCTGGGGCAGCGGGTCGGCGAGACCGTGGGCTACCGGGTCCGGATGCAGAGCCGGATCTCGGCCGCCACCCGCATCGAGGTGGTCACCGAGGGCGTGTTCACGCGCATGGTCCTGGCGGATCCCGAGCTGGCCGGCGTCGCCTGCGTGATCTTCGACGAGTTCCACGAGCGTAGCCTGGACGCCGACCTGGGCCTGGCCCTGGCCCGCGACGCTCAACGCCTGTTGCGCGATGACCTGCGCCTGCTGGTGATGTCCGCCACCCTGGACGGCGCCGCGGTCGCCCGGCTGCTGGACGATGCGCCGGTGGTCGAGAGCCTGGGCCGGATGTTCCCGGTGGAGACCCGCTACCTGGGCCGCGACGATCGCCTGCGCCTCGAGGACCAGGCCGTCCGCGCCGTCGAGCGCGCGCTGGCCGAGGAGACCGGCAGCCTGCTGGTCTTCCTGCCGGGCCAGGGCGAGATCCTGCGCACCGCCGAGCGCCTCGCCGAACGCGCCCGGCCCAATGTCGAGATCGCGCCGCTCTACGGCGCCCTCGATCCTCGCGATCAGGACCGCGCCATCGAGCCGGCGCCGCCGGGCCGCCGCAAGGTGGTGCTGGCCACCTCGATCGCCGAGACCAGCCTGACCATCCAGGGCGTGCGCGTGGTGATCGATTCCGGCGTCGCCCGCGTGCCGCGCTACGACCCGGCGAGCGGCCTCACGCGGCTAGCCACCGTCCGAGTCTCCAGAGCCGCCGCCGACCAGCGCCGCGGCCGCGCAGGGCGCACCGAGCCCGGCGCCTGCTACCGCCTGTGGGACGAGGCCGAGACCCGCGCGCTGCCGGCCTATGCCGACCCCGAAATCCTCGACGCCGATCTCTCCGGCCTGGCCCTCGATCTCGCCCGCTGGGGGGCGAAGGACGCCGCCGACCTGGCCTTCCTCGACCCGCCGCCTGCCGCCGCTTTCGCCGAGGCGCGCGGACTCCTTGAACGCCTCGAGGCGCTCGACCACGCGGGCGTGCTCACCGCTCACGGCCGGGCGCTCGCCGACATGCCGCTCGCGCCCCGGCTCGCTCACATGGTGCTGAAGGCCGCCGACACCGGCCAGGCCGCTCGCGCCGCCCGCATCGCCGCCCTGATCACCGAACGCACCCTGGGCGGCCGCGACGCCGACCTCCGCCACCGCCTGGACGCCCTGGACCGCGATCGCAGCCCCCGGGCCCGCGACGCGAAGGCGCTGGCCGAGCGCTGGGCGGGGCTGACCGGCAAGCCCGGCAAGGGCGAGGCGCTCTCGGACGGCCTGCTGCTCGCCTTCGCGTATCCGGAGCGCGTCGCCAAGGCGCGGGGCGGGCAGGGGGAGTTCCAGCTCGTCACCGGCCGCGGCGCCTTCGTCGAGCCGACCGACGCCCTGGCCCGCGAGCCCTGGCTTGCCGTAGCCGAACTGGGCGGCGGCGACCGCCGCGACCGCATCCTGCTGGCCGCGCCCCTGGAGCCGGCCGAGCTCGCGGCCTTCGAAGACCAGTTCGAGGTGGAGGAGAGGCTCGAAGAGAGCGGTGGCGGCCGCCTGCGCGCCAAACGGATCACCCGCCTGGGCAAGCTCACGGTCCGCGAGGCGGTTGACGAGAGCCCCGACCCCGCCCTGATCGCCCGCGCCCTGGCCGACCGCGTTCGGCGCGAGGGGCTGCAAGTGCTCCCATGGGGCGAAGCGGCCCGGAGCCTGCGCGAGCGAGCGGCCTTCCTGCACGCCCGCGACGCCGCCTGGCCCGACCTGTCGGACGCGGCTCTGCTGGCCCAGCTCGACGACTGGCTCACGCCGGTTCTGGAGGGCTTGCGCGGCTTGAACGCGCTGAAGCCCGACGTCCTCGACGGCGCGCTCCGCACCCTGGTCCCGTGGGACCAACAGCGGCGGTTGGATCACGAAGCCCCGGCCCGCTGGACCGCGCCCACCGGCAACAGCTTCGCCATCGACTATGCCGCCGAGGGCGGGCCCCGCGTCGACGTCCGGGTACAGGAAGTCTATGGCCTCGCCGCCCACCCGACTGTCGGCGGCGTCCCGCTCACGCTGTCGCTGCTGTCGCCCGCCCACCGCCCGATCCAGACGACCAAGGACCTGCCGGGCTTCTGGAAGGGCTCCTGGAAGGACGTCCGCACCGACATGCGCGGCCGCTACCCCAAGCACGTCTGGCCCGAGGATCCGGCGGCCGCCGCACCGACGACGCGGGCGAAGCCCAGGGGGACGTGATTTCCCTCCCTTAATGGGGAGGGACAGGCCGCGTAGCGGCCAGGGTGGGGAAGGGTGGGCCGGAGTGCCGAGGTCGGGGAGGATCGACTCGTCCCCACCCGTCTCGCTTCGCTCGCCACCCTCCTCATCAAGGGAGGGAAGGGCTAAGCCGCCTTCGCCGCCCAGGTCCTCGGGTGCTGACTGCGCAGGCCGACGGCCAGGCGGTTCCAGCTGTTGATCAGGCCGATCAGCAGCGTGAGGTTCACGATCTCCACCTCGCTGAAGTGCGGCTTCAGGCCATCGTAGTCGGTATCCGGCGCGCCGGTTTGCGCAAGCAGGGTCAGCGCCTCGGTCCAGGCCAGCGCCGCCCGTTCGCGCGGCGTGTAGAGGCTGGACTCCCGCCAGGCGTTCAGGAGGTACAGCCGTTCCTCGCTCTCGCCGGCGGCGCGGGCGTCCTTGGAGTGCATGTGCAGGCAGAAGGCGCAGCCGTTGATCTGCGAGGCGCGCATCTTCACCAGCTCGTAGAGGCTGTACTCGAGGCCCGAGTTCTTCAGGAACTCCTCGAGCTCGATCATCTTCTGGATGCCGCCGGGCGCGACGGCGTAGGGGTTGAGACGGGTGGTCATGGGGGGAGGTCTCCTGTTCTCTTGCGCCTAGGACGCGGGAGCCGGTCCGCTTGTGACATCCCTTAGCCCGGCGGCGTGCCGCCCAGCGCCAGGAAGCCGTCCGCGAAGGCGCGCCAGGCGGCCGTTTCGCTGATCGGCACGACGACCCAGGCCACGAACATCAGCGCCGGCAGGCCGATCTGGTACACCGGATGCACGCGGCCCTGGATCCGCCAGTCGTGCAGCATCAGCGGCAGGACGAGGAGGTAGCTCAGCCAGCAGGCCGGCACATTGATCCAGACCGGCGGCTGGGCCGGTGGAACGACCGGCCACACCCAGACCAGCAGCGGCCGCGCGATCGGCGCGTTCAGGAGTGAGATCGTCGCCAGCATCATGAAGCGCCGGTGCCATTCGGGCCGGCGGAGGTTGGCCACGCCGAGTGTGAACAGCACCGCGAAGGTGGCCATCAGCGAGATGGGGACGATCAGGAAGGCCTTCGCCGCTTCGGCGTAGCCGGTGGCGATGCCCACCTTCAGTCCGTTCAGGCCGGCGAGCAGGCCGAAGAGCACCAGCACTGTGGCGAAAGAGATGCCCGCCAGCCCCGTGGCGCGGTGGCGCGCCACCTGGCCCGAGGCCACGAGGCTCGACTGCACCAGCGCGAACACCGTCCAGCCGAAGAAGATCGCGCCGTGCAGGTGCACCACCGGGTTGGCCTTGAAGACCCCCGCCGCCAGCGGCTGCCAATAGGTGGGCACGAAGCCCAGCACCGCGGTCGCGATGCAGGCGACGTGCATCCAGACGTAGAAGGATCCGCGCCCCGCCCGTGGAACCGTCGCGCTTGCGATCGTCGCCATCGTCGACACCCCGCCTGTCGCTTGCCCTACGCTAGGCCAAGGGGCGGCTTCGTCAAACGTGTTCGCGGAGCGACGTCAGGCGGTGGCGGCGTAGATCATGATCCCGGTCGCCACCGACAGGTTCAGGCTGTCGGCCCGGCCGCGCATGGGGATCTTCACGTTCACGTCGCACAGCGCCGCCATGTCCGGCGTCAGACCCTGTTGCTCGTTGCCCATCAGCACGATCGCCGGCTTGGCGTAGGTCGCGTCGCTGTGGGTGACGCCGGCCGAGAGCAGGGTGCCCACGACCGAGCCTTTCCAGCCCGTCCGCCAGGCGGCGAACTCGGTCTCCGACGCCTTCGCCAGCGGCACGGCGAAGATCGAGCCCATGGTCGCGCGCACGGCCTCGACCGAGTAGGGGTCGCAGCACTCGCCCACCAGGATCACCGCGCCGCAGCCCGCGGAGTCCGCCGTGCGTACGATGGTCCCGAGGTTGCCCGGGTCGCGGACCCGGTGCAGCGCCACGACACACTCGGCCGTCCCGGGCTTCACGTCGCCCAGGCCCACGAACGCCTGTGGGAACACGCCCACCACCGCCTGCGGGTTCTCCCGCCGCGACACCTTGGCCAGGATGTCGTGGGTGACTTCCAGCACTTCGCCGCGGGCGGAAAGCGTTGCCTGCACGGCCTTCTTCATCATGGGGTGCTGCGCGGCGTCCGGCCCGTGCATCAGGATTTTCGGCGCGTGGCCGGTGTCGATCCCCTCGATCACGTTCTTCAGCCCCTCGGCGACGAACAGTCCCGTTTCGTCGCGTTCCTTGCGCATGTGCAGCGCGCGGACGGCCTTCACCGTAGGGTTCGAGAGCGAGGTGACGGTGCGGGCGCTCATGCGCGCCACCGGGCGTAGAAGCTCATGCCGATGGCCCGGTCGCCGCGGTCCTCCAACAGCGCGAGCTCGCCCCACTCGATGCTGCCGCTGCGGTTCGCCAACTTCTCGGCCAGCAGTCCCGCCAGCGCGGCGCCCGAAATGCGCTCGGCATAGGCGTTCAGCACCAGGAACTTCGCATTTTCCGAAAGAAGTTGGGCGCACAGCGTCGCAAGTTCAGGCAGGTCCTCGAACAGACGCCACACTTGGCCGTCCGGCCCGCGGCCGTACTTGGGCGGGTCCAGGATGATGCCCTCGTACTTCGATCCCCGCCTGGCCTCGCGGGCGACGTACTTCTTGGCGTCCTCGACGATCCAGCGGACCGGCCTGTCGGAAAGCCCCGACAACTCGGCGTTCTCCCGCGCCCAGGCCACCGCCTTCTTCGAGGCGTCGACATGCGTCACCGCCGCGCCCGCCGCGGCCATCACCAGGCTTGCGACGCCCGTGTAGCCGAACAGGTTCAGCACCCGCGGCTGCCCGCCCGCGCTTCGCACCGCCTCGTCCAGGAAGGCCCAGTTCGCCGCCTGCTCGGGGAAGAACGCCAGGTGGCGGAAGGCTGTGAACCGCCCGTGGAAGCGCGCCTTGCCCCAGGCCAGCGGCCAGGTCTCCTTCGGCTTTCCCCTGAAGCGCCAGCGGCCGGCGTCCTCCTCGTCGGTCGGGTCGAAGACGGCGTCCGCGTCGTCCCAAGCGCTCTGCGGCAGCCTGGGCGTCCACAGGCACTGCGGCTCGGGCCGCACCACCTTGTAGGGCCCGTAACGCTCCAGCTTCCGCCCGCCGCCGGAGTCCAGCAGGGCATAGTCTTCCCAGCCGGTCGTGCGCATGACCTGCGATTCCGGCGCAATGGCGGGCGGGCTCATGGGCGCCCCTTACGCGGTGACAGGCCGCACCGTCCAGCCTGCTGACAAGGACTTGTCACAGTTACGGAATTGGGGTCCGGTACCGGCTGCTGACGGATGTTGGGAGACTCCATGGGCGTCATCGCCTCCGCGACGCGGAAAACCGCGCGCAAGGCCAAGGGGGACGGTCACCTGCGAAGGGCCGAGATCCTCGAGGCTGCTGAACGTATCTTCGTGGCTGAAGGCTATGAGGGCGCCACGATCCGCAGGATCGCCGACGAGGTGGGGGTCTCCTCCACCGCGCTCTATATGCACTTCGCCGACAAGGCCTGCATCCTTCACGAGATCGTCGAGGGCGTGCTGAGCCAGTTGCTTGCCCGGAACAGCGAGATCGCCGCCCGCCCGCTGGACCCGGTGGTGCGCACCCGGATGATGCTCGACGCCTACATGCGCTGGGGCCTGGAGCATCCCAACGCCTACCACCTCGTCTATTGCGCCCCCTCGCAGGACTCGGCCGATCCCCGGCCCGAGCGCACCTCCGACCTGTCCGAGAAGTCGTACGATGCGTTCTGCGGCGTCGTCCGCGAGATCGCCGCCAGCGGCCGCCTGCGCACGGGCGCCGGCGATTCGGCGGCACAGGCGCTATGGATGTCGTGCCATGGCGTCGTCGCGCTCATGATCGCGCGTCCGAACTTCGAGTGGGCCGACCGCGAGGAGCTGATGCGGGTGACGCTCGACGGCCTTCTGAACGGCCTCGTCATCGACTGAGGCCCGGCCTAGTCTCCCCACGGGCTGAAGGGGAGGGCGCGATGGCCTTTGCCAAGTGGGTGTTCTGGATCGGCGGCGTCTGGGGCGTGCTGGTCGTGGGACCGTTGTTCTTCCTCGAAGACGCGCTGGCCGGCGCCACCGGCAAGCCGTTCAGCCATCCCGACACGTTCTACGGCTTCGTCGCGTCCACCTTCGCGTGGCAGCTGGCCTATCTGCTGATCGCCCGTCACCCCGACCGCTACCGGCCCTTCATGCTGCTGGGAGCGCTGGGCAAGCTGATCTACGCCGGCGCCGCCTGGACCCTGTTCGGCCAGGGCCGCATCGCCATCACCGTGCCCATGCTGGCCAGCCCCGACCTCGTGCTGGCGGTGCTGTTCGTGGTGGCATGGTTCAAGACCCGGCCGGCCAAGGCTCAGGCTGACGCTATTCCGGCCCAATGATCCCGGGTGAGCGGCGGATCAGTTCGAGGTGGTCGCCACCGACTGGACCGAGAGCGAGTAGCCGCCGTAGCCGCCGCGCTTGAGGTCCTGCGACAGCGTGATCTTGGCCGAGCCGCCGTTCATCTTCGCCCGGTAGACCGTCATGTTCTCCAGCACGCGCATCACGTAGTTCCGGGTCTCCGAGAACGGGATGCATTCGATGAAGTCGAGCGGGTCGGTCGAACCGGCGCGCGGGTCGCCGCACATGCTCACCCACTGCGCGGGACGGCCGGGGCCGGCGTTGTAGCCGGCCGCCGCCATCACGTACGAACCGGAGAACCGGTTCACCATCTGGCCCAGGTAGCTGGAGCCCAGCCGCATGTTGTAGTCGGGCTCGTAGAGCATCGAGGCCGAGTAGCCCACGCCCATCCGCCGCGCGACGATGGCGGCGGTCGAGGGCAGGAGCTGCATCATGCCGCGCGCGTCCGCGCCGGAGCGGACCCCGGGGTCGAAGCCGCTCTCCTGGCGGGTGACCCCCAGCACCAGCGCCGGCTCGGGCGCGCCCATGACGGACGGCGGCGTGCGGTAGGGATAGGCGCGGTCGGCCAGGATGAAGCCCCGCTGGGCCGCGCCACGCGCCGCCTTCATCGAGGTGTCCTGGTCGCCATAGCTGCGGATGGCGTCGATCAGCAGCGCCTGCTCCACCCGGTCGGGCAGCACGTCATCCAGGTGCAGGGCGAAGACCTTGAACAGGTCGCGCTGGTTCTGGTCCGCCAGCATGCGCATGGCCTGCACCGCGTCGCGGTCCTCGAACCGCCGGCGTTCGGCTTCGGTCGCGTTGGGGTCCTTGGGCAGCACCAGGGCCAGACCCAGCTTCTCGGCGGCGAGCTGGCCGTAGAAGGTCGTGCCGTGCTCGGCGGCGCGCTGGTAGAAGCCCTCGGCTGCAGCCGCGTCGCGGCGGGCCTCGGCGGCGCGGCCCTCCCAGTAGAGCGCGCGGCCGCGGGTGATCGGCGACGAACCGATCCGCGTGATGTTCGCGAAGTGGCGGCCGGCGGCTGCCGGGTCGTTCAGCCGGTTCAGCGCGATCCAGCCGGCATAGAACTCGGCCTCGGTGGCGTCCGAGCCTTGGTCGAGCCCGGTGTTGGCTGCGGCCTGGTAGGCGCTGCGCCAGTCGCCGCCACGGATGGCCCACAGGGTCAGGCGATAGCGCTCGTCCCAGGTGCGTTCGGCCTGCTCGGGCGTGACGACTTCCTTGGGCGCATAGGCCAGCTGGGCGATGGCTTCGCTCTCGCGGCCCTTGCGGCGCAGATAGGCCGCCCGCTCGAACGCCACGCCCGGGGTCGTCTGGTCGGTCGGCGTCAGCGCCTGGTAGGCGGCGTCCGAATCGCCCCGCAGCGAGATGCGCGCCAGCGCGGCGGCCTGCCGGTCGGCCGGCAAAAGGGTGATCATGTCGCGCGCCGCGGGGCCCTGCGCGCCATAGAGCAGGACGTCGGTGCGGCGCACGTGGTCGTCCACGGTCAGCACGTCGGAGAACCGGCTCAGGATGCTGCGCTGGACGTCGGCCTCGAAGCTCCTGGTCGTCCACCAGGTGCGGATCAGGCTCTGTGCCTCGGTCTGGCGGCCCAGGCCGCGGTAGGCCTGGGCCAGCGCCATGGCGCCGTGGGCGCTCTGCGGTCCGTCGGCGGCGAACCAGGCCACGATCTCGGAGGGCGACTTGCCGGAGCTCTCCAGCATGCGCTCGGCGGCGGTCTGGCGCCGCGCGCCGCGCGGGAAGCCCGCCAGGTCGCGGCGCGCCGAATCGAGGTCCCAGAAGCCCAGGCGCTCGGCGTTCACGTCCACCATCGCCCAGGTGACCAGCTTGCGCGCGATCGGATCGGAAAGGCTCGAGATGGCGTTCTTCGCGCCCGAGACGTCGCCGCGCTTGGCCGCCGCCAGCCCTTGCGCGAACAGCGCCTGGTCCGAGCCGCTGAGCGGCCGCGCCACCGTCTGGCGGGCCGGCATATAGGGCTGCGGCGCGCTCGGAAGCTGCGGGCTGCTGCTCAAGAGGTCGCCGATCGGGTCGGCCGGCTGGGCGCGCGCGACCGTCGTCGCCACCATGATGGCGCAGCCGGCGAGCAGGGCGTTACGGACCTTGTAGTTCAACCTTCTCCCCCCCGACGACCATGGGGATCCCTGAACGATGCACGGAATCGACATTGCGGGCGGAGCCCACGCTCACATATTGTCCCGGCAAATCTGAACGTCGCCTCACTAGGCGACATCTTCACGGCTTTTTGCTTCCGAAACCCAACACATGTCCGAACCCCTTTTCCGCGGCGTCCTTCCCGCGCTGGTGACCCCGTTCCGCAACGGCGCGGTCGACGAGGACGCCTTCGTGTCCCTTGTCGAGCGCCAGATCGCGGGCGGCGTCCACGGCCTGGTGCCCGTCGGCACCACGGGCGAGACCGCCACCCTTTCGCACGAAGAACACCGCCGGGTCGTGGAGCTCTGTGTCGCTACGGCGAAAGGCCGCGTCCCGGTGATCGCCGGCGCCGGCTCCAATTCTACGGCCGAGGCGATCGAATTGACGCAGCACGCCAAGACGGTGGGCGCCGACGCCGCCCTCGTGGTGACGCCCTACTACAACCGCCCCAGCCAGGAGGGCCTCTACGCGCACTACAAGGCCATCAACGACGCCGTGCAGCTGCCGGTGCTGGTCTACAACGTGCCGGCCCGCACCAGCGTGGACATCTCCAACGCCACCCTGGCGCGCCTCGCCAAGCTGCCGAACATCGTCGGCATCAAGGACGCCACAGGCGACCTGCCGCGCGCCAGCCTCCAGCGCCTGGAGTGCGGCGAGGACTGGGTCATGCTGTCGGGCAACGACGACGGCGGCCTGGGTTACGTGGCCCACGGCGGCCACGGCTGCATCTCGGTGACCTGCAACGTCGCGCCCGAGCTCTGCTCCCAGTTCTACAACGACGCGCTGTCCGGCCAGTGGCAGGGCGCACTCTACGGCCAGGACCGGCTGATTCGCCTGCACAAGGCGCTGTTCGCCGACGCCTCGCCCGCGCCGACCAAGTTCGCGCTCGCCCACCTCGGCCTCTGCGCC
The DNA here is from genome assembly GCF_036402295.1 of Phenylobacterium sp. Taxonomy (GTDB): domain Bacteria; phylum Pseudomonadota; class Alphaproteobacteria; order Caulobacterales; family Caulobacteraceae; genus Phenylobacterium. The sequence goes on from NZ_DASWTE010000347.1 coordinate 9,895, forward strand.
GAGGACTGCCGCCTGCCGATCGTCCCGTGCTCGGAGGCGGCGCGGGAAGAAGTGCTGGTCGGAATGCGGGAAGCGGGCCTGATCTGATGGCATGGCTCTATTCCGATCATCCCGGCGAACGCCGGGACCAAGATCGAGTGGCTAAGGAGTCTGGCCGGATGAACTCCAAGGCCATCGAACCCACATCTGAGTCTTGCCATCTGGGTCCCGGCGTTTGCCGGGATGAGCGGATTTAGGGAATGGCTGGCAAGGTGATCGCCGAGAACCGGCGGGCGCGGTTCGACTACTTCCTCGAGCAGACGTTCGAGGCCGGCATCGCCCTGACCGGGTCCGAGGTGAAGTCCCTGCGCAACGGCAAGGCCAACATCGCCGAGAGCTATGCGGCGGTGGAGGGCAAGCAGATCGTGCTCGTCAACGCCGACATCCCGCCCTACGCCCAGGCCGGGCCGCACTTCAACCACGAGCCCCGCCGGCACCGGAAGCTGCTCTTGAAGCGCAAGGAGATCGACAAGCTGATCGGCGCCGTCCAGCGCGAAGGCCGCACGATCATCCCGACCAAGCTCTATTGGAACGACAAGGGCCTGGCGAAGATCGAACTCTCGCTCGCCAAGGGGAAGAACACCCACGACAAGCGCGAGACCACCGCGGCGCGCGACTGGCAGCGCGAC
>NZ_DASWTE010000348.1:0-29893 GCF_036402295.1 Phenylobacterium sp.
GCACTTGGTCTCGGCGTTGAAGGCGTGGAACAGCTTGATGATGCCTTCGCAGTGCAGGCTCTCGTCGCGCACCGACCAGCTGACGATCTGGCCCATGCCCTTCATCTTGTTGTGGCGCGGGAAGTTCATCAGCATCGCGAAACTGGCGAAAAGCTGAAGGCCCTCCGTGAATCCGCCGAACATGGCCAGCGTTCTGGCGATATCGGCATGCGTTTCGACGCCGAACTGCTGCATGTAGTCGTGCTTGTCGCGCAGCTCCTTGTAGTCGAGGAACGCCGTGAACTCGCTGTCCGGCATGCCGATCGTCTCGAGCAGCAGCGCGTAGGCGGCGATGTGGATCGTCTCCATGTTGGAGAACGAGGCCAGCATCATCTTCACCTCGGTGGGTTTGAAGACCCTCGAGTAGCGCTCCATGTAGTTGTCGTTCACTTCCACGTCCGACTGGGTGAAGAAGCGGAAGATCTGGGTGAGCAGGTTACGCTCGCGGTCGGTCAGGTTGACCGCCCAGTCCTTCAGGTCCTCGCCCAGCGGCACCTCTTCGGGCATCCAGTGGACCTGCTGCTGCTTCTTCCAGAACTCGTACGCCCACGGATAGCGGAACGGCTTGTAGGCGTAGGAGGGGGTGAGCAGGCCCGGCAGCTTCTTGATGTTGGTCATACGGACCCTCGCCCTTCGAATCAGGGAGCCCCTCTCCCGTTAAGAGAAAGGTAAGCTTCTTCCGCGCGGCGCGCAGCGGGAGTTTCGTCGCATCGGGTGGATAATATAGCTACGGATTGTGGATAGAGTATGGCCGACCGCTACATCTTGTATTCCGCCCTCGGCTCCGGCGGAGTCGCCGTCGAGGCGGCGCTGACCCTGATCGGGGCTGCGTACGAGCTGATCGAGGCGCCCACCTATGACCCCGGCGCGAAGGCGGCCGGCGACCGCATCCTCGGCGCGAACCCGATGCGCCAGGTGCCCGCCCTGGTCTTTCCGTCCGGCGAAGTGATGACCGAGAGCGCCGCCATCCTGGTCCGGCTGGGCGAGCTGCACCCGCAGGCCGGGCTGTCGCCCGCCGCGGACGACCCTCGGCGGTCCCAGTTCCTGCGCTGGATGGGGTTCGTGAGCTCGGCGATCTACGCCCACTACTGGCTGAAGGACGACCCGATGCGGCTGGTCTCCGACCCCGCCCAGGTCGCGGTCGTCGAGGACCGCCTGAACCAGCGCATCGCCGAGTGCTGGGCGATCATGGAGCGCCAGGTCGCGCCCGCCCGCTACATCCTGGGCGACGCGATGACCCTGCTGGACGTCTACGTCACCGTCGTCAGCCGCTTCCGCCCGCGCCGCCAGCGGTTCTACGAGGTGGCGCCGCGGATGGGCGAGGTCGTGCGGCGCGTGGACGAAGACCCACGCCTCACGGCGTTCTGGGCCGAGCGGTATCCATTCTTCGAGGGGTGGGATCGGATGTAGCCCGTCGGGCTACTTCTGCGGCCGGAAGCTGAAGGTGAAGGCAGCGACGGTGTCGTCGCGGGTCTGCTGGCCGAACACCATGTGCTTGCCCTTCACCTCGCGGTGGATGACCCCGAACGAGCTCTGCATGTCGCCCTTGCGCCAGCCGACGCCGACCTGGGCGTCGCCGACCAGGGCGCCGGTGGGGTCGGTGGTCCAGCCAGCGCGGTCCCAGCCGTTCTCGCCCTTCAGCATGTTGAGGCCGACGGCGCGGCCGCTGGCGGCGGCGAACAGGTACCAGCGGCCCTTGTCGCCCAGCTTGGCGCCGTCCTCGACGCCCATGTCGCGCAGCCGGTCCAGCGCCTGCTGCTCGCGCGACTTCGAGACCGTCAGCATGGCGCCGCCCTCGGCCTGGCCGCCGCGGCTGCCCACGCCCAGGCCCGCGTGCGGGGCCACGTCGAACTCGAGGCCGCCCTCGGAGCGGAAGCTGACAGCGCCCGGCCAGCGGCGCACCAAGGTCACGTCCACCCGGTCGTCGATGAGGCCGGCCGGCGCGATCCGGAGGCGGTCGCTGTCGATGCGGAGCGTATTGCGGTCCGAGATCCGCACCTCGCGCGAGGCGAAGGCGGCCCGGTTCAGGATGTCGTTGGTCAGGTCGGGAACGAGCGGCTGAGCCGCCGCGCTGCCCGCGGCGCCGGTTACGCAAAGCGAGATGGCGGCAACGGCCATCCGACGCATGCACATCTCCCGATCCCCCGCCCGCGCGGCGGGGTCCCCGCTCCCATAGTTCCACGATCGGCCGGGGCGGCAACTGCAGAATCGCGCCACGCGAATTGCGGCAGGGTTAAACCGCCCCGCGACCGGGCGCCGCAGCCCCGCCTACTGGCAGGCCAGGCATTCCTCGTAGTCGGTCTTGCCCTCGACCCGGAGCTCGGCAACCGCCGCACCCTCGCCCCCCGCATGCGCCGCCCGCTGCACCGACTTGGACCGCAAGTAATAAAGCGACTTACAACCCCGCTCCCAAGCAGTCCAATGCAGCATATGCAAATCCCATTTCTCAACGTCACCTGGCAAGAACAGGTTGACGGATTGGGATTGGCAGATATCTGGCGTCCGATCAGCGGCCAATTCTACCACCCAGCGCTGATCTATTTCAAATGCTGTCTTGAAAACGTCCTTGTCGTCCTGGCTGAGGAAGTCGAGGTGCTGCACCGAGCCCTCGTTCTCCAGGATCGAGTCCCAGACGGCCGAGGTGTTCTGGCCCTTCTCGTCAAGGACCTTCTCGAGGAAGGGGTTCTTCACCGCGAAGGTGCCGCTGAGCGTCTTGTGCGTATAGACGTTGGCCGGGATCGGCTCGATGCCGGCCGAGGTGCCGCCGCAGATGATCGAGATCGAAGCGGTCGGCGCGATCGCGAGCTTGTGGCTGAAGCGCTCCATCACGCCGCGCTCGGCCGCGTCGGGGCAGGGACCGCGCTCGGCGGCCAGCTTGCGCGAGGCGGCGTCGCACTGGCGGCGCAGCGTCTTGAAGAGGCGCATATTCCAGCTCTTCGCCATCGCGCTCTCGAAGGGCACGTTCTGGCTCTGCAGGAACGAGTGGAAGCCCATGAGGCCGAGGCCGACGGACCGTTCCCTACGAGCGGCGTAGACGGCGTGCTTCATCTCGGGCGGCGCGCGGACGATGAAGTCTTCCAGCACGTTGTCGAGGAAGCGCATGACGTCCTCGATGAACGTCGGGTGGTCGCGCCACTCCAGGAAGGTCTCGGCGTTGACCGAGGAGAGGCAGCAGACGGCGGTCCGCTCCAGCCCCTGATGGTCCTTGCCGGTGTGCAGCATGATCTCGCTGCAGAGATTCGACTGGCGCACCGACAGGCCAAGCTCGCGCTGATGCTGCGGCATGGCGCGGTTCACGGTGTCGGAGAAGATCAGGTAGGGCTCGCCGGTCTGCAGACGGATCTCGAGGATCTTCTGCCACAGCGAGCGGGCGTCGACCTCGCGGATCACCTCGTTGTTCTTCGGCGAGCGCAGACCGAACATGGCGCCGTCGCGGACGGCCTCCATGAACTCGTCGGTGATGTTGATGCCGTGGTGGAGGTTCAGGCTCTTGCGGTTGAAGTCGCCAGACGGCTTTCGGATCTCCAGGAACTCCTCGATCTCCGGGTGGTGGATGTCGAGGTAGACCGCGGCCGAACCGCGACGCAGCGAGCCCTGGCTGATGGCGAGCGTGAGCGAGTCCATCACCCGGATGAAGGGGATGATGCCGCTGGTCTGGCCCGCGCCCTTCACCTTCTCGCCGATGGAGCGCACGCCGCCCCAGTAGGTGCCGATGCCGCCGCCGTTGGAGGCCAGCGCCACGTTCTCGTTCCAGACGCCCTGGATGCCCTCGAGGCTGTCCGGCACGGCGTTCAGGAAGCAGGAGATCGGCAGGCCGCGGCCCGCGCCGCCGTTCGAAAGCACCGGCGTCGCCGGCATGAACCAGAGGTTCGAGATATAGTCATAGATCCGCTGGGCGTGGTCGGCGTCGTCGGCATAGGCCGTGGCCACCCGGGCGAACATGTCCTGGTAGCTCTCGCCGGAGAGCAGGTAGCGGTCCTCCAGGGTGGTCTTGCCGAAGTCGGTCAGCAGCGCGTCGCGCGACCGGTCGACCTCCACCTTGCGGACGAGCTGCAGCTGCGGTCGCTCCGCCCGGGAGGCAACCCGTTCAGAAGTCTCGGCAATCCCAACCTTGGCCGCTTCACTCATGTCCCTGCCCTACGCCCCTCGAAGGAAGGCTCTATGGCCTCCCGCCCTACATATAGTGGTCCAACCCCCGAACCAGTCCACATATGGGGCACTGACAGTCACGACTCGTCAATGAGGCGGGTCCGCCGCACACAGACTTTTTCGCTAATGAGACATTAACGCGCGGGGCCGCCCCCTCGGCGGAATCCGTTACGCAAGTCAGCCGCTCACGACACTGTGAACACCCACTAAACCAGTGGCCAAACCATCGCGATCAGGAGCGTGCCGACTACCAGCACCAGCACCGATAAGGGCGCGCCCAGCCGCGGATAGTCGATGAAGCGGTAGCCGCCGGGCGCCATCACCAGGGTGTTGCACTGGTGGCCGATGGGGGTGAGGAAGTCGCAGGCCGCGCCCATGGCCACGGCCATCAGGAACGGGTCGGGCCGCAACCCCAAGAGCTGCGCCAGGCTGGCCCCGATCGGGGCGACGATCAGCACTGTCGCCGCATTGTTGAGGAACGGCGTCGCCGCCATCGCCACCGTCATGATCGCGCCCAGCGCCAGGATCGCCGGCTGACCGCGGAAGAGGTCGGCCATGGTCTGGGCGATCAGCTCGGAGCCGCCGGTGGCGCGGATCGCGTCCGAGACCGGGATCAGGCACGCGATGAGCACCAGCAGCGGCCCGTCCAGCGCCGAGTAGGCCTCACGCATGCGGATCGCGCCGATCGCCACCATCAGGGCGGCCGCGCCGAAGAAGGCGATGGCGACGGGGGCCAGCTTCAGCGCCACCAGGATCATCGCGCCTGCCAGGATGACCGCCGGCGCGAGCGTGCGGCGCATGTCGCCCAGCCGGACCTCGCGCTCGGCCAGCGGCAGCAGGCCCAGGGTGCGCAGCGCGCCCGGCAGCGTGTTCTCAGCGCCCTGCATCACGACGAGGTCGCCGGCGCGCAGTGGCAGGGTGCGCAGCGCACGGATGATGCGGTAGCCGCTGCGGCTCACGGCCAGCAGCTTCACGCCGTGGGTTGTGTGCAGGTCCTCCTGCCGCGCCGAGCGGCCGATCATCATGGAGTCGGGGCTCACCACGGCCTCGACGATCCGCACTTCCTCGGTGGGCGCCTCCATGGTGATCGGGCGGTCCGAGCGGGTCAGGCGCAGCTTCAGGCGCGCGATCAGGTCGTCGAGGGCCTGGTGGGCGCCCTCGAGCAGGAGCACGTCGTGCGGCCGCAGGCGCATGTTTGCGTGGGGCGCGGCGTGGCGCTCGCCGTCGCGGACCAGCGCCATCACCGTGACCTCGCCATTGGCCAGGCGCGAGAGCCGGGCCATCGTGGTGGGCCCGCCCTCCCAACTGCCGGGCACCTCCACCTCGGTGACGTAGGGCTTGGCCGACAGCGCGGCGTCGATCGTCTCGGGCGTCGGGCGCGAGGCGGGCAGCAGGCGGAAACCCACGGCCAGGAACGCCAGGCCCACGGCGGTCACGCCCAGGCCGACGGGGGCGTAGTCGTACATCTCGAACGGCCGCCCCAGGACCTCCTCGCGCACCTGGGAGACGATGATGTTGGGCGAGGTGCCCACCAGCGTGACCGTGCCGCCCAGGAGCGCCCCGAACGACATCGGCATCAGCAGGCGCGAGGGCGGCGTGCCGGTTCGCCTCGCCACCGTGAGCGCGATCGGCATCATGATGGCCAGCGCACCCACGTTCTTGGTGACCATGGAGAGCGCCGTCACCGCGCCGGCGAACAGCAGCACCTGGGACGTCGGGCCCTTCAGGTGCGGCAGCACGGGGCGCAGGACCAGCTCCACCACGCCCGACTTCGCAAAGGCGGCGCTTGCCACCAGGGCGCAGGCGATGATGACGGTGATGTCGTTCTTGAAGCCGTCGAAGGCCGACTTCGCGGGCACGATGTTCAGCGTGACGCCGACGAGCAGCGCCAGGACGGCGATCACGTCGTAGCGCCATCGGCCCCAGATGAAGCCGGTGATCGTCGCGCCCATCAGCCCGAAGGCCAGGGCCTGCTGCAGCGTCATCAAGTCCCTCGCCCCGTGGCCGGCTCCGGGACCTAGAACGTCAGGCGCGGCCTGAAAGTGGCGCCGCGCCGGAAATGCTGACGTTCGATGTCAGCTGTGGGGCTGCATACCGACCTCACATCCTTGAGCGAGGTCTCCCATGTCCGAACCCAGCCGCCGCCACCTGATGCAGCTCGCCGCCACAAGTGGCGTTCTTGGAGGCGCCCTGGCCGCCCTGCCCTCGGCCGCACCGGCCGCCGACGTTCCGCGCGACTTCGACTTCCTGCACGGCTCCTGGCGCGTGCGGCATCGGCGGTTGAAGGGCCGGCTGGTCGGCAGCACCGAGTGGCAGACCTTCGATGGGACCTGCGTCTGCCAGCCCACCATGGGCGGGTTCGGCAACATGGACGACAACTGGCTCGACCTGCCCGGCGGCGCCTACCGCGCCATGGGCGTCCGCGCCTACGACCCGAAGGCGCAGCATTGGGCCATCTGGTGGATCGACGGCCGCAACCCGCACGGCCCCACCGATCCTCCGGTCAAGGGGGGCTTCAGGGACGGCGTCGGGACCTTCCTCAGCGACGACGTGCAGGAGGGCCGCAAGGTGGTCGTTCGCTACGAGTGGTCGAAGATCACGCGCAGCACGGCGGTCTGGGAGCAGGCGTTCTCGCCGGACGGCGGCAAGACCTGGGAGATGAACTGGCACATGGACTTCACCCGCGTCTGAGCCCCCGTCGGGCTTCAGGCCTCGGTGAAAGGGGGCGGCAGCTCGCCCGAGCTGAAGAGGATCACCGGGCGCTCGTCGTAGTCGCCGAGCTCGGTGTCCGCCGTGACCGAGAAGGCGACGACTCCGACGCGGAGCGGACCCAACCGCTCGGCCTTCCGCCGCGCTTCCTCCGCCGTCTTGCACCCGACCTGCTGCTCCGCCTTCAGACCCCGGCCGCGTCCGCGGACGTAGGCCTGCACGATGTGGACGGTTTCCCTGGTCATGAGCCCTTCACGCGCCGGTTCGCGGGTGGGGTCAACCGCGATGTGGGATCGCCGCCGGCTATCGCGTGCTGCGCGGGTCGCTGAGCATCGTGCGCTGTGGGGTGGGCCGCGAGGCGCCAGTCGAACGGCTATCCACCAGGCCGCCTCGGGCCGCAGGAACGTAGGGCGGGCCGCCCAGCTTTATCGGGCGGCTCATGTGATTCTCGTCATAGCTTGGAACTCCGTTGGCGCGCGAAAATCCATCGCAAGGAAATTCATCACGCCCCATGAAAGTATCACATCCTGCACATTCAGGATCATTCAATCAGAGAGATAAATAGAACTTGGCCGAAAACATTTTGTGACGTCCAACTCGATACAAGTTCGAATGTCTCTTATTGATATTCGCGACCCGAACACCCAAGTAAGACGAAGAAAAAGTGCGTGGATCGGCGGCCGGCTCGTCCGGCGGGCCGGCGCGCATGAGGAGTTCAGCTTGTTCATCGTCTCGGCGCTGCTTGTGGTCACCGCCGCCGCCATCCCGTTCGCGTTCGCGCTGCTCGGGCTACGGAGATACCGATGAGCCTGGAGCCGACATGACCGAGCCCACCCACGAGGCGCTGACGCGCGAGAACGCCTACCTCAAGGCCCGGGTGGGGCAGCTGCAATCCGACGTCGCCGACCTGTCCGCCGAAGTCGACCGCTTGCGCCAGGAGCGTGAGCGCCTGCACGGACGCCGCGCGGCGCGCGCCCCGAACCCCCTGGGAAGCGGCCAGTGACCCGTTCCGCCCGTTCGATCGGACGAACGCCTTGACCGCCGGCGCACGGCCCATGCGCATCCGTACGGGCTTCGAGATCGTCTACGACTGCCCGGTTCCCGTGCCGATGCTGCTGACGCTCAGCGTGCACCCCAGCCGGCGGGATGACCTGGAGACCCCGGACTGGCTGCGCACCGAGCCCATACTCCCGGTGCGCCAGTACCTGGACGGCTATGGCAACATCTGCAGCCGCCTGCTCGCGCCGCCGGGGCGCCTGACGCTCTCGGCCGACTTCATCATCCGCGACAGTGGCCTGATCGACCCCTACGAGCCCGAGGCCGTCCAGCACGCGGTGGAAGACCTCCCCGACGACGTGATCCTGTTCCTGCTGGGCAGCCGCTACTGCGAGACCGACAGGCTGAGCGAAGCAGCCTGGTCGCTCTTCGGCGCTGGGCCGCCCGGCTGGGCGCTGGTGCAGGCGATCACGGACTACGTCCACGACCACATCGCGTTCAGCCATGATCACGCGCGACCGGACAAGACGGCGTACGACGCCTGGCGCGAGGGCCGGGGCGTGTGCCGCGACTACGCCCACCTGGCGATCGCGCTGTGCCGCTGCATGAACATCCCGGCGCGCTACTGCACCGGCTACCTGGGCGACCTCGGCGTGCCGGTGGCCGGTGTGATGGACTTCAGCGCGTGGTTCGAGGTCTACCTCGGCGGCGCCTGGCGCACCTTCGACGCGCGGAACAACATGCCGCGCATGGGCCGGGTGCTGATCGCCCACGGCCGCGACGCGGTGGACGTGCCGATCGCCAACACCTTCGGACCGGCCGAGCTGGTCACGTTCACGGTGACGAGCGCCGAGGCTGCGCCGATGGTGGGGGCGTAACCGACGTGACGGCCGCGCGACATCATCTCACGGCGCCAGCCCCGCCGTGGGCCAGCGCGCCGCGGCACCAAGGGGTCGGGGTCGTGCATGGCGTGTCGGCGCCGATGGAGGCGGCGCCGTGGGCGAGGATGCGGCGCTCGAGATCGCGCCACTCGTCCTGCAACGCCGGCCAGGGGACGGGACCCCAGGCCGCTGCGGCCGCCCGCGCCGCCGACTGCTGCTCCGGCGTGAGCTCGCGCCAAACCAAGTCACGCCGGGCCTCGAACCGTTCCGGATGACGCTCGGCGAGCCGAGATAGCCACAGGTGGGTCTCGACCGGCGACACCCCGTAGCCGGACGGCGCAGGTCGGGCCAGCAGTTCCTGGCAGATGTCGTAGCCGGTCAGCGCGCACAACTCTGTCACTTCGCGCCCGAGCTCCGGATTCGCGGGATACTGGTGGACGTCACCCACGACATAGCCGCCGATGCGTGTGATCGCGTACATGTTGCCGGCCCTGGCCGCCCGGTCGGCGAACGTCAGCGCGCGGGCCCGGCTCGCCTGGACGAAGGCGATCGAGCCGTCGCCCCGCTGGTGCCAATGCCACCGCACCATCTCGTCCAGCGCCAGGGGGTGACCCAGGTCCGCCGCGCGGCTCACAAGCGCCAGCCAGCGTGTGATCTCGTCGGGGGACGAGCCGTCCCGCACCTCTGCGGCCAGCCGCATCATCGCCTCGGCGTTTCCCTCCGCGGCCAGCGGCGTCAGCACGTCGCGCCGCGCCTTCAGGTAGCCCTGCATTAGGGCTTCGACCTGCGCCTCGGCGTCGGCGCCGGGCGCAGCGCTGTCGAGTGCATTGAGGTCGGAGGTGTGCTTCGCCTCGGTAGCAGCAAGCGCCTGGGCCACCGTTTCCAACTGGCGCGCATGGTCCTGAGCAGCAGGGCGTGTCGCAGGATTGGTCGCCCCCGTCGACGCACAGGCCGCAAGGAGGCCCGCCACGATAGCTATGGTCGCCAGCGCCGCATACCGCATGCTCCGGACCGCTCCTTCGTCGGAAGAGCGCCGATCTGGCGCTTCCCGTCCTTGAGTCTCACGGCCGATGCGAGCCTGCCTCTGAAAGTCAGTCAAGGTCGCGCTCGGCGAGCGCGCCGCGGAGCGGCAGCTCGGGAAGGCGGTGGGGCTGACCCAGTTCGGGGTCAATCACCTTTCGCTGGAGCCCGGCTCGGCAAGCTCGCGACCCCACTGGCACGAGGGCGAGGACGAGTTCGTCTACGTCCTCGCCGGCTCGGTAACATTGCGCGACGAGAACGGGGAGCACGAGTTGGGCGCCGGCGATTTCGCGGGATTCCCCGCAGGCGCGGCCAACGGCCACCATCTGCTCAATACGTCGGCCGCCGTCGCGGAGCTGATGATCCATCGGCACGCGCAAGGTAGGCGAGGAGAAGATCCACTACCCGGACCAGACCGATCCCGGTCCTTTCAGCGTCGTCAGGGACGACCGCGGCAACCGCGTGTAGGCTTCGTCCTGGTCAGAGGACGAAGGCATGAAGCTTCCGATTGTCGCCATCCTGACGCCGGCCCTGGCGTTGGCCGTAAGCGCCCAAGCTGCGCCTGCCGAGCCCTGCGCGAAGATCATCCCCTATGGCATCGCCGCGCGGCCTGAGCCCGCGGGGACGCTCGTCTCACAGGTGTTGCCTGCGAAGGTCGGGCGCTTCGTGCGCGACGAGGTCGCGAGGGGCGCGGCGATCCCGGCGGACGAGGACTTCAACGTCACCTACCGCGCCGGCAAGGACACCATCTTCGTCGGATTGAGCCGCGCCGGCTCGCCCGCCGAGGTGAAGGCCGCTGTCCAGACCAGCCGCCAGGACGTCGTCTCCGACAAGAGAATCGACCGCCGCGGCGAGGTCTACTGCGTCTCGTCGGCCCCCTATTTCTACAAGATCCTCGACTTCCTCGCGTGGACGCGCGGGCCGTATTTCCTCTACGCGCACGCAAGCCGTCCAGCGGTGCTCTCGGAGTTCATGCAGGCGTTTCCGTACTAGGCAGGTCGGCTCGTCAGACGCGCTCCCACGAGATCTCGCGGCGCACGGGCTGCAGCGCCCGGACCGCAGCCACGGCCGGACCGGCCAGGATATCGGCCAGGAAGGCGCTCGCCTGGGCAGGGGACTGGCACCACTTGTCGTCGGCGCCCAGGGCCCGGAAGTCCGGCTCGGGTTCGAAGTAGAAGTCGGCGTGAAGCTGGCTCAGCTCGCCCTCGGACCCCCTGTGCGCGAACTGTCGCGTGACGCTCACCTCGAACCGCTCGCCGTCGCCCCAGTCGTAGCAGCCGAACTGGAAGAGCAGCATGTCGGCGTCGTCGGCGGGGTCGAGCCCGCCGAACGGCTGCTCGCGGTAGAAGTCGACAAACCTGCCGAAGAGGGCTTCGACGGAGAGCGTCTCGGCGGCCGGTTCGTAGCGCAACAGCGCGCGTACGGACGAAGCCGGGCGGGGCCTCCGCAGGCCCTCGAACCAGCTCGCGAGACGATCAAGCATCCAGGTTCAGCAACGCCGGGTCGCCGCCCTGCGCCGTGATGTTGACGCTTACCGCCCGCTCCAACGCGAACCGCAGGAGGGCGTGCGGGCCGCCGGCTTTGGGGCCGGTGCCGGACAGACCCTCGCCGCCGAACGGCTGGACGCCGACCACCGCGCCAATCATCGAGCGGTTGACGTAGGCGTTGCCGGCCGGGACGGCGCGCTGCACCTCCTCGGCGAAGGCCTCGATCCGGCTGTGGACGCCCAGGGTCAGGCCGTAGCGGGCCTGGACCAGCGGGGCGGCGGCCTGGGTGAGCTTCGTGGGGTCGTAGCGGACCACGTGCAGGATCGGGCCGAACACCTCCTTGGCCAGGAACGCCGCGTCGGGGATCTCGGCCAGGGTCGGCGCGAAGAAGTGGCCGCCTTCCGGGACAGCGAGACGTCCCAGGACCTTGGCCTCCTTCGACAGGCGCTCGACGTGCGCCTCGAGCGCCGCCTTGGCCTCGGTGTCGATCACCGGGCCGATGTCGGTGCGCGGATCGGCGGGATCTGCGACCACCAGGGTCTGCATGGCGCCCGTCAGGCCATCGATCAGCAGGTCGGCGGTGTCGTGCGGCACGAACAGCATGCGCAGCGCCGAGCAGCGCTGGCCGGCCGAGCCGAAGCCCGACTGCAGCACGTCGTCGATGACCTGTTCGCGCAGCGCCGTGGTGTCGACGAACATGGCGTTGAGGCCGCCAGTCTCGGCGATGAAGGGCACGATGGGACCCGGGCGCGCCGCCAGCGTGCGGTTGATCGCCCAGGCGGTGTCGGTGCCGCCGGTGAAGGCCACGCCGTCGCAGCCGGGGTGGGCGGTCAGCGCCGCGCCCACCGTGGCGCCGTCGCCCGGCAGGAGGTGCAGCAGGTCGGCAGGGACGCCCGCGGCATGGAACAGCTTCACCGCCTCGGTGGCGACGATCGGGGTCTGCTCGGCGGGCTTGGCCAGCACGCCATTGCCGGCCGCCAGCGCGGCGGCGATCTGGCCGGTGAAGATGGCCAGCGGGAAGTTCCAGGGGCTGATGCAGACGAAGACGCCGCGGCCGTGCAGGCTGAGCTGGTTCGTCTCGCCCACCGGGCCGCGCAGGGTCTCCGGCTGTGCGAACTGCCGCTCGGCCAGGTGGGCGTAGTAGCGGCAGAAGTCGGCCGCCTCGCGCACCTCGGCGATGGCGTCGGCGAGCGTCTTGCCGGCCTCGCGCACGCAGATGGCGATCAGCCGCTCGCGCGCGTCTTCCAAGGCGTCGCCCATGGCCCGCAGCACCTTGGCGCGGCCCTCGCCGCCGCGCAGGTCCCAGGCCCGCTGAGCGGCATGCGCCGCGGCGAAGGCGCGGTCGACGTCGGCGGTCGCGGCCGACCAGACCTGGCCGATCTTCACCGAAACCGCGGTGGGCGAAACGGCCGACTGGCCGGCGCCATCCTTGACCACCGCGCCCGAGACGATCGGCGCACCTTCCAGCATCTCGTCGTCGAGGTTGACGATCGCGGCCGCGAGCCGGTCGCGCACCGCGGCGATCGACAGGTCGAGGCCCATCGAGTTGCGGCGTGACGGCCCATAGAGGTCGCGCGGCAGCGGGATCTTCGGGTGTGGCCCGGCGCCGGCGGCCTCCACCGCGGTGACCGGGTCGACGACCACGCGGTCCACCGGCGTCTTCTCGTCGAGCAGGGCGTGGACGAACGAGGTGTTGGCGCCGTTCTCCAGCAGGCGGCGCACGAGGTAGGGCAGCAGGTCCTCGTGGCTGCCGACGGGCGCGTAGACCCGCAGCGGGAAGTCGCCGTACCGGTCGTGGGCGGCGGCGTAGAGCGCCTCGCCCATGCCGTGCAGGCGCTGGAATTCGGGCGACAGGCCCATCTGGCTGGCCATCAGGCGGACGGCCGCCAGCGTGTGGGCGTTGTGGGTCGCGAACTGGCCGTAGAGGTGTGGCGCGGCGCCGAGCAGGGCGCGGGCGCAGACCAGGTAGCTGACGTCCGTGGCCGCCTTGGTCGTGTAGACCGGATAGCCCTCGAGCCCCGCCACCTGGGCGCGCTTGATCTCGGAGTCCCAGTAGGCGCCCTTCACGAGACGCACCATCAGCCGGCGGCCGCTGGAGCGGGCGATCTGGGCGACCGCCTCGATCGTCTGGGGCGCCCGCTTCTGGTAGGCCTGCACCGCCAGGCCCAGGCCGCGCCAGGCGCCCAGCGCGGGCTCGCGGGCCAGCCAGTCCAGCAGCTCCAGCGAGATGGCCAGTCGGTCGGCCTCCTCGGCGTCGAGGGTCAGGTTGATGTTCACGTCGGCGGCCATCACGGCGAGGCGCCGGATGCGCGGGTAGAGGTCCTCGAAGACCCGGGCGCGCTGCCGGGCCTCGTAGCGCGGCGAGAGCGCCGAGAGCTTCACCGAGACCCCGTGGCCGCGCTCGGGGCCCTCGTCGGCGGCGTGCCGGCCGACCACGTTGATGGCGTCAGCATAGGCCTTTTCGTAGCGGTCGGCGTCGGCGTCGGTGCGGGCCCCCTCGCCCAGCATGTCGAACGAGCAGACGAAGTCGTCGGCCTTGGCGCGGCGGATCGCCTTCTCGATGGTGGAGCCCAGCACGAACTGCTCGCCCATGATCCGCACGGCGGCGCCGACCGCGCGGCGGATCACCGGCTCGCCCAGCCGTCCGGCCAGCTTCTTGATGAAGCCCGGCAGGTCGTTGCGGGCCTCCTCGTCCGGGTCGATCAGCTTGCCCGTGAGCATCAGGCTCCAGGTCGAGGCGTTGACCAGCACTGAGTCCGACTTGCCGGCGTGGCTGGCCCAGTCGGCCGAAGCGATCTTCTCGGCGATCAGGCGGTCGCGAGTCTCCTCGTCGGGCGTGCGCAGCAGGGCTTCGGCCAGGCACATCAGCGCCAGGCCCTCGCGGGTGGAGAGGCTGAACTCCTGCAGGAAGCTCTCCACCACGCCCTGGCGATTGGCGGCCTTGCGCGCGGCGCGCACCAGCGCTTCGGCCTCGACACGCACCGCCTCGCGGTCCTGCTGAGACAGCGGCTTGGCCGCCAGCGCCGAGGCCAGGGCCGTACGTTCGTCGGTGAACTTGCCGTCGTCCAGGTGATCGTACGCCATCGCCATCTCCAGCTCTTGAGCGCGTCCGGAGTAATCCACGTTTCACCGAATATGCTACGATTGATGCGACCGTTCGCCGGACGATCACGCGCAGGATACGAAAATGCCGAACACCCTACGGCTGGACGACACGGATCGCCGGCTGCTCCGGACGTTGCAGGCCGACGGCCGCATATCGAACGCGGAGCTGGCCGAGCGGTGCAACCTCTCGCCGTCGGCGTGCTCCGACCGCGTGCGGCGCCTGCGCGAGAGCGGCTACATCACCGGCTTCGCAGCGCTCGTGGACCCGCAGAAGGTGGAACGCGGGGTGCTGATCTTCGTGGAGGTGGTGCTGGACCGCACGACGCCCGAGGTGTTCGACACCTTCGCCGCCGCCGCCCGCCGCGCGCCCGACGTCCTGGAGTGCCACATGGTGGCCGGCGGTTTCGACTACCTGATCAAGAGCCGGGTGCGCGACCTGGCCGCCTGGCGGAAGTTCCTGGAAGACGTGCTGGTCAGGATCCCCGGCGTGCGGGAGACGCGGACGTACGCGGTGCTGGAAGAGGTGAAGTCCACGACCCAGCTGCCGATCTAGGCGCAAAGAAAGGAGCCCGGCCTTTCGACCGGGCTCCAATCTTTCGCGGTCTGCGATCGACTTAGAAGTTGATGTCGATCGTCGAGCGGCGGTTCAGCGGTTCCTTGACGCCGTCGCCGGTGGCGACCGCAGGCATGGTCTCGCCCTTCCAGTCGACCGACAGGTTCGTCTGGTTGACGCCCGAGCCGACCAGCGCGTCGGCCACGGCCTTCGCACGGCGTTCGGACAGGCGGACGTTGTAGGCGGCCGAACCCGAGGTGTCGGCGTGGCCCACGACCACGACGCGCGTGGCGTTGCCACCCTTGGCGTAGTTGGCCGCGTCGGCGATCACCGCCTGGGCTTCCGGCGTGATCACGTACTGATCGAACGGGAAGTAGACGATGAACTGCTTGGCCTCATACGCCGGCGGAGGCGGCGGCGGAGGCGGAGGCGGCGGAGGCGGCGGGGGCGGAGGAGGCGGCGGCGGCGGGGGCGGCGGCGGCGGCGGCTCAGGCGGCGCGAAGAGGTAGCGCAGGCCCAGCGTCACCGACTGGTCGCGATACTCGCCCGAGAACACGCCGGGCTGCAGCGCGTGCGAGCCGACGGAGGCGAAGTCGACGTCCGAACCGCCGAGGTAGCGGTAGGTCAGGTCGACGGAGAGCTGGTCGGTGGCCTTCCAGGCCAGACCGGCGATCAGCTGATAGGCGAAGGCGGTGTCGCTGTCGTCGACCGTGAGGTTCTGGAACGCCGGGTTGGTCGCCGTGAGCGCACCCGGAATGTTCGAGAACTGGCCGACCACGTCCACCTTCACGTGGTTCACGCCGATGCCGGCGCCGATGAACGGGTTGAGCGCGGACCCGGGCAGGATGTCGTAGATGACGTTGC
This sequence comes from Phenylobacterium sp., assembly GCF_036402295.1. Taxonomy (GTDB): domain Bacteria; phylum Pseudomonadota; class Alphaproteobacteria; order Caulobacterales; family Caulobacteraceae; genus Phenylobacterium. Next base: position 15,804 of record NZ_DASWTE010000348.1, read on the forward strand.
CCATCACGGTCCACGACGTCACGTCACCGTCGGGCTTGCCGCAGGCCGGGGCGGCCGCGGTGCGCGTCACGCCGGGGGTGCAGAGGCCGACCACGGCGTTGTTGCCGCCGCCACGGACCGACTCGATGTCGCCGCCGCGGTAGCCGACTTCCAGTTCGACCCGCCAGTGGTCGTTCAGCTGGTAGCCGAGACGGGCGAAGCCGGCCCAGTCGTCTTCCTGGTTGAATTCCCAGCTATAGGGCGCGCCGTTCGCGGCGTTGTTCGACGACGTCGTCTCGAACTCGACGGGCCAGTGGTAGCCGAGGTCGACGGCGCCATACCAGCCTTCTTGCGCAGACGCGCCGGTTGCGGCGCAAGCCGCCGCCATCGCGGCTCCAGCCAGGAGTTTGAACTTCATAATCTGAGCCCTCTCGTTGCCCTCAGGTGGTGCGGCCGTTTGACCCAGCCGCGGTTATAACAGGGACCAACCGTTGCGAAAGTGTCGCCAGGGCCACACTCGGAACGCAATCTGGCCAGCCTTTCCCCAAGCTTTACCAGGACGTCAGGCGAAGCGTCTCCCGCATTTGTGGGAATTCGCTGTCGTTCGCAACTGATCGCCCTGCATCGGCGCGCCGCGAACCGGCACGCCAACCCGTTATCTCATACCCACGACCTCCGCGATTCTGCCTCGCACGGCGCAGCTCGTCCGTCGAGTTCTGACGGAAGTCCTTGGCTTTGTTTGTAAAGTGGCGGCGGTGACGCATTTCGCGAAGGCGGACTTTCGTCCGCCACGCTCTCTCCCGACCGAGCACTCCCGCGCGTCATCGCCTCTCCCCGACCGTAGGCGTCCTTTGCGTCTGCTGCCCAACGGATCAAGGTCACGCTTGGTTCCGCGGCCATGAACCCCGGATGAATTTTTTTCGGCGCCGCAATGCTGGCGCGATTCAGGCGCCGCGCTCGCGCTGGAATCGGCGGGCCCGGCCGCCCAGCGACTCGGGCCGGTTCAGTGTCCTGCGGAACTCGTCGCGGCGCTCGTGGATCGAGGCGATCACCAGGCCCATCGGCACGCCGATCTCCACCAGCACGGCCTCGGACAGCTGCAGGCTGGCCTCCACCGTTTCGGGCACCGCGTCGGTGGCGCCCAGGTCGTAGAGCCGCTGGGCGTGCCGCGCGTCGCGGGCGCGGGCCACGATGGTGAGGTCGGGGCGCAGTTCGCGGGCCACGGCCACGATCGTCTCCACGCCTTCGGGGTCGTCCATGGTCACCACCAGGGCCGGGGCGTCGGCGAGGCCGCAGCGCATAAGGAACTCGGCCCGGGCCGCGTCGCCGAAATAGATCTGCTCGCCGGCGCGCCGGCCCTGTTCGACCAGCCGCGGGTCGAGCTCGGCGGCCACCCAACCGATGTCGTGGCGGCCCAGCATGTCGCCCACCAGCCGGCCCACCCGGCCGTAGCCCACCACCAGCACCCGCGGAGTATGCGGCGCCTCGCCGTCGGGCTCGGACGGCAGCTCGGACGGCGTCAGGCGCCGGCCGCCGAGCCTGAGGCCCAGCTGGGCGAGGAACGGGATCGAGAACATCGACAGCGTGGCGGCCACCAGCACGGTCTGGCCGATCGGCCGGGCCACCAGGCCCTGGTCCATCGCCTGGCCCAGGATGACGAAGGCGAACTCGCCGGCGCCGGCCAGCAACAGCGCCGCCTCGATCGCGCCCCGCGTCTTCAGGCCGAAGGCGCGAGCGAGCGCGAAGATCACCGCCGTATTCAGGGCGATGAGGCCGACGGCCGAGCCCAGGATCACCAGCGGCCGCTCGAGCAGCAGCGGCACGTTCAGCCCGATGCCCACCGAGATGAAGAAGAGGCCCAGGAGCAGGCCCTTGAACGGCTCGACCCGCGTCTCGACCTCGTGCCGGAACTCGGTCTCGGCGAGCAGCAAGCCGGCCACGAAAGCGCCCAGGGCCATGGAGAGCCCGGTGAACGCGCTGACCAGGCCCGCGCCGATCACCACCAGGAGGCAGGCGGCGACGAACAGCTCCTCGCTCTTGGCCCGCGCCACCGAGCGCAGCATGGGCCGCAGCAGCAGGCGGCCGAACACGAACAGCGCAGCCATCCCCAGCACCGCCGGCAACAGCGAGAGCAGCACCGCCGGCGAGAACGGCTCGTCGGTGCGGCGGCTCATCAGCGTGAGCGTGATCAGGATCGGCGCGACGGCCAGGTCCTGGAACAGCAGCACCGAGAAGGTGGCGCGGCCAGCCATCGCGTGCTGGCGCTTCTGCTCGGCAAGGATGGGCATGACGATGGCCGTCGACGACAGCGCGAGCGCCGCGCCGATGGCGATAGCGGCGGCGGGCGGCTGGCCCACCACGAAGGCCGCGACGGCCGTGGCGCTCAGGCAGAGCGCGACCTGCAGCGCGCCCAGGCCGAAGACGTAGCGGCGCAGGCTGCGCAGGCGTTCCCAGGACAGCTCCAGCCCGATCGAGAACAGCAGGAACACCACCCCGAACTCGGCCAGTTGCGCCAGCTCGTCCGGATTCTCGATGGTGATCGCGCCGAGCCAGGCGGCCTCGCCGGCCAGCGCGCCCAGACCGTAGGGGCCCAAGACGACGCCCGCGCCCAGGAAGCCCAGGATCGGGCTGATCTTCCACTGCCTGAAGATCGGCACCACCACGCCGGCCGTGGCGAGGAACAATACGACATCCTTGTACGCGCCGGCTTGGACGTGGCCTTCCATCAGGTCTCCGATTTGGCTGTAGCCGCCACTATGGCGCACCGATCCGCCTTGCGGAATCCCGCGATGCGTTTACGAGGCCGATCCGTGGACCTGCCGGCCAATCCAGCGGCGGCTCCCCAGGGCAGCCACGATCGTTGGGACGTCCGATGAACCACTTCCTTCCCTTGGCCCTGGCGCTGGCCGCCGCCACCACGCCCGCGCTGGCGGCCCCGCAGGTCCAGGCCGCCTGGAGCCGGCCGGCCGCGCAGGGGACCACCGGGGCCGGGTTCATGACCCTGGCCAACCCCGGCGCCAGGCCCGACGCCCTGGTCGGGGCCGAGAGCCCGCTGGCCCGCGAGGTGCAGATCCACCAGTCCAGCATGAAGGCCGGCGTCGCCTCGATGCAGCGGCAGGCCCGCGTGCCCCTCCCGGCGGGCGGTCGTGTCACATTCGCGCCGGGCGGATACCACCTCATGCTGATGGGGCTGACGAAGGCGCTGAAGGCGGGCGACGCCGTTCCGGTGACGCTGACCTTCGCCAGCGGAGCGCGCGTGAAGGCGTCGTTCGTCGTGGGTTCGACACCGCCTGCCGACGAGCATCACCACCACTGAGTTCCTGACAGAAATGTAACGAGCGTAACGGCCGGACCTGGGCTCATGGTCCGGCCAATTGCCTCCCGGAGAGAGACTTCCCGCCATGAAGAAAGCCTGGCTCGCCGCCGCAGCTGCGGCCGCCCTGCTCGTGGGCGCGCCTGCGTCTTCGTTCGCCGCCGACGCCGCCGCCACCGCGCCGCAAGCGCCCGTCCGCGACCTCACCAAGGCGCCGCGCATGGGCGCCTGGGGCTTCGACCTCACAGGCAGCGACCCGGCGGTCACCGCCGGCCAGTCGCTCTTCGGCCACGCCAACGGCCGCTACATGAAGACGCTGGAGATCCCCGCCGACCGCAGCTCGTTCGGCGCCTTCAACATGCTGGACGAGCTCTCCAAGGCCCGCATGCGCGCGGTTATCGACAAGGCCGCCGCCGGCACGGCGAAGGACGGCGTCGAGTACAAGGTCGGCGCGCTGTATCGCAGCTTCATGGACGAGGCCCGCGTCGAGGCCCTGGGCGCCAATCCGCTGGCCGCCGACCTGGCCGCCGTGAAGACCGCCAAGAGCCACGACGACGTCGCCCGGCTGATGGGCGCGACCGCCATGGGGTTCGGCCAGAGCTTCTTCGGCCCGTTCGTCTACGACGACGCCAAGGACCCGCTGAAGTACGCGGTCTACCTGGGCCAGGGCGGCATCACCCTGCCCGACCGCGACTACTACCTCGAGGAGCGGTTCGCGAAGCAGCGCGCCGCCTACGAGGCCTATGTGGCGAAGATGCTGACGCTGGCGGGCTGGCCGCAGCCCGAGGCGCGCGCCAAGGCGATCCTCGCCATGGAGACCGAGGTAGCCAAGGCCTCGTGGACCAAGGTCGAGCAGCGCGACGACAACAAGACCTACAATCCCTACCCGGTCGCCGACCTGCCGAAACTGGCGCCCGGCTTCAACTGGGACGCCTTCCTCGCCGGCGCCGAGCTTACCGGCGCCAAGCGGGTGATCGTCCAGGAGAACACCGCCTTCCCGAAGATCGCCGCGGTCTACGCGAAGACCGACGTCGACACCCTGAAGGCCTGGCTCGCCTTCACCGTGGTCGACCAGGCGGCCGGCCACCTGTCGAAGGACTTCGACCAGGCCAAGTTCGAGTTCCGCAACAAGACGCTCTCGGGCACGCCGGCGCAGCAGCCGCGCTGGAAGCGGGGCGTGAACCTGGTGGACGGCAACCTCGGCGAGGCGGTCGGTAAGCTCTACGTCGACGCCTACTTCCCGGCCCAGAGCAAGGTCGCCATGGAAGCCCTCGTCGGCGACCTGAAGTCCGCCATGGGCGCGCGCATCCAGAAGCTCGACTGGATGAGCCCCGACACCAAGGCCAAGGCGGCCGAGAAGCTCGGCAAGTTCACCGTCAAGATCGGCTACCCCGACAGGTGGCGCGACTACTCCAAGCTGGAGATCAAGGACGGCGACCTCTACGGCAACGTCGAGCGGGCCGCGGCCTTCGACTGGCGCTTCCGGGTCGCGCGGCTGAACCAGCCGGTGGACCGCGGCGAGTGGGGCATGACGCCGGCCACGATCAACGCCTACTACTCGTCGACCAAGAACGAGATCGTCTTCCCGGCCGCGATCCTGCAGCCGCCGTTCTTCGACCCCGAAGGCGACCCGGCCATCAATTATGGGGGCATCGGCGGGGTGATCGGCCACGAGATCACCCACGGCTTCGACGACCAGGGTCGCAAGTCCGACGGCGACGGCCGGCTGGCCGAGTGGTGGACCAAGGACGACGAGGCCAAGTTCATGGCCCAGGCCGAGCGGCTGGGGAAGCAGTACGCGGCTGCCGAGATCCTGCCGGGCGCCAAGATCAACGGCGACCTGACCATGGGCGAGAACATCGCCGACCTGGGCGGCCTCTTGCTGGCGCTGGACGCCTACAAGATCTCGCTGAAGGGCAAGCCGGCGCCGGTGATCGACGGCCTGACCGGCGAGCAGCGGGTGTTCCTGGGCTGGGCGCAGGTGTGGCGAGCCAAGTACCGCGACGACCTGATGAAGCAGATCCTGGTCAGCGACCCGCACTCGCCGCCGCTCGCCCGCGTCGACCTGCCCGTCCGCAACATCGACGCCTTCTACGAGGCCTTCGGCGTGAAGCCCGGCGACCCGATGTACGTGCCGCCCGAGCAACGGGTGCGGATCTGGTAGGGGGCGTGTGAGTTCGACAGCTCGTCCTTGGACCTAGAGCCGGGTCGAATCCGGCGATACGTCAGGGTCGATGCTGTCGCGAATGCAGTTCAAGGGCGTCTGGCGCGACTATCAGGCCCGCGTCCTGGAGGAGATCGGCGATCACCTCGCCGATGGCCGGCTGCATGTCGTGGCGGCGCCCGGCGCGGGCAAGACGATCCTTGGGCTCGAGATCGTGCGCCGGCTGGGCCGCCGCGCGCTCGTGTTCGCGCCGACCGTGGCGATCCGCGACCAGTGGGCCGATCGCCTGACGCCGCTGTTCCTCGATGAGCCGCCGGCCGCCCACGAGGTCTCACATCAGCTTTCCGAGCCCCGCGTCCTGACGCTGGCGACGTACCAGGCGCTCGACGCCTTCCGGCGCGCCGGCGAGGTCGAGCGCCTGGCGAACGCGCTGAACGGGCCCGGCCCCCTCACCCTCGTCCTCGACGAGGCGCACCATCTGCGGCGGGAGTGGTGGAACGGCATCGAGAAGCTGACCTCGTCGCTGGCCGATGTGCAGGTCGTGTCGCTCACGGCCACCCCGCCCTACGACGCCACCTTCGCCGAGTGGACGCGCTACGAAGGCGTCTGCGGCCCGATCGATCTCGAGATCGGCATCCCGGAACTGGTGCGCAACGGCGACCTCTGCCCGCACCAGGACCACGTGATCCTGTCCCAGCCCACGCACGAGGGGCTGAAGCTGCTGGACGGGCGACGCCGCGCGATCGCGCAGCTGCAGGCCGACCTGCGGACGGACGGGGGCCTCCACGACCGGCTCGAGCGTCACCCCTGGCTCACCGAGCCCGAGGCGCAGGCCGAGGCGATCCTGGAGACGCCCGAGATGCTCTCGGCCATCCTCCTGCAACTGGCGGGCGCCGGCCGACGGTTGCCCACCGCGCCGCTGAGGCTGCTCGGCGTCTCGGCGCGCGAGCTGCCGCCGCCGTCCTTCCTCTGGCTCGAGACATTCCTCGAGGGCGTGACAGGCAGCCATGCGAAGGTCTTCGACATCGGGGCGGATCGCGCAAAGGCGCTGCGCCAGCGGCTTCACGAGCAGGGGCTTGTCGAAGGCGGACGCGTCCGCCTGCAGTCCACGCGATCCATCTTCCAGCTCATGGCGTCCAACCTCGCCAAGCTGGATAGCATCTCCGATATCGCCCAGGCGGAGGACCGGGCGTTGGGCGAACGCCTCCGGATGGTGGTGCTGTCGGATCACGTCCGAGCAGGCGACCTGCCGGCGGCGCCCGAGGCCGAGTTCCGGCCATCACGCCTGGGCGTCGTGCCGATCTTCGAGCACCTGCGCCGGGCCGGCGCGGGCTCAGGGCTCATTGGCGTGCTGACCGGCACGCTGGTGATCGTTCCCCGCACGGCCTTTCCGTTGCTGACCGAGCTTGCCGCGGACCATCGCCTGGACCCGAGCGTCTGCCGGGCTTTCGAGATCCCGGCGTGCCCCGATCATGTCCGCGTCGAGCTCGCGGGCGTGGAGGGGGCGCGCCTCGTCCACCTCGTGACCGCCCTCTTTGCCCGGGGCGCCATACGGATCCTCGTCGGGACCCAGTCCCTGCTGGGCGAAGGTTGGGACGCGCCCGCGCTGAACAGCCTGGTCCTCGCCAGCAACACGGCCTCGTTCATGCTCTCGAACCAGATGCGCGGCCGCGCCATCCGCATCGAGCCGGGCAATCCGCATAAGGTCGCCAACATCTGGCACCTGGCGACCGTCGAGCCGTCCCAGGGTCTGTTGACCGAGGCCGTGGCGCGGCTCGATTGGGGCCCGCTGATGGACGAGGGGCCTGGCGGCCTGTCGGATGGCGCGCTGCTGGCGCGCCGGTTCCGCGCCTTCGAGGGCATCTCCAGCGGCGACTCCACCCTGATCGAGAGCGGCATCGGTCGTCTTGGCCTCAGCCTCACCGAGGACATGGCCGCCGCGAACCGCCGGACCCTCGCGGCGGCGGCTGACCGGCCAGGAATCGCCCGGCGGTGGTCGGCCTCGCTTGGCGCCGGCGGTCCTCGGGCGCGTGTCCGGGAAACGGCCGCGCCCAACTATGCGCCGCGCGGGCTCGCATGGGCCGATACGTTGCGCGCCGTGGTGTGGAGCGCCGGCAGCGCGGCCGCCTTCGCCGTGGCCGACGAACTGCGAGGCTGGGAGTCCCTCGACGACCTGGGCGCCTTCGGCATGGCTGCGGCTGGCGTCGCCGCCCTGGCCAGCCTCCCGGGACTCGCCAAGGCGTTCCGTCTCATGTGGCGCAACGGATCCGTCGAAGGCAGCCTGGAACAGGTGGGGTGGGCGGTGCTCCAAGGCCTCTTCCACGCCGGCGCCGTGAGCGAGACCGAGGTTCGCAACGGCCGCTTCGAGGTCCGCTCCAGTATCGACGGGCGAAAGGACATCGTCCTGCACGGCGTCAGCCGCAGCACCGAGCGGCAGGTGATGCAGGCCGTCGCCGAGGTGCTCGGACCGGTGCAGAACCCCCGCTACCTGCTGGCCCGCCGCAGCCGCCTGGGCTGGCGCACGCGAACCGACTACCACGCCGTGCCCGCGGCTCTGGGGGCCAAGAAGGAATGGGCCGAGCGGTTCTCCCGTCTGTGGAACACGCGGGTCGGCTCGTCCGACCTCGTCTACGCCCGGACTCCCGAAGGCCGGCGGGTGCTGCTCCGCGCCCGCGCAAAATCCCTGGCCGCCGGCTTCCAGCGCTCCGTCGACCGCCGCTCGGCCTGGACGTAGATGGTTTTTGACGTTCGCGTCGAAAATCGCGTCGGCACAAAAAGAATCGGCCTGCAGCGGGGGATAGTCGCTGCAGGCCGCCTTGAGCAGTCGCTCTGATTGAGCGGGCGTTTCCTCCCCGAAACGCCGGAGACCTCAGGACTAGGCGCCTTCATGTCTCTCGCCAGATGACAAAACGGCAATTTTCTGCCCGAGTCAACGGGCCAACACCCGGGTCCAGGCACGCCACGATCAGAATTTCGCGACCCGGGGAAAACTTTACGCTGTTTTTCGACTGTTACGTCAAATAACCCTCGCCCTAAGCGTGTCGTATGGCGAGCAACTCACGTCAAAGACGAAGTTCGGATTGGACACGGTCACTGGACCCAGACCTGAAGCGGTCAGGGCCAGGCTGGCGTCCGACACCTGGGCCGAATCGACCAGCAGGCCGTTCGGGCGGCGCGATGCGCCCGCGGCCACGAGGGCGTCCACCACCTTGCCCTCGGCCGCGTCGCCGCGGGCCGGCCAGGCCAGGGTGGCGCTGCGCAGGGCCGCCGCGCGGGCCTCGACGATCCGCAGCAGCCGCTCGGCCTGGGCCAGGGCATCTGCGCTCCACCCGGCGCGCAGGCCCGCGGCCAGCTGCGCCTGGCTCTTCAGCATGACGCCATCGGCCAGCACCTTCAGCCCGTTTGCCTCGAGCGTCGCGCCGGTCGTGGTGATGTCGACGACCAGCTCGGCGGCGCCGGTCGCCGGCGCGCCCTCGGTGGCGCCCCCCGACTCCACGATCCGGTAGTCGGCCACGCCGTGGCGGGTGAAGAAGCTGCGGGTCTGGGCCAGGTACTTGGTGGCCACCCGCATCCGCCGGCCGGTGCGCGCCAGGTAGTTGTGCGCAACTTCCTCGAGGTCGGCCATGGTCTCCACGTCGAGCCAGCTTTTCGGCACGGCTGTGACCAGGTCGGCGCGGCCGAAGCCCAGCGGCCGCAGCAACAGGACGCGGGCGTCCAGGTCGTCGCCGCGCTCGCGCAGCAGGTCCTCGCCAGTGACGCCCAGGTGCACCTCGCCAGCGTCGAGCGCATCAGCGATGTCGGCCGCCGAGAGCAGCCGGACCTGCGCGCCCGGAAGGCCCTTGAGGCTCGCGAGGTAGCCGCGCGCGCCGCCGGTGACTTCCAGCTTCAGCCCGCAGTCGGCCAGCCAGCCCTCGACCTGTTCCTTGAGGCGGCCCTTCGACGGGACCGCGATGACGAGCCCGCTGGTCATTGTTCCGCTCCCGACCAGGCCCGCCAGGGGCGCACCATGCAGCCGACCGCCCGGGCCGCGCCCTGGCCGCCGAGCCTGGGCAGCAGCCCGTCATAGCGTCCGCCCACCGCCACCGGCAGGTCGGCGCCGAGGGCTGTGCTGCGCACCTCGAACGTCAAGCCGTCGTAGTAGTCGAAGGCGTGGCCCAGGGCGGGCGTGAAGCGCGTGCGGTCGGCCGGCGCGGTGCGCGACAGCTCCAGCAGCCGCTGCTCCCAACCGGCCACAGCGGCCTTGAGCGCCCCGTCCCTCTTCCCCGCGAGCTCGCGCATGCGCGCGAAGGCGTAGGCCGGCGTGTCGTCGATGGCCATGAAGGCGCGGATGGCGTCGGCTTGGGCCTCGGTGAGCGACGGCGCGCGCGCCGCCTCGGCCTTGCGCACCAGGCGGGCGGCGATCTCGGCCGGGCCGCGGCCACCGACAGGCTCGACGCCGGCCAGCGCCCAGACCTCTTCCAGCAAGGCCGCGGCCTGGGTTTCCGACAGGCCCGCGAGCAGGCCCGACAGCGTGCCACCGGCCTCGGAGGCGCCCTCGCCGGTGCGCGACAGCTCGGCCCAGAGGAGCCGCGGCCGCCCGGCCACCCGCTTCAGGCGGGCCGCCAGGGTCTCGGGCAGGTCCAGGCTCTCCACGAAGGCCCCGAACAGCGCCACGTCGCCCAGCCACAGCGAGAGGTCGTCGCGCCCGCCCGCCGCCGCCGCGCGCCAGGCCAGACCCGCGATCTCGGCGTCCGCCGCCTCGACCGCCCCGCCGCCCGGCGAGAACATCTCGAGCCCGATCTGGACGAACTCCTCGGGCCGGTCGGCGCTGGTCGAGGCCCGGAACGCTGCGCCCTCGTACCAGTACATGCCTGCGGCGCGGCCGCCCTCGATGTGCTGGCGTGCTATGGCGACGGTGAAGTCGGGGCGCAGGCAGCTCTCGGCGCCGCCCTCGGCCTGCACCACGAACAGCCGCGCCCGCATGGCCTCGCCGGCCAGGTCGAGCAGCAGGTTCAGCGGCTGCAGCAGGGGCGCGTCGGCGCGCTCGGCCCCGGAGCCTTCCAGGGGTTCACGCACAGCCGCCAGCACGGCGGCCGGAACGGCGGGCTCGACGCGCATCAGCCGGCGTCCAGGATGAGACGGAGCGCCGGGATCAGCTCGGCGCGCGGGATCGTCTGTTGGCCGGGGCGCTGCCCGCGCCATTCCGCGTTGTCGGTGACCTTCGAGGCCAGCTCGCGGCCGAGGTCGAGGTCTTTCACCGTGACCGTGCCGGCGGCCAACTCGTCGTCGCCGACGATGATGGCGGCTGGAGACAGCCGCCGGTCGGCGTACTTCATCTGCGCCTTCATGCCCGACGAGCCGAGGTAGACCTCGGCCGGGATGCCGGCCGCGCGGATCTCGCGGGCGACGGCGAAGTAGTCGGCCATCCGGTCCTGCGAGAAGGCGATGACCACCACCGGGCCGCGCGCCGCCTGGCCGAAGTCGCGGCCCGCCGCCTTGAGCGCCGAGGCCAGCCGGGAGACGCCGAACGAGAAGCCGGTGGCCGGGGTGCGCTCGCCGGTGAACCGCGCCACCAGGTCGTCGTAGCGCCCGCCGCCGCCGATCGAGCCGAACCGCATCGGCTGGCCCTTGTCGTCGAGGGTGGAGAGCAAGAGCTCGGCCTCGAAGACCGGGCCGGTGTAGTATTCCAGGCCGCGCACCACCGACGGCTCGATCACCGCCCGGTCGACGCCCACGCCCAGGCCGGTGAGCGCCGCGTCGATGGCCGCCAGCTCCGCCAGGCCCTCGTCGCCCTCGGCCGAGCCGCCCACCACGTCGGCCAGTTTCGCCAGGGTGTCGGCGCGGCCGCCCGCGCCCGCCGCCGTGAACGCCAGCACCCGTTCGGCCGCCGTCGCGTTCAGGCCCGCGCCCCTGGTGAAGTCGCCGCTCTCGTCCTTGCGGCCCTCGCCCAGCAGGAGCCGCACGCCGTCCGGCCCCAGCCGGTCCAGCTTGTCCACCGCCCGCAGCACCGCCAACTTCTGCGCCTCGCTCTCGACGCCGGCCGCGGTCATTAGCCCGTTCAGGAGCTTGCGGTTGTTGATCTTGATTAGCGCCGAACCCGCCGGCAGGCCCGCGGCCTCCAGCCCTTCGACCGCCATGGCGATGATCTCGGCGTCGGCTTCGGGGCGGGCGGAGCCCACCGTGTCGGCGTCGCATTGCACGAACTCGCGGAACCGCCCCGGCCCCGGCTTCTCGTTGCGCCACACCGGCCCATAGGCATAGCGCCGGTACGGCTTGGGCAGCGTCTCCCAGTTCTGCGCCGCGAACCGGGCCAACGGCGCCGTCAGGTCGTAGCGCAGCGCCATCCACTGCTCGTCGTCGTCGGTGAGCGCGAAGACGCCCTCGTTAGGACGATCGGCGTCAGGCAGGAACTTGCCCAGCGCGTCGGCGTACTCGAACGCCCCGGTCTCCAGCGGCTCGAAGCCCCAGCGCTCGTAGACGCCGCTCACCGCCGCCAGGATCGCCCGCTCGGCGACCACGTCGCGCGCACGGCGGTCGATGAATCCGCGGGGGGCTCGGGCTTCGGGACGCTCGCTCATGGCCGCGCGCTTACCGGCTGGCGCGTCCGCACTCAAGGAAGGAAGGTCGTTCATCGGTCGTCTCTCTGGAACGGAGGGCGACGGACGAAGCTGGAGAAGATCGAGCCCCGTCCGCATCGGCGGGGCTCGGAAGGGTTCGCGTCAGGCCGCGCGCACCCGCTCCGGACCCGCCAGGGTCGGATGGTGGTGGTGGCCGTGATGGTGCGCGAACCGCGTCATGACGGCGGCGCTTCTAGCGGAGAAGTATATCGGAGTCGACTACGCCGCCCGACGCCACGCCCGTGGTGACGTGCCGAACGCGCGCCGGAACGTCGCGTTGAAATGGCTGATGTCGTTGAAGCCGACGTCGAAGGCGATCTCGGTGATCGGGGCCGTGGTGTCCATCAGGCGGTCGGCGGCGGCGCGCAGGCGGGCGGCGATCTGGTACTGGCGCGGCGTCTCGCCGGTGGCGGCCCGGAAGGCGCGGATGAAGTGGTAGCGACTGAGCCCCGCCAGCTTCGCCAGCACCGACAGGCTGAGCGCCTCGGCGGGCCGGGAGTCGATCAGGGCGGCCACCTCGCGGATCCGCCGCGCATCCGCTGCCGGCGCCGGACCAGCCCGGGCGCCGGCGCGGAGGCAGGCGGCCACCAGCCGGACCACCGCCTCCTCGTCCGGCGTCCCGGCCGCGGCCAGGCGGCGGACCGCGGCATAGACCGGCGTCGCCGCGCGGCTGGCCCTGAGCGCCGCCACCGGGAACGCCGCCGCCTTCAGCCGGCAGTCGTTGGCCACCTCGGCCAGCAGGCCCTCGTCCAGCGCGATCACCGAGCGGCGCACGCCCGCCTCGTCGAGGTAGCGGTAGGTGAACTCCTCGCCGGCGTTCCCCAGCAGCACCACGCCCGGCTGGGCCTCGGCCTGGCCGATCGGCGAGCGGTAGTCGAAGTGGCCCGAGACGATCACCCCGATGGAGGCGAAGGCGTAGCAGCTCTCCAGGCGGCTGCGGCCGGGGTCCGAGCGGCAGCGGGCCTCGCCGGCGCCATACAGCCCCGGATGGGACGGAAGCTCCGGCCCGTGCACCTCGATGCGGAACGGCTCGGTCTCGGCCATGCGGGACGGATACTGGCGCAGCCTGACGCAGAGGCAACCGCAATAAACCCCAAGTTCCGCCGCGCCGGCCGCGCGATGGTCCGCCCCGCGAGCGGGGAACTGCATGGACCGGACACGCCTCATCTACGGCCTGGGGGCCATCGGCCTGGGCGTCCTGGGCTTCGTCGTGGGCGACTTCGCCCTGCAGTGGCAGCCGGTCCCCAAGGGCGTCGTCGGCCGCGAGGCCCTGGCCTATGTCAGCGCCGCCCTGCTGCTGGCCGGCGGCCTGGCGACGGTCTGGAGCCGCACGGCCGCCTGGGGCGCGCTGGCGCTGGGTGTCATGTACGGCGTGTGGGTGGTGGCGCTGCATATGCCCAACGCGCTGGCCAACCGCCCCAACGACCTCGCCGCCTGGAACGCGGTCGCCGAGGCGCTGGCGCTCTCGCTGGGCGGCCTCGCCGGCTGGGGGATCGCAAACCGTCCGGACTGGGGCGAGCGCGCGGGGCGGCTGTTCGGCCTCTGCCCGGTGATCTTCGGCCTCGCCCACTTCGGCTACGCCAAGTTCACCGCCTCGATGATCCCGGGCTGGCTGCCCGCGCCCCTGTTCTTCGCCTACCTCACGGGGGCCTGCCACATGGCCGGCGGCCTGGCGCTGATCGCCGGCGTTGTCCCGCGCCTCGCCGCGACGCTGCTCGCGGCCATGTACGCGACCTTCGCGCTGATCCTGCACCTGCCCCGGGTGATCGCCGCTCCGGACGAGCGGATCGAGTGGACCATGCTGTTCATCGCCGTCTCCCTCACCGGCGCCGCCTGGATCGTCCGTTCGACGGTGAAAGCCCCCTAGGCTAGGCGCGCGCTCGGGCATAAAAGCCGGCCCATGCGTGAGATCACCCACTTCATCGACGGCGCCGCGTTTGCGGGCGCTTCGGGCCGCTACGGCGATGTCTTCAACCCCAACACCGGCGAGGTGCAGGCGCGCGTCCAGTTCGCCAGCGAGGCGGAGGTGGACAAGGCG
>NZ_DASWTE010000349.1:0-9292 GCF_036402295.1 Phenylobacterium sp.
ACCGCCGCGGGCAGGCCGTAGCCCATGGTGCCCAGGCCGCCCGAGGTCATCCAGCGGTTGGGCTCCTCGAAACGGTAGAACTGGGCGGCCCACATCTGGTGCTGGCCGACCTCGGTGGTGATGTAGGTGTCGTGGTCCTTGGTCAGCGCGTAGAGCCGCTCTATCGCGTACTGCGGCTTGATGAACTGGGTGTCCGGCCGATAGGCGAACGACCGGCGCGCGCGCCAGCCGTCGATCTGGGTCCACCAGGTCTTCAGCGCGGCCTTGTCGGTCGCCAGGTTGCGGTTCTTCCAGGCGGCGATCAGGTCCTCGAGCACGCTGCCGGCATCGCCGACGATGCCGATGTCGGCCCGCACGTTCTTGCCGATGGAGCTGGCGTCCACGTCGATGTGGATCTTCTTCGAGGTGGGGGCGAAGGCGTCGAGGCGGCCGGTCACCCGGTCGTCGAAGCGGGCGCCGATGGCCACCATCACGTCGCAGTCGTGCATGGCGTTGTTGGCTTCGAAGCTGCCGTGCATGCCCAGCATGCCCAGCCACTGGTCGTTGGACGCCGGGAAGGCGCCCAGGCCCATCAGCGTCGACGTGACCGGCGCGCCGATCAGAGCGGCGAACTCACGGAGCAGCGCGGCCGCCCGCGGCCCCGAGTTGATGACGCCGCCGCCGGTGTAGAGGATCGGCTTCTTCGCCCTGGCGATCAGCGCCACCGCCTCGGCGATCTTGGCCGCGTCGCCCTTCACCTTCGGGGCGTAGTTGTGGACGTGCTTCACCTCGTTCGGGCCCTGGTAGGCGCCCTTGGCGAACTGCACGTCCTTCGGGATGTCGATGACGACCGGGCCCGGCCGGCCCGAGGTGGCGATGTGGAACGCCTCGTGGATGATCCGCGGCAGGTCGGCCACGTCCTTCACCAGGTAGTTGTGCTTGGTGCAGGGCCGCGTGATCCCGATCGTGTCGCACTCCTGGAAGGCGTCGGTGCCGATCAGGTGCGTGGCGACCTGGCCGGTGATCACGATCATCGGGATGGAGTCCATCAGCGCGTCGACGATACCCGTGACGGCGTTGGTCGCGCCGGGCCCAGAGGTGACCAGCACGACGCCCGGCTTCCCGGTGGAGCGCGCATAGCCCTCTGCGGCGTGCGTCGCGCCCTGCTCATGGCGGACCAGCACGTGCTGCAGCTTCGGCTCGGCGAAGAGCGCGTCGTAGATCGGCAGAACCGCGCCGCCCGGATAGCCGAAAAGCACCTCTACGCCCTGGTCGATGAGGGCGCGCACGACCATCTCGGCGCCCGAGAGGGTCGTGGTTTCAGCTTCGATCGTCTGGTGGGCGGACATGGGGGAGGGCCTGGGCTGAAGATAATAAAAAAGGCCCGCGAAGGGGCCTGGGCAAGCGACCGATCGGTCCTGACGATGACGTCAGTCCGTTACGGTCGCCTTACGAGTACGAGAATGGTGCGCACGAGATTTCCCGCGATTGATCGGAACGGGCTTTCGCATGCCCCGGCTAGGCCGTCAAGGCGGGGTTCAGCGCAAGAAACTGCCTCCAATGGTCGCGGGGGTCCAGGCCGGTGAGCCTCGGCCATTCGGCCATCTGCCCGCGCATCCACGTCGTCTGGCGCTTGGCGTAGCGGCGGGTCTCCTGCTGGGCGGCGGCGAGCGCGGCCTCCAGTGTCGTCTCGCCGCGCAGATGGGCGGCCAGCTCGCGCATGCCCACGGCCTTCATTGCCGGCAGGTCGGGGTCGAGGTTGCGGGCCATCAGCGCGCGCACTTCGTCCAGCGCACCGAGCTCCACCATGCCGACGAGGCGCGCGTCGCAGCGGGCGTAGAGGGCGGCCCGCGGCGGATCGATGGCGACGCCGGTCCAGCTGCCGGCGGGCAGGGCGCCCTCCGCCCGCGCCTGATGGTCGCTGAGCGAGGTCCCGGTGGCGACGTAGACCTCCCACGCCCGCGCCAGCCGCTGGCGGTCGCCGGGCGCGATGCGGGCGGCCGCCGCAGGGTCTGCCTTGGCCAGGCGCGCCCGGAACGCCTCTTCGCCCAACGCCTCGAACTCCACGCCGGCGGCCCGGCGTACGTCCGCGGCCACGGCCGGGATCTCAGCCAGGCCGTGGGTCAGCGCCCGGAAGTAGAGGCCCGTGCCGCCGACCACCACCGCGTCGCGGCCGCGCGCGCGGATGTCGGCGATGATCTCCGTGGCCGCCCGCAGCCAGCGGCCGACCGACCAACCGTCGGCCGGATCGACGGCTCCGAAGAGGTGATGCGGCGCTTGGCTGCGCTCCTCCGGCGGCGGCCCGGCGGTCAGCACGCGCAGGCCGGCGTAGAGTTGCATGGAGTCCGCATTGACGATCTCGCCGCCCACGGCTTCGGCCAGGGAGAGGGCCAGGGCCGACTTGCCGCTTGCGGTGGGTCCGGCGATCAGCCAGATGCGGCCCGTCATGGAACTCGTCCTCACCCTCGTCAGTCCCGACGCCGCCACCGTGGCCGCCGCCGCCGATCGCGCGAAGGCAGCGCTCGCAGGCGCTGGCATGGCCGTCAAGGCGCCGAAGCCACTGGGCGAGGGCGCCTTCGAGCTGCCGCTGCTGGCCGACCTCGAGGCCGTCCAGGCGATCGTCGCGACCGAGCTCGACGGGCTGCCGGTCGACACCTGCGTGCAGGCGGCGGCGGGCCGGAAGAAGCGCCTGCTGGTGGCCGACATGGACTCGACCATCATCAACGTCGAGTGCCTGGACGAGCTCGCCGACTTCGCGGGGCTGAAGGCCGAGATCAGCGCCATCACCGAGCGCGCCATGCGCGGCGAGCTCGCCTTCGAGGGCGCGCTGCGCGAGCGGGTGGGCATGCTGAAGGGCCTCGCCACCACCGCGCTCCAGCAGGCCTACGACGAGCGCGTCCGCCTGAACCCCGGCGCCCGCACCCTGGTCCGCACCATGGCGGCGAACGGCGCCCGCTGCGCGTTGGTCTCGGGAGGCTTCACCTTCTTCACCAGCCGTGTGGCCGACGCCGCAGGCTTCCACCTCAACCGCGCGAACACCCTGATCGAGGACGCCGGGGCCCTGACCGGCCAGGTGCGCGATCCGATCCTCGGTAAGGCGGCCAAGCTGGCGGCGCTCGAGGAGGAGGCCGCGGACCTCGGTGTGCCGCTCTCAGCCACCCTGGCGGTCGGTGATGGCGCCAACGACCTCGCCATGATCCAGGCCGCCGGCCTGGGCGTGGCCTACCGCGCCAAGCCCATCGTCGCCGCCCAGGCCCACGCCAAGGTGGACCACGCCGACCTGACCGCGCTGCTCTACTTCCAGGGCTACACGGCCGACGCCTTCGTCATCGACTGAGCACCGGCTCTGGCTTGGGTCTGCACGCCGAGTCGGTTATCTCGCGCCATGGCTCTCCCGCGTCCCGTCAAAGCCGTGGTCTTCGACATGGACGGCCTGCTCGTCGACACCGAGACGGTGGTGTTCCGCGCCATGCAGCGGGCGGCCGACGCCATCGACGCCGAGATGCCGTTTGCGACCTTCCAGCGGATGGTCGGCCTGCAGCACGCGGCCAGCGACCTGATCCTGGTCGAGCACTTCGGCCCGAGCTTCGACCTTCAGGCGTGGTCCGCCGCCGTCAGCGGCCACTTCCGCGAGGAGCTGGCCGCCGGCATCGCGCTGAAGGCCGGGGCCGCGGAGATCCTGGACGCCTTGGATGCGCTGGGCCTGCCGCGCGCCATTGCCACGTCGTCCAGCCTGGAGAGCGTGCAGGCGAGCCTCGGCCCGCACAGCCTGGTCGACCGCTTCCACGCGCTGATCACCCGCGACGTGCAGACGAAGGGCAAGCCGCACCCCGAGCCCTTCCTGAAGGCGGCTCAGGCTCTGGCCGTCGACCCGGCCGACTGCCTGGCTCTGGAGGACAGCCATAACGGCGTCCGCGCCGCCTCGGCGGCCGGCATGATGACGGTCATGGTGCCCGACATGCTGGATCCCACCGAGGAGATGGAAACCCTCTGCGTCCGCATCGCCCGCGACCTGCACGAAGTGCGGGGCTGGCTGCTGGGCTAGACGTCCACGTCCAGGCCGCGGCGGCTGAGCGCGGTGGCGACGGCGTTGCGCCGGCACTTCCAGGCGCGGCCTTCGTTGCCCGGGAACAGCGGCGAAGTGGTGCGCGCGCAGAGCGCGCGGGCCGTCATGTTCAGCCGTCGCAGCAGGGCTGCGTCCCCGGCGTCGCGCTTCATCTCCAGCCGCACGGCGAGCAGGGTCTGGCGCGAAACCGCAGCGGTGGCGGGCGTCGCGGCGACGGCCAGCGCGAGGGCTATGAGAGCGAGGCGGACCATGGAGCCTCCCGGCAGGGACTCCCGAGATACTACGCGCGTAATTTCAATGGTCAAGCTGTCTCAGCGTCGCGCGCCGCCACCCGTAGGCCCGCGCTCGAAATAGCGGAAGAACGCGCTGTCCGGCGACAGGACCAGCGTGGTCTGTCCGTCGGCCAGGCTCTGCTCATAGGCCTGCATCGAGCGGAAGAACGCCGCGAACGACGGGTCGCGCCCGAAGCTGTTGGCGAAGATCCGCGTCCGCTGCGCATCGCCCTGGCCCATGATCTCGCCCTGCTGTTCGCGCGCGGTGGCCAGCGTGATGGCGACCTCCTTGTCGGCCTCGGCGATGATCTCGCGCTTCTGCTGCTCGCCGCCGGCCCGCAGCCGAGCGGCCTCCTGCTGCCGTGCGGTCTGCATGCGGCGGAAGATGAAGTCCCGGTTCTGGCTGGGAAGATCCGCGCGCCGCATGCGCAGGTCGATGATCTGCACCCCCAGGCGCGAGGCCTTGGCGCGGCGGTCCACGTCGGCGCGGGCCTGCTGCATCAGCTGCGCGCGCCGTCCCGAGACGATGTCCGGCTGGCTGGCCGAGCCCAGAATCTGCCGCAGCGACGAGTTGACCAGGCGCTCCAGCCGGTCGGCCGCCGTCCGCTCGTCCCGCAGGGCCGTGTAGAACTGGAGCGGGTCGGTGATCCGGTAGCGGATGAAGGCGTCCACCACGAGGCGCTGCTGGCCCGAGGTGATCACCTCCTCCTGGCCGGCCTCGAGGGCGATGTTGCGGCGGTCGAACTTCACCACCTGCTGCACGAACGGGACCTTGAGGTTCAGGCCCGCGCCGCCCTGGCCGGGCGCATGGATCGTCCGCACCGGGCTTCCGAAGCTCAGCACGATGGCCTGTTCGCTCTGCTTCACGATGAACAGGGTCTGCGTGAGCAGGACCAGGACGCCGAAGGCGGCGACGAGGACGGCGATGGCCCGCGAGTTCATCGTCATTGGCCGCTCCTCCGCTCGGCCGGCCCCGGACCCGGGGTTACGACCTGCGCCTGTGGAATGGGCGTCTGCGTCTTCGGCCGGAAGACATCGGGCGGCAGGATGATCGGTGCGCTGGCACCCTTGGAGTCGATGACGACCTTGTTCGACGACTGCAGGATCCGCTGCATGGTCTCGATGTAGAGGCGGTCGCGGGTGACCCCGGGGGCGCGCCGGTACTCGCCGTGGATCTGGTTGAAGCGCGCCGCCTCGCCCTGCGCCTCGCGCACGGCCTGTTCGCGGTAGCCCTCAGCCGCCTGGATGATCTTGGCCGCGTCGCCCTTGGCCTCGTTGACCACCCGGTTCTTGTAGGTGTTGGCTTCGTTGACGGCCGACTCCGCGTCCTGTTCGGCGCTTTGCACGTCGCGGAACGCCGCGACCACTTCCGGCGGAGGGTTGGCGCGGCTGATCTGTACCTCCACGACGGTGATGCCGGCGCCCCAGCTGTCCAGGGTGCGCTGCATAAGCTCCGCCGTCTCGCGCTGGACCTGCCCGCGGCCGGTCGAGAGGATCGGCTGCAGCGAGGACTTGCCCACGATCTCGCGCATGGCGCTTTCCGCGGCGGTCTTCACCGATTCCTGCCCGTCGCGGATGCCGAACAGGTAGGCGGCCGGGTCGGCCACGCGCCAGGTCACCGTGAAGTCGAGGTCGATGATCTGCTCGTCGCCCGTGAGCATCAGCCCCTCGCTGGGCGCGTCCGCGTTGGGCGTGCCCCCGACCTCGGTCTTGTTCAGCGTCGTGAACGGCACCTTCTCGACGTCCTGGATCGGCGCCGGCAGGTGGTAGTTCAGGCCCGGGCTGGTCCGCCCGCTGTAGGCGCCGAAGGTGGTGACGATGCCCACCTCGTTGGAACCCACTTGATAGATGCCCGACGCCAGCCAGGCCGCCACGAGGCCGCCGCCGATCAGCGCGATCACGCGCCCGCGTGGCCGTCCGCCCGGCCCGTTGAACAGGTCGCGGAGGCGGTTGTTCAGCTGTTCGAAGCCGGCATTGAAGTCAGGTCCGCCGGGCCGCCGCGGGCCGCCGCCGGACGGTCGTCGGGGCTGGTCGCGCCGATCGTCGCCACCCGACGGCGAACCCCACGGCCCAGGGTTGGCGTTATCGTTCCAAGGCATCAGGCGAGCGAGCTCAAGCGGGACCTTACGCAGTCTGTGAGCCGGGTTCCTTAAAGCCCGTTGCGGACTTGTAAACCGGCGCTGTCAGCCGGATATGAGACGCCCACCCCAACAAGCGCAAGACCGAGGCAAATATAGCGGCATGAGCGAAGGCCCCGACCGGACCGCGATCCTGAAG
This sequence comes from Phenylobacterium sp., assembly GCF_036402295.1. Lineage (GTDB taxonomy): Bacteria > Pseudomonadota > Alphaproteobacteria > Caulobacterales > Caulobacteraceae > Phenylobacterium. Next base: position 6,595 of record NZ_DASWTE010000349.1, read on the forward strand.
GCGCTGGACGGCGTGATCGACCCGAAGTCGGGCAAAGGCCTGACCAGCGCGGGCCTCGTGCGCGGCCTCGTCCTGCGCGGCGGCCGCGCGGCCTTCATGCTGGAAGTGGCGCCCGCCGACATCGAACTCTACCGCGGCGTGCGCGACCGCGCCGAGGAGATCCTCGCCGAAGCCGACGGGGTCGAGATCGCCCAGGTGGTGCTGACCACGGAGCTGCAGGCGCCTTCGATGCCCAGCCTGAAGGTGACGCCGCGCCGCCAGGCCCCGCCGCCGGGCGGAGCCGGGCGGCCCCGCGTCGCCGAGGATCCGCAGGCCCAGCTGCATCCCATGGTCGACGCGGTGAAGCCGCCGCACGTGAACAAGGTGATCGCCATCGCCTCGGGCAAGGGCGGCGTGGGCAAGTCCACGGTCTCGGTGAACCTCGCGGCCGCCTTCGCCAGGCTGGGCAAGCGCGTGGGCCTGCTGGACGCCGACATCTACGGCCCGTCGGCGCCCACCATGCTGGGAATCGAGGGCGAGCCGACCTTCGACGCGGAGAAGCGTCTCAACCCGATGGAGGCCTGGGGCGTGAAGGTGATGTCCATCGGCTTCATCGTCGAGCCGGGCACGGCCAACATCTGGCGTGGGCCGATGGCGTCGTCGGCGCTGCGCAGCTTGCTGAATTCCAACTGGGGCACGGAAGCCGAGCCGCTGGACGTGCTGATCATCGACCTGCCGCCCGGCACCGGCGACATCCAGCTGACCCTGGTCCAGAAGCTGAAGATGGACGGCGTGGTGATCGTCTCGACGCCCCAGGAGATCGCCCTGATCGACGCGCGCCGCGCCGCCACCATGTTCGAGAAGACCGGCGCGCCGATCCTCGGCGTGGTCGAGAACATGGCCTACTTCGCCGACTCGTCGGGCGCGAAGGTGCCGATCTTCGGGACCGGCGGCGCGCGGGCCGAGGCCGAGCGGCTGGGCGTGCCGCTGCTGGCCGAGATCCCCATCGAGGTGCCGCTGCGCGAGGCCTGCGACGCCGGTCGGCCGCTGGTTGCGGTCAACACCGAGAGCGCCGCGGCGAAGGCCTTCCTCGAGCTCGCGAAGAAGCTGGCCTGACTTCCGCTCATCCCGGCGAATGCCGGGACCCAGATCTCAACGCTTGGAGGCGGTATCGGAGAGGCTCCGAGCCCCAGAGCCCACATCTGAGCATCTCCATCTGGGTCCCGGCATTCGCCGGGATGAGCGGTTATTTCAGGTCGCTTCTCTCGGAACCGCCCCATTGGGGACCGAGCCGGCCGGCGGGCCCGCACTGAGCTGGGCGTCGCGTTCGGCGAGCTGGCGGCGGATCTCATGCGCTCGCGCCGCGGTCAGCGGATAGCCGATGAAGCAGGCGGCCCCCAACGCCAGGAACACGATCGGCCCGGCCAGGAACGCCCAGGTGAGGCCGGTCAGCGCCTCGGGCGTGTTGCCGTGCCCCAGCTTCGGGTCGTAACCGATCTCGGCGAGCAGCGGGTAGGTGATGATGATCGAGCCGGCGAGCGCGATCTTGCTGGTCGACGTGGTCAGCGAGAAGAGCAGGCCTGCCCGCTCCTTGCCCTGCCGAAGCCGGATGTCGTCAGCCACGTCGGCCACCATGGCGCGGATCAGCGCCGTGAAGCCCGCCGCCACGAAGCCGGTGACGAAGTTCGTGGGGATGCTGGCGTAGACGTTGCCCTTGGGCAGGAACAGCAGGCTGACCAGCGCCAGCGAGTAGACGGCCGTCGACAGCATCGCAGCGCGGTGCTTGCCGATCCGGGTGGCCACCCAGCCCGCGGTCGGCGCGCCGACCAGGCCTGCAATGATGTAGAAGACCAGCAGGATGTTCGCCTGGCCGGTGGTGAACTGCATCACGTCGCGGCTGAAGAACAGGAACAGCGCCGCCATCCACCCGGGTCCCAGCACCAGGCACAGGTCGGCCAGCAGGATGCGCGCCATGCTGGGGTTGGTGATGAGCTCGAGGTAGTCGCGCGCCCGGAACTTCTGGCCGGGCGGCTCGGGCGCGATGGTCTCGGGTGTGCGCCAGATGACGATGGCCGCCGAGATCGGCGCCAGCGCGATGATGTACCAGATCATCGCCCGCACGCCCTCGGCGTCGCTGTAGCCGGCGTTCTCCATCACGATCGGGATCGCCAGCACGCCCAGGGCGCCGATCACGCCCACGCCGCCCATGATTCCGAAGATCCGCGCCCGGTCGTTGTAGCTGTGGGCGAGTGTCGCGCCCCAGGCGGCGTGCGAGAGGATGAGGATGGAGATGCCGAGGTACATCACCATCAGCCAGGCGATCAGGTAGCCCACGCCCACGCCCGGGTTGGCGCCCAGCAGCATGAAGAGCCCCAGCATCAGGAGCGGCGCCCCGATTACCGTCCAGACGCGGTAGCGGCCCCAGCGGCTGCGCGTGCGGTCCATCAGGATGCCCAGCGCCGGCTCGATGGGGATGTCGATGGTTCGGCAGGTGGCGAAGGCGGCCGCCACCACGACCAGGGGCACGCCGATGCTGGCGGCGAAATAGGCCGGCATGTGCACCGTGATCGCCAGCACCACGGCGGCGATCGGCAGGCTGGTCGCCGAGAAGGCGAGGGTGCGGCCGAGCGACAGCGGGGCGTCAGCGGCGGGAGCGGTCATCGGGCGGGTCCGGGCGCGGTCATCTCTTCGCCGGTCAGGCCCTCGAGGGCGCCGGCGG
>NZ_DASWTE010000350.1:0-9933 GCF_036402295.1 Phenylobacterium sp.
CTGAAAGTGCTGGAGAAGGCCGGCCTGATCCACCGCGGCCGCGACGCCCAGCGCCGCCCCGCCCGGATCGAGGCGAAGCCGTTGCAGGAGGCGAACATGTGGATCGAGCGCTACCGCGAGCTCTGGGAGGCGAACTACCGCCGCCTCGACAGCCTGCTCGGCGAACTGAAAGCCAACTCCCCGAAGAAGGACTGAGCCCGATGCCCAAGCCCGTGGAAGTGAAGACCCCGACTGACCGCGAAGTGGTCGTCATCCGTTCGTTCGATGCGCCGGTTGGCCTCGTTTGGGACGCCCACACCAAGCCCGAGTTGCTGCAGCGGTGGCTGGTGGGCCAGCCCGGCTGGAGCATGCCGTACTGCCGCGTTGATCTGCGGGTCGGCGGCAAGTACCGCTACGTCTGGAAGAACGACGAGAGCGGCATGGAATTCGGCTCGCATGGCGAGCACCTCGAAATCGAGAAGCACCGCAAGATCGTCACCAGCGAACGGATGGACGGCCTCGACGGCAATCCCATCAACTACGAGACTCCGGTCGAAGCGGGCGATCCGGCGATCAACACCCTGACGATGGTCGAGAGCGGCGGGCGCACGACGATCACGCTCTCCATGATCTTCCCGTCGAAGGAGATCCGCGACATGGCCGTGGGCTCGGGCATGACCGACGGCATGGCGATGGGCTACGACCTGCTCGACGCGCTGCTCGAGACCGTGGGCTGATCGGTGGCGGGAGCCCTGGACGACCGGGTCGAGGCGGTGCTGGCGGCGCTCCGGCGCGAGGCCGATCCCAAGGTCCTGGCTGAGATGGGCCCCCGCTACGGCCTCGTGGTCGACAAGGCGATGGGTGTGGCGATGAACCGGATGCAGGCGGTCGCCAAGGCCGCCGGCCGCGACCATGCGCTGGCCGAGGCGCTGTGGAACACCGGTTGGTACGAGGCCCGGATGGTCGCCTGCATGGTCGACGATCCGGCGCTCGTGACGCCTGAGCAGATGGACCGTTGGCGGGCCGACTTCGACAACTGGGGCATCGTCGACACCGTCTGCTTCAAGCTGTTCGACCAGGTCGGCCATGCGCCCGCCAAGGCCGTGGCGTGGTGCGGGATGAACGACGAGTTCGGGCGCCGCGCGGGCTTTGCGCTGATGGCTTGCCTGGCGCTGCACGGGAAGGCCGACGAGGCCTTCTTCCTGGACGGGCTCAAGCGCATCGAAGCGTGCGCGACGGACGAGCGGAACTTCGTGAAGAAGGGCGTCAACTGGGCCTTGCGCGCGATCGGCGGGAAGAAGAGCCCGACCCTGCGCGCGGCGGCCCGGGCGACGGCGGAACGGCTGGCGGCGTCGAGCGACAAGACGGCCCGCTGGAACGGCAAGGATGCGTTGCGCGCCTTCGCGAAGGCCGACGCGAAGGGGGCTGCAGCATGATCCGGGTCTACAACTTCACCAGCGGCGTCCGCGGGCTGCGCGTGGCCTGGCAGTGCGAGGAGATGGGGCTGGCCTACGAGGCCAAGGGCTTCGCCTATCCGCCGCCGGCCGACTATCGCGCCAAGTATCCGCCTGGCTCGGCGCCGTTCCTCGAGGACGAGGGCGGGGTGGCGATGGGCGAGTCCGTGGCGATGATGGTCTACCTGGCCCAGCGCTATGGCCCGACGCCGCTCTTGCCAGCCGATCCCGCGCAGATGGGACGCGTCCTGCAGCTGGTGGTGGCCAGCGAGGCAGCCATGGGCGGGCTGATGAACCCGATGATGGGCACGAAGTTCGTGGCGCCGGCCGACCAGAAGGCCAACTGGACGCAGGGCTTCTGCGAGGCGCGAGTGAACGACGCGCTGGGCTACGCGCAGGATCTGTTGGGGGAGCGGGCGTACTTCGTGGGCGAGAGCCTGACTCTGGCCGACATCGCCGTCTCCACGGCGCTCGGCATGTGGAAGGGGGCGCTCGACAAGGACATCCCGCCGAAGCTCGCCGCTCACCGCGAGCGGATGATGGAGCGGCCGGCGTACCAGAAGGCGAAGGCGGCGTTTTCGGCGGCCTGAAGCGCGATTTTCCGTCTTGACAAAGGATCGCCCCTGAACCGGAAATCAGAAATTTGTATATGAATTCAATTCATTATTGACGCCTCTTGGAAATGGGCGTTGCGATCTGGCCAGATCTTCTGGGGAGTGCGACGCCGGTGGACGACGCCTTTCACGCCAATCCCTTCCTCGCCCGTGGGTACGCGCCGCAGCGCACGGAGGTCGACTGCCCGGAGCTGCGGGTGGAAGGCCGGTGGCCCCCGGAGCTAGCGGGCGTCTTCTACCGGATCGGGCCCAATCCGCAGTTCGAGCCGCGGCCGCCGTACAACCCCCTGATGGGCGACGGGATGGTGCATGCGTTCCGGGTCGAGGGCGGGCGCGTGAGCTACCGCAACCGCTGGGTCCGGACCGGCCGCTGGCTGCGGGAGAACGCGGCCGGGCGGGCGCTGTTCGCGACGACGGGCCCGCCGAGCGATGACGACCCGGAGGCCGGATCCAGGCCCGTCGACGGCGTGGCCAACACCAACCTCGTCTGGCACGGCGGGCGGCTGCTGGCGCTGGAAGAGGGGGCCGGGCCGGTGGAGCTCGATTCCGACACGCTGGAGACGCGCGGGCCCTGGAACTTCGAGGGCCGGCTGCCGCGCAACATGACGGCGCATCCGAAGGTCGATCCGCGGACGGGCGCGATGCTGTTCTTCGCCAACCTGCCGCGCGGCCGGCTAACGGGCGAACTGGCGTTTTTCGAGGCGGACGCCAGTGGGGCGATCGTGGCGACGCACATCGTGCAGGGGCCGTACCCGGCGTTGGTCCACGACTTCGCGATCACGGAGCGGTTCGTGGTCGTGGGCGTATTTCCGGTGACCCTGTCGCTGGAGCGGGCGCAGCGGGGCGCGCCGGTGATTGCGTTCGAGCCCGAGACGGCGTCCGAGGTCCTGGTGATGCCGCGGGCGGGCGGGGCCGCCGACGTGCGCCGGTTCTCAGGCCCGCCCTGCATGGCCTGGCACGTCCTGAACGCCTTCGAGGAGGGCGACCGGATCGTGCTGGACCTCTGCGAGCAGGACGTCGGCATGTTCCCGACGCCGGACGGCGCGCCGCCGGACGCGGCGCGCGCGGCGCAGCGGCTGGTGCGCTGGGAGATGGACTGGAACCGGCCAGGCCCGGTCGTGCGTCGCCGCGTCAGCGACCTGGTCTGCGAGTATCCACGGATCGACGAGCGGCGAACGGGACGGTCTCACCGCTACGGCTACGTCGCCTGTTGCGGCGGGCCGGGAACGGAGGACATCTTTCACCGCGGTGTGGCGCGGATTGATCTCGTGACCGGCGAGACTGCGGTCTGGAGCGGCGAGCCGGGCGCGGCGGCGGCCGAGCCGGTGTTCGTCCCGCGCTCAGCCGACGCCGCGGAGGGTGACGGCTGGATCCTGACGAACCTCTACGACGAGGCGCAGGACGCGAGTTGCCTCGCGGTCTTCGACGCGCAGGACATCGCGGCTGGCCCGATCGCCCGGGCGTGGCTCGATCACCGTGTCCCGGTGGGCTTCCACGCGATCTGGCGCGGACTCAGCGCAGCATGAGGCCGCCGTCGATGACCATCTCCATGCCGGTGACGTAGCGGGCCTCGTCGGACGACAGCCACAGTACGCCGTTGGCGATGTCTTCCGGCAAGCCCTTCACGCCCAGCGGCACGGCCATGGCCGACATGGCGTCGAGGTCCGGCGGGGCGTTGGCGCCGGGGGTCAGCGCCTCCTGCACGGTCAGCCAGATCGGCGTCTCGATCAGGCCCGGATGCACCGAGTTCACCCGGATGCCGTCCTTGGCGTTGGCGCATTCCAAAGCCACGGCCTTGGTGAAGAGCCGCACGCCGCCCTTTGTGGCGCAGTAGCCGGCGAGGTTGGCCGAGCCCTTCAGGCCCGCCACCGACGAGATGTTGACAATCGAGCCGCCGTCGCCGGACGTCCGCATCAGCGGGATCGAGTGCTTCACGCCCAGGAAGACGCCGTCGAGGTTGATGGCCGTCTGGCGCCGCCACGCCTCGAGCGTCATGTCGAGGATCGAGCCCCCGATGCCGATGCCGGCATTGTTGACCAGGATGTCGAGGCGGCCGTGGCGGGACTTGATCCCGGCGACCACGTCGGCCCAGACGTCTTCCTGCGTCACGTCCTGACGCACGTACTCGGCCTTGCCGCCCGCCTTCTGGATGCCGGCGACGACCTCCTGGCCGAGCGCGTCCTGGATGTCGGTGACGACGACGAAGGCGCCTTCCGCAGCCAGCTTCTCGGCGCAGCCGCGGCCGATGCCGCTGGCGCCGCCGGTGACCAGCGCCACCTTGCCCTTCACCCGATCGCCCATGACGCTCCTCCCTTATCGTTGATAAGTTGGAGTCGTAGCCCACGCCGGCTGGGCGGAACAGCGTGCCGTCGGGTAAGGGGCATTTCCATGGGTTTGAACATCCGAACTCTGGGACGCGGCGATGCGGCCGCCCTGAGCCTGGCCGGGCAGGCGACCTTCCTGGAGACCTACGCGTCGGCCCTGCCGGCGGCGGACATCCTGGCCCACTGTCGCCACGAGCACGGTGAGGCGCGCTACGGCGAGTGGCTGGGCAAGGCGGGCTACGACTTCTGGGGCGCCGAGGCCGAGCAGGGCGCCCTGGTGGGCTATGTGATGCTGTGCCCGCCCGACCTGCCGACGGACACGGCGGCAGAGGACCTGGAGATCAAGCGGATCTATCTGTTGTCGAAGTATCAGGGCGGCGGGGTGGGCGCGCGCCTGCTCAACACGGCGCTGGAACGCGCGCGGGCCCTGGGCGCAGGACGGCTCTGGCTGGCGGTCTGGAGCCAGAACGCCAACGCAATCGCCTTCTACGCCCGCCAGGGCTTCACCCAGGCGGGCGTCCGGAAGTTCCAGGTGGGCGCCAACACCTATGACGATCTGGTGCTGGCGCGGGATCTCTAGATGCCTATTGCATCCACTTCGGGTCGGCGCTGCCGGTGGTCAGGATCCCGTAGATGAACCCGACGGCGAGGAGGACAATGGCGGCCACCATGATGACGCCAATCATCCCCTCGAACTTCTCGGCCAGGTGTCTCGGCTTGTGATGTTTCACTTCGCCAGAGTGCGGCTCGGTATGCATGACTTCTTCCTCGCAATCCCTTGTGGAGTTCTTGGTCTCCACGCCAGGCTGCGGCAGACGCCAGAGGCGTCCCCCGGAAGTTCGCCCGTCCACTCCGCCCGTGCGAAGGGGAGGAGAGGGCGTATGTGCGGGCCGCCGGGGCGCGCCCTTGCCGCCTGTCTCAGTCAGACGATGTAAGGAGTCTGCGCCCGCATTGACCGAGGGTCAACCAGTAGTGGCGCTTGACCGTCGGTAACCACACGGTCTTGTGACATGGGCCTCAGACGGCTGCCCGGGCCCTGGCGGCGGCGTAGATGTCGGGCGGGCCGGCCCAGTCGTTCATGACGCCCACGACGTCGCGTCCGGGGCCCTCGCCCTTCACGAAACTGCCGGTCCATTTGCGGTCATAGACGGGGACCTCGTAGCGCACGAAGGCCTTCAGGCGGCCGGTTTCGGCGCTTCCGTCCTTGAATTTCCAGATGATCTTGCGCTCGTCGCCGGGCGGGTCGAGGACCATGTCGCCGAGTGGCTTCTCGACACCGTCCAGCTGCCAGCCGCCGCGCGCGCCGCGGGCGCCCAGCAACGTCGTGGCGTTGGCGCTGTCGCCCGCGAGCCAGGAATAGCAGAAGGGCTGCTCGAACCGCGGCGCCTCCTGCCGCTGCTCGTGGAACTTGGCGAGGCCGTTCAGGGTCAACCGCCGCCCCCCGATCTCCACCTCGCCGTCGCAGAAGCCGTAGATCTCCTCGCGGCCCTCCAGCACCTGCGCGCCCAGCGGGCTGACACCCAGGAACTGGCCGTGGATCCGGCCCGGGACCTTGCCGGCGCCGTGGGGCGCCGAGCGGCTCTCATGGAACATCAGCTCGCCTGAGAAGCGCACCATCGGAAGCAGCTTTCCGCCGCGCCGCAGGCGGACCAGCTCGGTCTTGAGCGGCGGGGCGTCGTAGCGGGCGAGCTGGACGCCCGCCAGCCGCTCGGACGTGCAGGGCAGGTCGTGGCTGGTGAAGGCGTAGAAGCGGCCCTCGTGGAAGACGTGGCACCAGAGCCAGGTCTGTCCCTCCACCGGGAAGCGGCAGAAGCGCAGGGTCATGGCGCTGGCGTCGTCCAGGCTCACGGTCATGACCATGGCGGACTCGGAATAGGCCTTCGAGCCGCGCACGGCGAGGTCGCTGGCCCGGGCCGGCGCCGCCAGGGCGGCCGGCGCGGCGGCCAGCAGGGTGCGCCGGGCGATCACCCGGGCGCGCCGGTCGCGGGCAGCGGCGGTCGCGGCTCGCCGTCGGGCACGCCCATGCTGCGGCGCAGGCGCTCGATCATGGCCTTCTGCGGGGCGAAGCCGGTGTCGGGCGGCGGCGGGCGCAGCACCTCGCGGTCGAGGAACTTCAGCGCGTCGCGCAGGCGCGGCGGTATGGTCCTGCCCAGGTGGTCGGCGCCGCGGACCAGCCGGTACTCGTGGGGGACGCCGTGGTCCCACATCACGCGGTGCAGGAACTCCACGCCCTCGTCGAGGTGGAACATGTCGAGGTCGCCCACCTCGATGTAGATGGCGAGCTTGTTGCTGAGGATCTTCTCGCGGTTGGCGACGACCATGTTGGCGGGATTGGAGCGGTTCCAGAGGTCGCGGTCGACGGGGTCACCGAAGATCGATTTGAAGAAGGCGTCGTTGCGCTGGAAGCGGTTGCGCATCTTCACGTCGTCGAAGCTGAGCGCGGGCTCGATGCCGGCCTCCAGCGCCGCCAGCCCGCCGAACACCTCGGGATGGTCGAAGCCGAGACGCAAGGAGCCCAGGCCGCCCATCGAGATGCCCGTGAGGACGGTGGCCGACCGCTCCGCCGAGAGGCCGTAGCGCCGGCGCAGCTCAGGGATCATCTCGGTGACGAGGAAGGTCTCCCATTTCTGCGAGCCGTCCTTGTAGTCCATGTAGAGCGAGCGCTGGACGTTGGGCGTGACCACCACCGCCGCCGGGAATTCGCCCGCCGCCCAGGCCGCCTCGACGGTGGGCCGCATCTGGGTCAGGAAGCCCTCGTCGCCGCCGCCGCCGTGCAGCATCAGGAGCAGCGGCAGCTTCTGGCCGGGCCGATAGCCGTCGGGCAGCAGCACGGCGACCTTCACCGGCGAGGGGACCAGCTTCGAGGTGAGCTCGATCGTCTCCAGCCGGCTCGCGGCGTGCCCGAAGCCCGCCATCGCCAGCGCCAGCACCACGCCCAGTAGGCTCTTCAGCACGCCCGCCTCCCGCTATTCGCGCCGCGAGGCTAGCACCCCCGCCGCGGACGGGAATGTCCGCAGCCCATGCCCCGCGGCTATCCGGTGGACTTCCGCGCCGGACCGGCCCACATCACCGGCCGGACCCGGAGGAGCTCCATGGTCAGCCTCGACGACTATATCGACGACAGCGAAGAGGGCCCGGACATCGCGGCGGACTATGCCGCGCTCAAGGGCTGCCTGAAGGCGCTGGCCGACGCCATCGCCAGCACCAACCTTGCGGTCATCAACGGCGCCCAGGGCGACGCGGCCGCCGCCACCCAGCGCGTTCAGGCCTCGGTGGCGGCGCTGAAGCGCTTCCACGAGGCGTTCCAGGTGCTGGACGCCGCACCCCAGGCCGGCGTCGACGAGGACGAGGACGAGGGCTAGCCGCCCCGCACGGCGCCGGCCGCCAGGGCTTCGAAGGCGGCCACGATCACCGTCTCGGTGACCGCGTCCGGCGTGAGCTGATGCTGGTAGATGAAGCCGATCGTCAGGCTCTGGATCGCCACGGCCAGATCGCGGGGCGCCATGGCGAGGATCTCGCCGTACTCGCGCGCCAGCGTGTCCGCGCCGGCGTCGAGGGCCGCGGAGTTGTGGGCGGCCACGTGCGTGCGGAGCTCAGGCTCGGTCAGCACGTAGACCTGGAACGCCGCGTTCAACCGTTCGAGGCCGCGGGCTTTTGGCAGCAGCTCCACGACGGCGCGAGCGATCGCCTGCATCTGGGTCTTCAGCGGGGCGCCGGGCTCGTACTCCGGCGCGATGCGCAGCGAGCGGCGCTCGGCGGCGCGCAGCATCAACTCGGCCTTGCCGCTGAAGTTGGAATAGATCGCGCCCTTGGTCATGCCGGCCCGGGCCGCGATCTCGTCGAGGCCGGCGTCCAGGAAGCCTTTCTCCTCGGCGACTGCGAGGGCGGCCTCGATCAGAGCGGCGCGGGTGCGCTGGCGCTTGGTGCGTGTCGTGGCGAGGCGGGTGGTCATCGGTTACAGAATGTACTATAGGTATTTTATACCTGCAGCATATTTTGTTGAGGTCGAACCATGTGGGCGAAGATTGCGCTGATCGGGCTCGGCGCCGTCGCGATGCTGGTCGCGGGGCTGGCGGCTTATCGGGCTGTCCGGCAGGCGCAGGCCGCCGAGCGGCAAGCGCTCAAGGGGCCGAACGCGATCGACGAGGCGGGCTTCGTGCGGATCGGCGGCATCGACCAGTGGGTCTCGATCCGCGGCGAGGACAGGCGCAACCCCGTGCTGGTGGTGCTGCACGGCGGGCCCGGCGCGGCGTTCCAGGTGATCACCTACGAGGCCATGCGGCCGTGGGAGCGCGACTTCACCATCGTCCAGTGGGATCAACGCGGCGCGGGCCGCACGTTCGGACGCAATGGCGCGAAGGGCTCGGGCGAGCTCTCCATCGATCGCATGGCCGACGACGGGGTCGAGGTCGTCCGGCATGCGCTGGCTCGAACGGGGCAGGAGAAGGCGATCGTGCTTGGCGCGTCGTGGGGGTCGATCCTGGGCGTCCAGATCGCGCGGCGGAGCCCGGAGCTGCTGCACGCTTACATCGGGGCGGGGCAGGTGGTGGACATGCAGGCCAACGAGGCGGTCGGCTACGACGGCCTGATGGCCAGGCTGAAGGTGCGCGGCGAGATCAAGGCCGCGGACAAGCTGGCAGCCATCGGTCCGCCGCCCTACGCGAGCCTCAGCGTGCTGCTGAAGGCGCGGCAGATCCTCATGGCGCATCCTCCGGCCAGCGAGCGCGGCCTCTACCGCCGGGCGCTGATCGCCGGACTCTCCGCGCCGAAGACGAGGCTTGCGGACCTGCGGGACTGGTTCGCCGCCCAGTCGTTCAGCATCGGCAGGCTGTACGGACCGATGATGGCCTACAGCGACTGCACGCCTGCGCCGCAGATGCCGGTCCCGGTGGTGATCGTCCAGGGTGACGAGGACATCCAGACGCCGACCTCTCTGGCGCGCGCCTACTTCGACAGCCTGCAGGCGCCGTCCAAGGCCTTCGTGATCATTCCCGGCGGCGGGCACAGCGCGGTGTTCGCGATGCCCGACGAGTTCCGCAAGGTGCTGCTGAAGGATGTGCGCCCGCTGGCGACGTCCTAGGCGTAGCTCTGCAGTGGCGAAGCGCGCGCCAAGAAGATTGAACCGCAGAGGGCGCAGAGATGGGCGAGCGGCAGGAACTGTTGAGGCCGAGCCGGGGCATGAATGTGGCGCCGGACCTGGCCGATGCGCGCACCGGTCAGCCGAGTCGAGAACCGCTCTGGAGCGCGGAGGTTGTGGCCTTGCGCCTCGCTAACCACAGGTCGCCATGGAGCCTCAACGGACGCCGTCTTCCTTAGCGTCAAATGTCCGGTCGGCGGGAAGCGGACGTTTGCGCTAACGGCTCGTTGGGGACCCCGCGTTGGCTCGCAACGCTGACCGCGCGATTGCCATCGGTTGTCGCGCTAGGGCGTCTTTGGCGCGCGCCGGCGACGTGGAACGCGAACGGTGGCTTCGCCGTCCATCACAAGTTCGCCACCCACATAGATCTCACAGCGAAGGACAACGCGTGCGGCCGCCTCATCGATCGTCGCGACGGTCACGCG
>NZ_DASWTE010000351.1:0-1504 GCF_036402295.1 Phenylobacterium sp.
CCGGACGAGGCCGCCTGGGAAGCGGAACGCCGGGCGCACCTGATCTACTGAGTCTCAGACCTCCGCCACGCCCTTGCCGACGGGGATCAGCGACAGCATCGCCAGCTTCACGTGCTGCCACGCGAATGGGATGCCGATGATGGTCACGGCCAGTCCCGCCGCGAGCACGAGGTGGTGCAGCGCCAGCCACCAGCCGGCCAGCAGCAGCCACAGGATGTTGAGCAGCACGCTCACCGCCCCGGTGTCGCGCTCCACGATCACCCTGCCGAACGGCCAGTAGCTGAACCCCGCGATCCGGAACGCCGCCGGCGTCCACGGCAACCCTATGATGGTGATCGCCAGCAGCACGCCGGCCAGGAGCCAGAGCGTGCCGGAGATCCAGCCGCCCAGGACGAACCAGAGGATGTTCAGCAGCAGTCGCATGGCGGGACCGTGCACCAGGGCGCGGTGCAGGTCCAATGGCGCCCGATCTACCCACGGCCCGGCCGCCGCCGCCGCGCCCGCCGCGTCACAGCCCCGATTTGCGCCATCGTCGCCCGCACTTTTGTCTCCGACGCTCCATCCAGCCGCATCAGCTTCTGTTCGTTCAGGATGAAGTCCCGCTCGTCGCAGGCCTTCGCCACGGCCGCCGCGAACCCCGGCCGTGACTTGAGCCACCCGTACAGCGTCACGCGGTGCGGCATGCCCCGCCGCTTCGAGAGGCTTCGCAGCGAGTCGCCCAGCCGAATTCGCTCCACGATACGCGCGGTGAGCTTCGGCGTCAGCTTCCGCCGCGCCGCCATCCGCCGCCGGTGTCCCGACAACTTGGCCGCCGCGTAGGCGCCGGCGAAGTCGGGATCGGCCGCCCGCCACCGCCGCAGGACATACGGGCTCGGCGCCCCGGACCCGCCAACGGGCTCGCCGCGCACCACCCGAACCAGCCAGGCGTCGGCCGCCTCCTCCGCGTAGACCAACCGCCGATAGCGCCGCGCATAGCCGATCGCCTCTCGCAGGGCCGCCGCTATCGCCCGCGTGGTGCGCGCCCAGATCGCCACCCTCGAGCGGGCAAAGGCGAAGCTGGCGGCCGACATCGTCCGCCGCCTCCAGGCCCAGCCCGATCTGCTCGCCCGCTTCCGGCTGCTGCTCAGCCTGCCCGGCGTCGGCCCCATCGTCGCCGCCACGCTGGTGATCCGCATGCCCGAGCTGGGCGCCATGCGCCGCGGCCAAGCCGCCAGCCTCATCGGCGTCGCGCCCTTCGACCGCGACTCCGGGCAATGGAAAGGCCTGCGCTTCATCTCCGGCGGTCGAGCCCGGCCCAGGCGGATGCTCTACCTCGCCGCCTTGCAGGCCAAGCGCTGCAGCCCGACCCTGAAGGCCTTCGCCGAGGGACTCCTCGCCCGCGGCAAGCCCGCCAAGCTCATCACCGTCGCCGTCATGCGCAAGCTCATCGAAGCCGCCAACCTCGTCCTCCAACGAGGCCAGCCCTGGCTAAAGCAGCCCGCCACCTAACATGGTTGCTCCACCA
>NZ_DASWTE010000352.1:0-1729 GCF_036402295.1 Phenylobacterium sp.
CGGACAGCGCCGTCGTGGACTGGGAGCCGTCGGCGTTCCAGACGGCGTAGTTGCTGATGAAGCCCTGGATCGCGGGCCTCGTCCCCGTGGCCGGTCCGTACACGACGAAGCGGGTGAGGTGGACCTGGGCGAACAGGTTCAACCCCTGCTCGAACGTGGCCGTCCTGACGTACTCGATGTGCGTATGGAGGTCCGAAAACGCCGCGACACCCCAGCTCCAGATCTTCGCCATGGTCCACCCTCGTTCCCGCCGGCCCGCCTCGAGTCCGCGACTGTAGCTTACTGTGGCGGACGTCAGAGGGTGCGGTCTGAAAACGTCACGAGGCCGCTTTCGCGCGAGTTCGAACGCACCAAGGACGGCTGCCTCACCGAGGTGATCATCATGTGGCATGAGGGGAAGCGCTGAGCGTCCAACGGCTTGTCCCGAGCAAGATGTTCTGCTTTTGTTTCATCCATGCGCAGCCGCCCTCGCCGCTACCTCACCGACCGCGACGTCGCCCGCATCCAGGCGATGGCCCTGTCCGTCACGCCGAGCTTCCAACCCGATATCCTGGAAGACCTCGACGCCCCCATCCGCGTCGGCGCCTGCCTCCCCGGCGAGGAGGCCAACACCGGCGCGCAGGTCGTCATCCCCTGGCGCGGGCGGGTGATCCTGGGGTGGCGGCTCGGCGTCGCGGCTCGGGAGCGGCGGCGGCAGGCGGGGCGCTATGGCGCGTCGCAGGTCTAGGCCGGCGCCCGCAGGTCACGCCCCCGCCAGCAGGTCCAGCGCCACCTTCAGCACCGCCTCCAGCCGGCCGGCGTCGCGGTCGCCGCCCGCGGCTTCGCGGGGCGTCTTCTCCTCGCCGCAGACGAGGTCGCACGCGGCCACCAGGTCCGGCTGGCCTGACAGCCGGCGGCGGAACTCGGCCAGCCGCCGGCGCGCGGTCTCGGTGCCCTCCCCGTGCGCCAGCGTCTCCTCCAGGGACGGGGCCATGAACGGGCCCCGCACGCGCACGTCCAGCGTCGACGGGATGGCCTTGTCGAGCCTCACGCGCCGGTAGACCCAGCCGTAGCGCTCGCCCGCCGCCTTCGCCTCGGCGCCGATCTTCCCGCGGTGCTCGAGCCACTCCAGGCCGGTCATCCGCTTCAGGGGCGCGACCTTGGCCGCGCCGCGTCCGCGCGCGGGCTCCACCACCGCGGCGCCCCGCGCCCGCGAGAGCGCCACGGTCTCGGCCACGCCTTCGGCCACCGCGAGCGCCTCGGCGCGGGCTTTCGCCTGCCGCTCCAGCCGCACCAGCCGGTCGCGCGCCAGCCGCTGGGCCTTCAGCGCCGGATCCCGCGCCGTCTTCGGGCCGCCCTTCATCGCGCCAGCCCCCGGGCGACCACCGCGTCGGCCAAGCGGTAGACCGCCTCCGACGCCTCGGCCTCGCCCTCGATGACCACCAGCCCCGCGGCCGTGTGCGCCAGCAGCTCGCGCAGGAACCGGCCCCGCTCCCCCGGCTTGCGCCGGCTGAGCGCGCCCGCGACCACCGCCGCGGCCTCCTGCAGTCCGCTCATCGGCAGAGGACCGGGAAGCCGCCCGCCGCCAGCACCGCGGCCACGTGCTTCCCGTGCCGCGCGAACCGCGGCCGCACGCGCTCGCCGCCCAGTCGTGCGCGCTGAAACTGCGCCTCCAGCCTGTCCCTACGTCCGGAACTGACGTCGAGTTCTGCGCATGCTCGCGCCTGGGTCGCCCCGCCCAAGCGGAGCA
>NZ_DASWTE010000353.1:0-4084 GCF_036402295.1 Phenylobacterium sp.
TCGATGTCCTCGGCGATGAGCGCGCTCTGATGGGCCATCAGAAGTAGCCTTCCTGCTTCTTCTTCTCCATGGACGCGGACTGGTCGTGGTCGATGACCCGGCCCTGGCGCTCGGAGGTGGTGGCCAGCAGCATTTCCTGGATGATCTCGGGCAGCGTCGACGCCGTGCTCTCGATGGCGCCGGTCAGCGGATAGCAGCCCTGGGTGCGGAAGCGGATCGAGCGCATCTGCGGGACCTCGCCCGGGCGCAGCCGCATGCGGTCGTCGTCGACCATGATGAGGTTGCCGTCGCGCTCCACCACCGGCCGCTCGGCGGCGAAGTAGAGCGGCACGATCGGGATGTCCTCCAGGTAGATGTATTGCCAGATGTCGAGCTCGGTCCAATTCGAGATCGGGAAGGCGCGGAAGTTCTCTCCCTGGCCTTTTCGGGTGTTGTAGAGCCGCCAGAGCTCGGGCCGCTGGTTCTTGGGGTCCCACCGATGTTCGGCGGTGCGGAAGCTGAGGATCCGTTCCTTGGCGCGGGACTTCTCCTCGTCGCGCCGGCCGCCGCCGAAGGCCGCGTCGAAGCCGTACTTGTCCAGCGCCTGCTTGAGGCCCTCGGTCTTCCACATGTCGGTGTGCAGGCTGCCGTGGTCGAACGGGTTGATCCCGCGCTCGACCGCCTCCGGGTTCTTGTGGACCAGAAGCTCCATGCCGCTCTCGCGGGCCATACGCTCGCGCAGCGCGTACATGTCCCGGAACTTCCAGGTCGTGTCGACGTGCAGCAGCGGGAAAGGCGGCTTGGACGGGTAGAAGGCCTTCTGCGCCAGGCGCAGCATCACCGCGGAGTCCTTGCCGATGGAATAGAGCATCACCGGCCGCTCGCACTCGGCGACCACCTCGCGAAAGATCTGGATGCTCTCGGCTTCGAGCCGCTGGAGATGGGTCAGGGTCTTCGGGGACAAGAGCGGCTCTGTGGCGGCTGGTCGGGACAGGACACTCGCGTCCATGAGGCGGACCTTACACATTGCTGAGAAATCCCGCGCGCGGATGCGTGCGGGGGCGGCCCGGTGGTGAGTTAGCGGCCGCCTTCCGCGCACGCAAGGCGAGGAGCCCCCAGGATTTCTCGACAGGCTGGCAGCGGCCCTGTCCGGGCCGCCGTTCGCGACAAGCCTGCAACGCAATGCCGCTTGGCGTCCGCCGCCGCCGCGTGCCACAAGCGCTCGACGGAAGCGCATACCCGTCTTTCGAGCCGGAACACCGGCCGGAGGCGGACGAGGTTGGGGGTTACAGCATGAGCTTGGACGCGGTCGCGGGCCCGAAGGCCTCGCCCAGCTACCGGTACCTGGTCGTCTGGCTGCTGGCGGTCGTCTACACGCTGAACTTCCTCGACCGGCAGATCGTCTCGATCCTGGCCGAGCCGATCCGCAAGGACCTCAACCTCAGCGACACCCAGCTCGGCATGCTGAGCGGCATCTTCTTCGCGCTGTTCTATACGGGCTTCGGAATCCCGATCGGCTGGCTGGCCGACCGCGCGCGACGGGTCTGGATCATCTCCGGCGCTTGCGCGCTGTGGAGCCTGTTCACGGTCCTCTGCGGGACGGCGACGAACTTCGTCCAGTTGGCGCTCTACCGGATGGGCGTGGGCATCGGCGAGGCCGGCGGCTCGCCGCCCTCGTATTCGCTGATCTCGGACTACTTCAAGCCAGAGGAGCGCGGCACGGCGCTGGCTATCTACTCGCTGGGCGTGCCGGCGGGCTCGATGTTCGGGTCGGCGCTGGGCGGCTGGATTGCGGCCGAGCACGGCTGGCGCACCGCGTTCTTCGTCATGGGCGTGCCGGGGATCATCCTGGCGCTCCTGCTGCTGCTCGTCGTGAAGGAACCGAAGCGCGGCGGGCTCGACGCCTTCGCGGCCGGCAAGGAGGCGCATGAGGCCCCGCCGCCGATCTGGACGGCCATCGGCGGCTTCTTCAGCAACCGCACCCTGGTCTTCACCGCCCTCGGCGCCGGCCTCTCGGCCTTCGTGGGCTACGCCGCGCTCACGTGGAACCCGCCGTTCCTGATGCGGGTGAAGGGCATGAGCCTCACCGAGGTGGCCGGTTACTACAGCCTCGTCCTGGGGATCACCGGCATGATCGGCACCTTCGGGGCCGGCTGGCTGGTCGACCGGCTGGCCAAGCGCGACCGCCGCTGGTTCGCCTGGGTTCCGGCGATCGCGTTCGCGATCACGATCCCGTTCTGGTTCGGCATCGTGTACGCGCCGACCTGGCAGATCGCCTTGGCCTGCATCGCGGTCCCGGCGTTACTCAACACCTGCTACCTCGCGCCCGCCCTGGCCGTCGTGCAGAACGCAGTGGCGCCGAACCGGCGCACGATTTCGGGGGCCATCTTGCTGTTCGTGCTGAACATCATCGGCCTGGGGATCGGGCCCGTGTACGTCGGCCGCATCTCGGACGCGGCCAAGCCGGAGTACGGGGACCAGTCGCTGTCGGTCGGCTTCCTGTGGCTGATCCCGATCATCGTGCTGACCGTCGCGGCGCACCTGCTCTCGGCGTGGTCGATCGGTCGCGACAAGCGGCTGGCGGCGGCGATCGGCGACTGAGTGCGGCAGTCAGGCGGGCGCTAACGCCGCCTTGTATCGGTCGACGCCGTCCGTCGCGATCAGGCCATAGACCTCGACGAGCTCCGGCGTCTGGTCCGGGATGCCGTGCTTCTGCAGGACGGGCACGAGCCGCTCGCCGAATTTCTCGAGCTGCTCAGGGCTCTCCCACACGTCGATGACGACGATGCTGTCCGGGCCGGTGAAACCGGCCAGATGGAGCAGGTTTCCGGGCTCCGGAGCCCGCTTGGAGTCGAGTTCCTTGATGACGGCGTCATACTTCGCCTTGTCGACACCCGCGGAGCGGTAGATGGCCATGACGGACATGGCGGCCTCCTTGCTGTTGGCTGGGGGCGCAGGGGTCTGCGCGGGGTAGGACTGCGCCCGCCCCGGAGGGATGCCAAGTCACATGGCGGTGTTAGCGGAAAGGGCCCGTCGCGCCGCAGTTGGCGGCTCATTCCGGTGACCGAAAACCGCCAACGACGCCCCATCAATGTCCGAAAACCGCGAGACTATCCGGGCCTGAAGCCCCATCTTCCGGGGCATGGACATGGATTTCGAAGCCTGCCGGCGCGCCTTCCAGACCCGCGATGCGCGGTTCGACGGGCGCATCTTCGGCGCCGTGAAGACGACCGGCATCTACTGTCGGCCAATCTGTCCCGCGCGCACGCCCAAGCCACAGAACATGACGTTCTATCCGACGGCCGCCGCGGCGCAGGAGGCGGGCTATCGTCCCTGCCTGCGCTGCCGCCCGGAAGCGTCGCCCGACCTCGGCGCCTGGCGCGGGACGTCCAACACCGTCTCGCGCGCGCTGGCCCTGATCGAAGGCGGGGCGATGGACGCCGGCGACGTCGACGCCCTGGCCTCGCGCCTAGGGGTGGGTGAGCGGCAGTTGCGCCGCCTGTTCCGCCAGCACCTGGGCGCCTCGCCCGTGTCGGTGGCCCAGACCCGGCGCGTGCTGCTCGCCAAGCAGCTGATCCAGGAAACCCGCCTGCCGATGGGCGAGGTGGCCCTGGCTTCGGGGTTCGGCAGCGTGCGGCGGTTCAACGAAACGTTCCAGCAGCTGTTCGGTCGCCCGCCGGGGGAGCTGCGCCGCTCGCGCCAGGCGGAGATCCCGGCCGCCGACGGCATCACCGTGCGCCTGCCCTACAAGCCGCCCTACGACTGGGACGCGATCATCCGCTTCCTGACGGACCGGGCGATCCCGGGCGTGGAGCGGGTGGAGGCCAAGCGCTACGCCCGCACGCTCTCGGTGGACGGTGCGACCGGGGTCGTCATCGTGACCCCGCGCAAGGACGGCGCGCTCTCGGCCGAGATCCGCTTCCCGAAGATGAAAGCCCTGCCGGCGGTCATCGCCCGCATCCGCCGCGTCTTCGACCTCTCGGCCGACCCGACCCTGATCGGGGCCCACCTTTCCCAGGACCCGGCGCTCGCGCCGCTCGTCGCCGCCCGGCCCGGCCTCAGGGCCCCGGGCGCCTGGGACGGCTTCGAGCTGGCGGTGCGCGCC
>NZ_DASWTE010000354.1:0-11865 GCF_036402295.1 Phenylobacterium sp.
TCTCGGCTTCGAAGTCGGGCGCGGTGGATCCGATGCTGAGGGCCATGGCGGTTCTCCGTGTGTGGCTGGCCGACACATAGGCCGGTCCACCGCCACTTTGAAGACGGATCAGGCCGCCAGCGCCTTGTTGGACGGAACCAGCCGCGCGGTGGCCGTCGCCTTGGCCACGACGGTCCCGGAGAGGTCCATCAGCCGGCCCTCCAGGAACGCGATGCTCTTGCCGGCCTGGACCACCTGGCCCTCGCCGTAGAGCGGGCCGGGCCGCGCTGGCGCCAGGTAGCTGACATGCAGCTCGATGGTGGGCGTGAACATCCGGCCCTCGGCGTAGATGAACATCGCCGGGCCCATGGTGTCGTCCAGCATGGCCGCCAGGAACCCACCCTGGATGTGGCCGGCCGGATTGACGAACTCAGGCCGCGCTTCGAAGCGGATGCGGATCCACCCGTCGGCCGGGCGGGCCTCCACCACCTCCCAGCCCAGAAGCTCGGCGCAGGGCGGGCGGGGCAGGCCATCGAGAGCGGTCGGAACGGGCATGGGAACTCCTCTCTGCCCTCGCATCCTGCCGACAACCTGCTGACAGCATGGCGGCAGCAGAGAGCCGTTGCAGGGGTTGACGGGAATCCTCCGCGATGGGACCGGCAGGCATGCGCATCCTCCCCCTGATCGCCGCCGGCGTGCTCGCCGCGTCTTCCGCCTTCGCCCAGGACCTGACGAAGGGCGCCGCCGACATCCGCGACAAGGCGCTCGCCGACCCGCTGGCCTGGAACATCACCGAGAGCCTGACGAGCGAGGTCGGCGCTCGCATGACCGGCTCGCCCGCCATGGAGCGCGCCCGCGACTGGGCGGTGGGGAAGTTCAGGGAACTGGGCTTCGAGAACATCAAGGTCGAGGCCTTCACGACGCCGACCTGGTCGCGGGGCGCGGAGTCGGCGGAGGTGGTCGGGCCCGTGCCGCACAAGCTGGCGATCCTGGGCCTGGGGAACTCGTCGCCGACGCCCGCGGGCGGGCTGACCGCGCCGATCGTCGTGTTCAAGAGCTACCAAGCGATGCTGGACCAGCCGCCGGGCTCGCTCAGCGGCAAGATCGCCGTGGTCACCCAGGCCATGGGGCGCACGCAGGACGGCTCGAGCTACGGCGCGGTCGGCGCCCAGCGCTGGGCCGGCGCGGCGGAGGCCGCCAAGCGCGGCGCCGTGGGCTATCTGATCCGCTCCCTTTCCACCGACGACACGCGGCTGCCGCACACCGGCGGCGGCCTGGCCGGTGGGATCCCCGCCGCGGCGCTCTCGCCGCCCGACGCTGAGCTGCTGGAGCGGCTCGCGGACCGGGGCAAGCCGGTGACGGTGAAGCTGCAGATGGCCTCGTCGACCAACCCAGCCTCGCCCGCCTGGAACATCTCGGGCGAAATCCGCGGCAAGGAGAAGCCGGATGAGGTGATCGTCGTGGGCGGCCACCTGGACAGCTGGGATCCGGGCACAGGCGCGGTCGACGCCGCCGCCGGCATCGGCATCACCACCGCGGCGGCCAAGCTGGTCGCCCAGGCCGGCCAGCCCCGCCGCACGATCCGCGTGGTGATGTGGGGCTCGGAAGAGCAGGGCGGGTCGTCCGGGGCCTACGCCGCGGCCCACAAGGCCGAGATGGGCCAGATGATCATGGCCGGCGAGAGCGACGGCGGGGCCGGGCGCATCTGGACCGTGAGCCTACCCCGCGCCGGCGCCGACCACGCCGCCATGACGGCGTTCCGCGCGACACTACCCAAGCTGAACGTGGCCGTGAGCCGCGCCGCGCCGACCAACGGCGGGGCGGACATCGCGGGCCTGATGTTGGGCGGCGTGCCGTTCGTCGACTTCGGCCAGGACATGAGCCGCTACTTCGACCTGCACCACTCGGCCGACGACACGCTCGACAAGATCGACCCCAAGGAGCTGGCCCAGAACGTGGCGGTGTGGGCCGCCTTCCTCTACACGGTCGCCAACTCGGACGTGGACTTCCGTCCCAAGCCTGCTGCGGAGGCCAAGTGAGCCAGCCCCTTTCCGGACATCACGTCGCCGTCCTGATGGGTGGCCTTTCCTCGGAGCGCGAGGTGAGCCTGGTCTCGGGCCGCGAGTGCGCCGACGCCCTGGAGCGGTTGGGCGCGAAGGTGAGCCGGGTGGATGCCGGGCGCGACCTGGCCCAGGTGCTGGCGAAGCTCAAGCCCGACGTCTGCTTCAACGCGCTGCACGGCGCGTGGGGCGAGGACGGCTGCGTGCAGGGCGTTCTGGAGACCCTGGGCGTGCCATATACCCACTGCGGCGTGCTGGCCTCGGCGCTCGCCATGGACAAGGCCAAGGCCAAGGCGGTGCTGGCTGCGGCCGGCGTCGAGGTGCCGGGCGGCGGGCTCTACAACCGCTTCGACGTGGCCAAGGACCACGTGATCAAGCCACCCTATGTGGTGAAGCCGAACGCCGAGGGCTCGTCGGTCGGCGTCTTCCTCGTCTTCGACGGCGCGAATCGCCCGCCGCAGGAGGTGGTGGCGCCGTCCTGGACCTTCGGCGAGGAGGTGATGGTCGAGCCCTACATCCAGGGCAAGGAGCTGGCCGTGGGCGTCATGGACGGCAAGGCCATGACCGTTACCGAAATCGTGCCGAAAACCGGCTTCTACGACTACGAGGCCAAGTACGGCGAGGGGGGCTCGGTGCACATCGTGCCTGCGAAGATCCCGCCACATGCGATTGAGAAGGCGAAGAAACTCTCCGAGATGGCGCACGCGGCCCTCGGTTGCCGAGGCGTTACCAGGTCGGACCTCCGTTATGACGACATTAACGATGTTTTGGTCCTCTTGGAGGTGAACACCCAGCCGGGCATGACGCCGACCTCCCTCGTTCCGGAGCAGGCCGCCGCCGGGGGGGTGGACTTCGACCGGCTGGTGCTTTGGATCACGGAGGACGCTTATGCCCGCGGCGGTGCGGGGGGGATCGCGAGTCACGGCGAAACCCCGGGCCAAGGCGCCCGCTAGTCCGGCCAAGCGCCCCGCAGGCCAGGCGGAGGGGCACGCCGCCCGGCGTCCATCCCCCAAACATATCCTGATGATCGCCGCGGGCGTGCTCACCGCCGCCCTGGCGCTGACCCTCGCCACCGGCGGACGCGGCCAGCAGATCGCCGACGCGGTGGGCCACGGGATCGACGGCAAGTTCGGCGAGGCGGGCTTCCGGCTGGCCACGGTGCACGTCCAGGGCGCTTCGGCGATGGCCACGCCCGACATCGTCCGCGCCGCCGGGATCCACAAGGACGACCCGCTGCTGGGCATGGACCTGGAGGCGCTGCGCGCCCGCGTCGAGGCCGTGGGTTGGGTTAAGGAAGCCCGCGTGGTGCGCCTGCTGCCCGACACCCTGGTGATCGCCGTCAAGGAACGCCGCCAGCTCGCGGTCTGGCAGCACAACGGCAAGAGCGTCGTGATCGACGACCAGGGCCAGGTGATCCGCGAGGCCAACCCGGCGCGCTTCGCCACCCTGCCGCTGGTGGTGGGCGCGGGCGGCGCACAGCACGCCAACGAGATCCTGCCCGTCCTGGTCCAGCGCCCGAAGCTGATGGCGCGCATGGAGGCGCTGGTCCGCGTCGACGACCGCCGCTGGGACCTGCGCCTGAAGGACGGCGCCCTGATCCAGCTCCCCGCCGTCGAGGAGGAGCAGGCGCTGATGCAGCTCGAGCAACTGGACCTGCGCTCGCGGATCCTCGAGCTGGGCTTCGAGCGCATCGACCTCCGCAATCCCGACGTCGTGGCCGTGCGGCCGCGCGCGCCGGCCCCGCCGCAAGACCCCACCGCGCCCGCCCCGCCGCCGGCGGAAGGCGCGTAACGAGAACCGAACGGACCGCATGTTGAAGACCGCCGAACGCCCGAAGGACGCCAAGCCGACCGCCAAAAAGGCCGAACCCAGGAAGGATGGGCGCGACGGCCTCAAGGCCGCCCTGGCGCCGCCCAAGCTGGTGGCCGCGGTCGACCTCGGCGCGTCCAAGGTGGCCTGCTTCATCATGAAGCCCGACGGCGTCCGCCGCGGCGACCGCACGCTGACCACCTGCGGCGTGGGCTACGTCCAGTCACGCGGCGTGCGCGGGGGCGCGATCGTCAACCTCGACGAGGCCTCCGAGGCCATCGCCCAGGCGGTCGAGCGGGCCGAGAACGTGGCCGGCGTGAACGTCCAGGGCGTGACCATCGCCACCGCCGGCGGTCAGCTGGCGTCGTCCCGCGTGCAGGGCCGGGTGTCCATCGGGGCCCGCCCGATCAGCGACAACGACCTCGTCCGCGCGATCCAGAATGCGCTCGCGCAGATCAAGCTACCGGGCCGTAGAGCCATCCACATCCTGCCCATCGCCTGGGCCGTCGACGGCCAGGGCGGCGTGCGCGATCCGCGCGCCATGTTCGGCAAGACCCTGGGCGTCGAGCTGCTGGTGGTCTCGGTTGCCGAGACGGTGTTCGCGACCCTGGGCGCCTGCGTGGAGCGGGCGCACCTGCAGCTGGAAGGCGTAGTGGCCGCGCCGTTCGTCTCGGCGCTGGCGGCGCTGGAAGAGGACGAGCTCGACCTCGGATCCGTCTGCATCGACATGGGCGGCGGCTCGACCTCGGCCTCGGTGTTCCGGGGCGGCAGCCTGGTGCACGTCGAGACTGTGCCTGTCGGCGGCCAGCACGTGACCCAGGACATCGCCCGCGGCCTCTCGACCTCGATCGCCGGCGCCGAGCGGATCAAGACCCTGCACGGCTCGGCCATCGCCTCGGCCAACGAGGATCGCGAGATGATCGAAGCCCCGCCGCGTGGCGACGACCCCGGCGCGGGCCCGGTCGTGGCGCCGCGCTCGCTGCTGAAGGGCATCATCGCGCCGCGCGTCGAGGAGACGCTGGAGCTGCTGCGCGACCGGCTGAAGGCGGCCGGCGCGCCGATCGAGCCCGGCGCGGGCCTTGTGCTGACCGGCGGCGCGAGCCAGCTCGCCGGCGTGCGCGAAGTGGCCGTGCGCGTGTTCGACCGTCCGGTACGCCTGGGCCGCCCGCGCCGCGTGCCGCACCTGGCCGACGCCGCCTCGGGCCCGGCCTTCACCGCCGCCGCCGGCATCCTGCACCGCGCCGCCTTCGGCCCGCGCGAGGCGGTCTCCACCAAGCAGCTGTCGTCGGCCAAGCTGCGCCGCGAGCCCCTGGACCCGCGCGCCAACCCGCTAGCCAAGGCTGCGGTGTGGTTGCGGGACAACCTCTAAGGGTATCCGCTCCGAGGGCCTCGCGCTAAGCTCCGCTCATGCGGATCGTCGTCGCCCCGTTCGTCATTGCTCTATGCGCCGTCGTTCCTGGTGCTGTGGACGCCTGCAGCAGACCGATGACCCCGGCAGAGCAGGCCCGTAGCTTGATCGCGTACCTCGGACCATTCGATGCAGTGGTAGAGGTTCGGGTGACGGCCGTCTCGGCGACGGTTACTTCGGAGAGTCGCCGCCGCGTGCCCAGGCCCCCAGCGTGGTCGAAGGCTTGAAGCCGACGCCGCAGCTCACTCCACGTCGATGAAGACCGGGTTCGCGTAGAACCAGAGGTCGGCCCAGGCGTCCTCGCCGCCGGTGTCGGCGACGGGTTCAAGTTCGTCGGCGCGGTTCGTGCCGCGCAGGCGCAGGTAGGTGGGCTCGGTGACGTTGCGGATCGTGTAGGCGATCGAGATGCGCTCGCCCTTGCGGGTCCAGTCGCGGGGCGTGAAGCGCTTCTCGACGCGGGCCCGTGGGTTGCTGTCGGTGGTGCGGTCGGCGACAGGGGCGCCGATTTCGCTGCGGATCAGGTCGACGCGGACCACCTCGGGCGAGCGGCCGGCGAAGTTCTTGCCGGCCGGGTCGCGCAGGCGGATCACCACCCTCACATCCGAGCCCTTGGCCACCTTGATGCGGCCGCCGATGTCGGCCCGCCGCTTGCCGTCGGGCGACTGGACCGAAACGTCCACCTCCGAGACCAGGTCGCCCAGGGTCACGAACACGCGGCCGTAGCGGATCCCGTCCAGCACGTCGGCGTAGGTGCGGGCGGCCTTCACGTACGTCTTGGAGTATTCGCCCGGCCAGAAGTCGTTGCCGCCGTCGGTGTAGTGGCGGTGCGAGTCCGAGGTGGCGGTCACCCACCAGCGGCGGCCTTCGCCCAGCATGGAGTCCCAGAAGCCGCCCAGGCGCGCGGTCATCTGGTCGAAGCCGCCCATGGTGGGCGCGCGGCCGCCGTAGACGCCGCGAAAGCCGGTGGGCTCGACCGAGCCGTCGGGCTTCATGCCGTTGGCCTGGTGCCCGGGCGCGCCTTCCATACCGACGGACACGTTCGGGGCGGCGTCGTTCCAGTTGCGCAGTTCCGACGGCGAGACGAGGCCGTATTCGCCGACGCCGCGGGCCGTGCGCGACGGGTGGTTGGCGATCACCACGGGCGGGTCGGCGAGGGCGCCCATGTGCTTCAGGGCCTCGATCATCCGCGCCTCCGTGTTCCAGGCGGGGTCGGCGGGCCAGGGTTCGTTGCGGTTGTAGCCCTTCTCGATGCCGAACAGGACGTCGCGCTCGGCGGGGGTGCGGGGCACGATGATGCTGGAGTGCTCGGCGGCGGGCGTATCCAGCTCCATGCCGAAGAAGAGCAGGACGCCGGGGACCTCGCCGCGGGTCTTCACCACCTCGGGATAGGCCTGCTCGCGGTTGAACTTCGAGTGGTTCGGCCCCCCGTGGTCGGTGGCGACCATCCAGGAGAGGCCGTGCCTGGCGCCCATCCGCGCGTTGATCGGGATCGAGTTGGAAGAGTCGCCCCCCTTGATCGGCTCGGGCGGCGACTTGCCGTCGGCCGAGGGCTTCCAGTTGGCGCTGTACCAGCTGTGCACGTGGTGGTCGCCGGCGAGCCAGGTTCGTTTCGCCGGGTCGACCTTGGCCGAACTGGACTTGCCGGCCGGTACAAGCTTGGTCGGCCCGTGCCCCGGGTGGGCATGGGCGGAACTCGCGGCCAGGAGGCCGGCGGCGAGGGCGAGGCACGAGATACGGGGGAACGCCATGAGGGGCCCTTCGTAGCGGCCTCGCCCGCCGTCCGCCAAGCTGGAACGTCGCCCGCGCCACCAACTCGGCCTCTAGCCAACATTGCGAAAGCTTCATCCGGCGCCCGCTTGACGCGGACGTTTACGGGCGTAACCGTTCGATCAACGATTACGGGCGTAGACGATGAAGATCAGCGGGGCCGAGAGCCTGGTCATGGAAGCGCTGTGGCGGCGGTCGCCGCTCGCGGCGGAAGAGATCTTCGCCGAGGTGGGCGAGGCGCAGGGCTGGGCCGAGGCCACGCTCAAGACGCTGCTCAACCGGCTGCTGAACAAGGGCGTGGTGTCGGCCGAGAAGGACGGGCGGCGGTACCTCTACCGGCCGCTGGTGGCCCGCGACGACTATGTGGAGACCGAAAGCCAGGGGCTGCTCGACCGGCTGTTCGACGGCCGACTCGCGCCGCTGGTCAGCCACTTCTCGGAACGCCAGAAACTCACGCCTCAGGACATCGCCGACCTGAAGCGCCTCATCGCGGAGCTCGACGACGATGACGAGTGACCTGCTGACCTTGATCCTGCGGGCCAACCTCGTGGCGGCGGCCGCGATCCTCGTGGCGCTCGCGCTGCGACCCGCCGTGACGCGGCGCTTCGGGGCGCGGACGACCTATGCGCTCTGGGCGCTGGTCCCGCTGGCCGTGCTGGCCAGCCTGATCCCGGGGCGTCGCGTCGTGGTGGAGGCGGGCTCCTCCACGGTGGGGGCGCCGATCGCGGAGCAGGCCCAGGCCGCGGCGCCCGCGGCGCCTGAAGCCATGGTCCCCGACGTGCTGGCCGCGCCGGCGTTCGATCCCGAGCCGTGGCTGCTCGGCCTCTGGGTGGTCGGCGCCGCCGCCAGCCTGGCCGTGCTGGTGTTCCGCCAGGCCCGCTTCCGCCGCTCGCTGGGCGCGCTGACGCCCGAGGGCGGGCGCTATCGGGCGGAGGCGGCCGGTGTCGGGCCCGCCGTGGTCGGCGCGATCTTCCCGCGGATCATCGTGCCGGCCGACTTCGAGGATCGCTTCGCGCCCGAGGAGCGCCGCGTGGTGTTGGCGCACGAGGAGGTGCACTACCGCCGCGGCGATGCGCTGGTGAACGCCGTCGTCGCCGTCGCCCGCTGCCTCTGCTGGTTCAATCCGCTGGCGCACGTGGCCGCGCACTACGTCCGCCTGGACCAGGAACTGGCCTGCGACGCCGAGGTTATCGGCCGGTTCCCGGCGGCGCGTCGCACCTATGCCGAGGCCATGCTGAAGACCCAGCTCGCGCCCATGGCCGGCCCGCTCGCCTGCTACTGGCCGGGCCGCTCGGCGCATCCGATGAAGCGCCGCATCGCCCTCTTGAAGGCGCCGACGCCCACCGCTGCACGCCGCGCCGCGGGTCTCGCGGCGGTCGCCGGGCTCAGCCTCGGCGCCGGCGTGGCCGCCTGGGCGGCCCAGCCGGTGCGGATCGAGACGGCGTCCCCGCCGCCACGCGCGATCACGCCTTTGGCGTATGCGCCGGGCGTCGAAGCGGACCTAAAGGGCCGGTACAGCCCCCGGCAACTCGGCGTGCAACTCGTCGAGGCGATCGGCGAGGGCTATCCGGACGCGATCCGTGGGCTGGTGAAGGCCGGGGCCGATGTGAACGCCCTGGCGCCCGGCGACGGCACGCCGCTGGTGCAGGCCGCCCGGCTGGGCGACGTGGCGACGGCGCGGATCCTGCTGGAGAACGGCGCCGACGTGAACAAGGCCGCGCCCGGCGACGGCAATCCGCTGATCACGGCAGCGGCCCACGGGCGGCTCGAGATGGCCAGGTTGCTGGTCGAGCGCGGCGCCGATGTGAACGCCTTCGTCTTCCACGACGAGACGCCGCTGATCAACGCGGCGCGGGGCGGGAAGGTCGACCTGGTCCGCTACCTGCTCGACCGCGGGGCCGACCCGAACCTGACCGTCCCGTCCGGCAATCGACCCGGCGAGATGCGCTCGCCGCTCTCGATGGCGGCCAACCCCGCCATCGCCGAAATCCTGCGAAGCCGCGGCGCACGCCGCTGATCTCCAGACCCTAAGGAGGCGAAGATGCCCTTCATCGACGCCCGGGAGCTCCCGGGCGACAGCGAAATCGTGGCCGATCTCATCGTCATCGGCGGCGGCCTGGCGGGCCTCGCCCTGGCCCGGGAATGGGCCGGCGGCGGACGCTCGGTGGCCGTGCTGGAAAGCGGCGGCAAGACCTTCGACCCCGCGACGCAGGAGCTCTACCGCGGCGAGGGGACCATGCGCGGTCCCGGCGGGGCCGAGGCGCCGTTCAGCGACTATGTGCACCAGTCGCGGCGGCGGATGCTGGGCGGCTCGGGCAACGTCTGGGGCGGCAAGTGCGTCGCCCTCGACCCGGCCGACTTCGCCGAGCGGAGCTGGGTCCCGGGTTCGGGCTGGCCGATCACGCGGGCGCAGATGCAGCCCTACTACGACCGGGCGAGCGACTTGCTGGACCTGCCGCATTTCCCGCCCGGCGAGACGGATCTGCAGCTCGACGGCAAGCCGGCGGTGGTGATCGACGGGCGCAAGCGCTTCTTCTCGGCGGCGCGGCACTTCACGAAGTACTCGGGCGGGGCCGACCGTGCGGCCTTCGACGGCTGGTGCGCCGCGCCGGCCGAGGCGGCCAACGTGACGGTCTATCTGAACGTCAACGTCACCGAACTGAAGCTGAAGAGCGACGGCCGAAGCCTCGAGCGGCTGGACCTCGCCTGCCTGAACGGCAAGCGCCACAAGGCGCGAGGACGGCTCTACGTCCTGGCCACGGGCGGCATCGAGAACGCCCGCCTGCTGCTGGCGTCGAACAGCGTGGCGAAGGCGGGGGTGGGCAACGGCGCCGACCTGGTGGGTCGCAACTTCCAGGGCCACAGCGTCTTCTCGGTGGACGAGCGGACGAAGGGCCGGGCCTCGGGCGTCTACTTCGGCCGCACCGGCAACACCCTGGAACTCTATACCGACGGCATGAAGGTGAAGAGCCACTGCGTCTTCGCGCCGACCCTGGCCAGTCAGCGCGAGCGCCGGGCCGGGAACGGCACCATCACGCTCGTGCCGTTCCCGGCGCTGGTTGGAGAAGATCGCGAGTTGGCCGCCCTGCGCCAGGTGACGGAGGCGCTGGCGCCCGGCGACGGGAAGGCGGTCGACACCGGCTGCTTCTTCATGACCGAACACATGCCCAACCCCGACAGCCGCATCACCCTGGGCTCGACGTCGGACGCCCTGGGCATGCCGCGGGTGAAGCTCGACTACGTCTGGACCGAGGCCGACTGGAAGAGCCTGGAGAGCACGATCACCGCCTTCTCCCAGGCGATGGGCGAGGCGGGGCTGGGACGGGTGATCTTCCCGGCGGACCGCTCGCAGTTCGTGGCCATCGCGTCCAAGTCCACGTCCCGCCACCACATGGGCGCGACCAGGATGCATCGCGACCCGGCGAAGGGCGTGGTGGACGCCAGCTCGCGCGTCCACGGCGTGTCGAACCTCTACGTGGCGGGAAGCTCCGTCTTCCCGACCTCGGGCATTGGCAATCCGACGCTCACGCTGCTGGCCATGACCATGCGCCTGTCCGACCACCTGAAGACCGAGATGAAGAGGGCCGCCTGATGGATCGCCGCACCATACTGCTCGCGCTCGCGGGCCTCACCGCCGGGGCCGCCACACCGGCCGCGGCCCTGCCGCAGATCGATCCCGAGGGCGCCAAGCGCGTGGGCCGGGCCTATCTGGACGCCCATCCGGGCCAGCGCTTCGACCCCGTCCGGCTCAAGGCCGACCTCCTGCCCGACGGCTGGAACGACGCGGCCGCCGCCAGACTGCGGGCCCGCGCCGCCGGCGATTTCCGGGACGGACGGTTGTTCATCCACAGGGGATGGCGGCTCTCCGACACCGAAGGCCGCCTCTTCGCGCTGGCGGCCTTGACCCCAGCCTGAGCTTCCGGGACCAACCTTTCCCAGCGTTACTGTTGATTCGGACGGCCTTCTCTTGGGGGAAAGTCCGAAAAACCTGTTCGGCAAAGCTCGCTCAAGTTCCGACTCAGAGTATGCGGTTAACACTCGATTAAGGGTGTCGGCGCGTACTTAACGCATCGTTACTCAGGGTGCGTCGGGCGACGGGGTGTCGGACGCGCAGACTGCAAATTGGGGAAGGACAGGACGTCCCATGGCCATCTCGCTCTCCGCGCCGCGCGCTACTGAACTCAAGCCCAGGATCGTTGTATTCGGCATCGGCGGGGCAGGCGGCAACGCGGTCAACAACATGATCGAGGCCGGCCTGGAGGGGGTCGAGTTCGTCGTCGGCAACACCGACGCCCAGCAGCTCCAGTTCGCCAAGACCGAGCGCCGCATCCAGCTGGGCGTGCAGGTCACGCAGGGCCTGGGCGCCGGCGCCCATCCCGAGGTCGGCATGAGCGCAGCCGAGGAGAGCATCCCGGAGATCGGCGAGCACCTCGACGGCGCCCACATGGTCTTCATCACCGCCGGCATGGGCGGCGGCACGGGCACCGGGGCTGCGCCGATCATCGCCAAGTGCGCGCGTGAGCGCGGCATCCTGACGGTGGGCGTGGTGACCAAGCCCTTCCACTTCGAGGGCCGCCACCGGATGCGCCTGGCCGACGCCGGGATCACCGAGCTGCAGCGCTACGTCGACACGCTGATCGTCATCCCGAACCAGAACCTGTTCCGCGTCGCCAACGAGCGGACGACCTTCGCCGAGGCCTTCGGCATGGCCGACCAGGTCCTGCACTCGGGCGTGCGCTCGATCACCGACCTGATGGTGCTGCCGGGCCTGATCAACCTCGACTTCGCCGACGTCCGCACGGTGATGACCGAGATGGGCAAGGCGATGATGGGCACCGGCGA
>NZ_DASWTE010000355.1:0-10540 GCF_036402295.1 Phenylobacterium sp.
TAAAGCGTCCGTGATCACGAGTTCGTGATCGGGATATGCAGAAGCCGCAGAAGAACGGCCCGGCTTCGGCTCAGTCGTCGCCGTCGTCCTCGTAGCCCACCAGCGCCAGCGCCCGGGCCGGGATGTCGTGCAGGGCAGCCCAGCGGGCCAGGGCTTCCTCGCGGCCGTGGGTGATCCAGAGCTCGCCGGGGCGCAGTTCATCGACGGTGGCGGTGAGTTCGTCCCAGTCGGCGTGGTCCGAGATCACCAGCGGCAGCTCGACCCCACGCTGGCGGGCGCGGGCGCGGATCTGCATCCAGCCCGAGGCGAAGGCCGCCACAGGATCGGGGAAGCGGCGGCTCCAGCGGTCCTGCATCGCCGAGGGTGGAGCGATGATGATGGCCCCGGCGAAGTCGCCCTTCTTGGTGGTCGTGGCGGGCGCCAGCGGCCCCAGGTCCACCCCATGCCGCTCGTAGAGGGCGTTCAGCCGTTCCAGCGCGCCATGGACGTAGATCACCTTGTCCCAGCCTGCCTCGCGCAGCAGCCGGATGATCCGCTGGGCCTTGCCCAGGGCATAGGCGCCGACGATGTGACTGCGCTCCGGAAACTGCGCCACCGAACGCAGCAGGCGCGCGATCTCCTCCTTGTCGTCGGGATGGCGGAACACCGGCAGACCGAAGGTGGCCTCCGAGATGAAGACGTCGCAGGCCACGGGCTCGAACGGCGGGCAGGTCGGATCGCGGCGGCGCTTATAGTCGCCGGACACCACCATCGTCAGGCCCTTCCAGCGCACCACCGCCTGGGCCGATCCGAGGACATGGCCGGCTGGGACCAGCGTCACCTCAACCCCATCGCGGACCACGGCCTGGCCGTAGACGCCCGCCTCGGTCGTGTGGGCGAAGTCGGCGCCGTACCGCTCCCTCATGATGTCGAGGGTCTGGGGGGTCGCCAGCACGCTGTAGTGGCCGGCGCGGGCGTGGTCGGCGTGGCCGTGGGTGATGACCGCGCGGTCCACCGGCCGCACGGGATCGATGTAGAAGTCGCCGGGCGCGCAGTAGAGCCCTTCGGGCTTCGGGCAGAGGAGGTCCTGCGGCCGGATCATGCCTCTTCAATGTAGGCGCCCGCCGAAGGCTCCGCCCAGCCCGTTGACTTCCGCAAACGACAGGGCGTCTACGAAGGGTCATGGCCGAGACCTACGACACCGCCGCCCTGCCCGACCGCATGACCCAGTTCGTGCCGCACGCCGCCGCCCTGGGGATGGAACTCGTCAGCATCGGCAAGGGCGTCGGCGTGATGCGCGCGGCCTGGCGCGAGGAGCTGGTCGGCGACCCCGAGACCGACGTCATCGCCGGCGGCGTTGTCACGGCGCTCATCGATCACACCTGCGGCCTGGCGGTGAACTCGGCCAACGAGACGCCGATGCCCATCGCCACCCTGGACCTGCGCATCGACTACCTGCGCCCGGCCAAGCCCCGGAGCGGCGTCACCGCCGAGGCCACCTGCTACCGCCTCACGCGCTCGATCGGCTTCGTCCGCGCCCAGGCCTGGGACGACGACCCGGCCGACCCGCTGGCCACCGCCCAGGCCACCTTCATGCTCAACCCGCGGGGCTAGGCATGAACGACACCGCGATCCAGACCGTCGACACCTTCCTGCAGCGCGTCCCGTACTGCCGCTTCCTCGGCATGCGCGTGGAGCTTGCCGGCGACGAGATGACGGCCGTGCTGCCGTTCGCCCAGCACCTGGTCGGCAACCCGATGCTGCCGGCGCTGCACGGCGGCGTCATCGGCGCCTTCATGGAGATGACGGCGCTGGCCCAGCTCTCCCTCGCCCAGCCCGGCCGTCGCGTGCCCAAGACCATCGACGTCACGGTCGAATACCTGCGCTCGGCCGGCCCTAAGGACACCTACGCCCGCGCCATCCTGCGCAAGGTGGGCCGGCGCGTGGCGAACGTGCAGGTCGAGGCCTGGCAGGACAGCCACGCAAAGCCGGTCGCGGGACTGACGGGGCACTTCCTGCTGCGCAACGACCCTACTTCGTAGCGGCCGCGCGCTCCTTCGCAATCTCGGCCAGGGCGGCCTTCGCCTTGGCGACGGCCGCGGCGTCGTTGCGGTTCCGCGCCTCGATCAGCTGGCCGGTGGCTTCCATCTCGCGCACCGGGATGAGGTGGCTGCCGTCGGCCGGGATGAACGGCCTGGTCTGGATCTGCTCCAGCACCTTGCGCTGGCGCGCCGCCTCGGGCGTGTCGCCGACCCCGTAGGCGAAGATGAAGTCCATGATCTGTTTGCGCAGCTTGGGATCCAGGTCCCTGCGCACGATCAGCGGGTCCTCGGGGATCCGCGGCGAGCGCCAGATGACCTCCACATTGCCCAGGGTCCGCCGCGCCACGTCGGTGTCCAGCAGCCGCAGCCGATCCATCGAGGCGGTGTTGTTCGTCGCCGCGTTCAGCAGGCCGCCCGAGACCGAGAACAGGTTCGTCTCGTGGTTCGCCGAGCGCACGGTCTTGAAGCACGTGGCCGGCTGGATGTTCCGCGGCGCAAACAGGTAGGTCATCGGCGCCAGCGTGCCCGAGGTCGACTTCGGGTCGCCCATGCCGAAGCTCAGCGTCTTGTCGCACTTCAGGATCTTCTCGAGCGTCAGGCCCGAGCCCTTGGGCACAATGATCACCGCCTCGTAGCCGTCGATCCCCGTGGGGTTCACCGAGCGGGCGAAGACCTCGCCGTTCGCCCGGCGCACGGTCTCCAGGCCCGACTGGTTGGTGAACCAGCCGAGATCGGTCTGCTTGAACCGCATGGCTTCGACGAGGGCGGTGTAGTTCGAGCCGTAGTAGGCCTTCACAGGCCGCCCGACGGCCTTGGCCATGTCGTCCAGGAACGGCTGCCAGTCCTTCTCGGCGCTGGCCTGGCTCTCGGCCGAGAGGATCGAGAACACGACCTCCTTCCGCTCCGGCTGCGCGCCCTGCTGGCCGCACCCGGCAAGGGCCACGGCGGCGGCGAGGCTCAGGATCAGTCGGCGGTTCATTTCCCCTCCAGCGGCGGCAGCCGCATCTCCACGACCTCGCGCTTGGCCCGGCTGATCCCGTAGAGCACGCCCGGCCGCGTGCGGTCGAACGCGATCGCCTGGCCCTCCACGGCGACCTCGATGGTCGCGACGTGCTTCAGCTCGTTCCCGATGCGCGGAATATCCAGCACATACACTTCGGGCTGGTCGTGGCTGGTCACGTAGAGCCGCCCGTCCGCGCCCCAGGCCCCGCCCGACGAACTGCGAGGCTTGAAGCGGGCCAGCACCGATTTCGGGAACATCCAGGCGCCGGTCACCCGCCAGCGATCGTCGAAGCGCAGCAGGGTGGTGAAGCGGTGATCGCGACCCGGCTCGCCGCCACGTTCGTCGTAGTTGGCGAAGCAGGCCCACCAGGCCCCGTCCTTGCGGTCGATCCAGGTCAGCGACCCCGGCTGGCGGCCCAGCGGCGTGGACCGCAGGTGGACCATGGTCACCGGATCGAAGACCTCGACGGTGCTCGACATCGGGGTGGCCGGATAGTTGGAGCTGGCGCAGACCAGCTCGACGCCGATCACGGCGCAGGAGTTGAGGTGCGGGAACGTGGCCGGATCGCCGGCCCACTGAGCCACCCGCTGGCCGGTGGCGCGGTCGTACTTGCCGATCTCGGAGTTGCCGATCGCGTAGACGTAGGCCCCGTCGACAGCCACGCCCTGATTGGC
This sequence comes from Phenylobacterium sp., assembly GCF_036402295.1. GTDB lineage: Bacteria > Pseudomonadota > Alphaproteobacteria > Caulobacterales > Caulobacteraceae > Phenylobacterium. The sequence goes on from NZ_DASWTE010000355.1 coordinate 3,699, forward strand.
CTCGGGCGCCGGAAGCCGGGACAGGGTCTGGGCTGAAACCATGGCGAACAGGGCGGCGGTCAGCATGTCAGGCGCGCTTCACGCCCGGCCGGCCGTCTTCGACCACGAAGGCCGCGAGGTCGCGGACGGGCGAGGCCTTGTCCAGGGCGTTGTGCACGCCGCGGAAGGTGACGGTGCAAGCCTTGGGCGTGATGTCCACCCGGCCGTAGCCCCGCTTCTCGCCCTCGGCGTACTTGAGGTGCGGGTTTACGAGCAGGGCGCCCGCCAGCGACTTGTTCGGCCGCCCGAACGAGGTGATCGACCCGCCCACGAACTCGGTTCCGATGGCCCGCCCGCCCCGCTCCAGCGCCAGGTCGCCCGCGAAGAAGCAGTGCACGTCGCCGCCCAGGGCGATGGGGTTGGCCACGCTGGCGTCGCGCCAGGTCTCCAGGATCCGCCGGCGCGTGGCGGGATAGCCGTCCCATCCATCGTTGCTGACCCGGCCGTCCTCGACCCGCAGCTCGCCCATCAGGGTCTGCTGGCCCAGGAAGTTCCAGCGGGCCTGGGTGTCGGAGACCCGGCGCTCAAGCCACCGCTCCTGGTCGCGGCCCAGGATCGAACGTTTTGGAGCCAGCCGCTCGGGGCAGTCGTACGGAATGCGCTTGCCTTCCGCGACGGCGTCGCAGGTGCGCCCATCGCGGTACTGCCGGTCGTCGACGACCGCGAGCCGCGCCAGCCGGCCCCAGTCCAGGGCGCGGTAGAGCGGCATCTTCGCGCCACTCGGCCGGGAGGATCGACGCAGCGGCATGTTCTCCCAGTAGGCCTGGTACGCGGCGGCCCGCCGCTTGAGGAACAGATCGCGCGTCAGGGGCGTGCGGTCAGCGTCGCCGCCGTAGTCGTTGGAGACCTCGTGGTCGTCCCACATCACGATCCACGGCGCGGCCGCATGCGCGGCCTGAAGGTCGGGATCGGCCTTGTACCAGGCGTAGCGCTGGCGATAGGTCGCGAGGTCCACCGCGTCGGTCGGGGGGTGTAGCCGGATGGCCTCCTCGGGGTTCGCCGCCTTCTCGTAGATGTAGTCGCCCAGGAAGAGCACGAGGTCGGGGTTGTCGGCGGCCAGATGCCGGTGAGCGGCGTAGTAGCCGGACTCCCACTTCTGGCACGATCCATAGGCGATCCGCAGGCGCTGGACGTCCGCGCCCGGGTCCGGCGCCGTGCGGGTGCGGCCGACGGCGCTCGCGTGGTCGCCCGCCGTGAAGCGGTACCAGTACTCCCGATCCGGCTTGAGGCCCTCGACCTCGACGTGGACCGCGTGGCCGCCTTCGGGGCGGGCCGTTGCGTCACCCTTGCGCACGATCCGTGTCAGGGCCGGATCTTCGGCGACCTCCCACCGGACCTCGACGCGATCGGGGGCCATGCCGGCGCCCAGGGCCTCGGGGTTCGTGACGAGCCGGGTCCAGAGCACCACGCCGTCGGGCAGCGGCTCGCCCGACGCCACGCCCACCCGGAAAGGATCGGCCGCCAGCCGCGCCTGCGCGGACGCATGCGTCCAGAACGCCGGCGCAAGCCCCGCGGCCGCCGCGCCTCCCAGAAAGCCTCTCCGCGATCGCACTCTCGCGTCCCCTTCGTTTCGGACAGCTTAGACTGCGGCCCGCGACAGTTGCACCTCTCCTCGGCGATTGCGCTTGAGCCCCGGGGCCGTGGGCTGTAGGCCGCGCCCCATGCTGCAAGGACTTTCTCATCAGGCGCGCGAGGCCAAGAGCTGGCCGTTCGAACAGGCGCGCCTGCTGCTCGACCGCATCACCCGCCTGCGCCTGTCCGACGCCGAGCGCGACCTGGCCGCGACCCTGTTCGCCCAGGGCAAGTTCGCCGAAGCTGTGAAGACGCTGCCTGCCCTTGCGAAGCCGGCGGTCTTCCAGTGCGGCTACGGGGCGTCCGGCCTGCCCCACCTGGGCACCTTCGGCGAGGCCACCCGGCCCACGATCGTGCGCAACGCCTTCCGCGCGCTGACCGAGGACGCGATCCCGACGCAGCTGATCGTCTTCTCCGACGACATGGATGGCCTGCGGAAGATCCCCGACAACGTGCCCAACCGCGAGATGCTGGAGGAGGACCGCGACAAGCCGGTCACCAGCGTGCGCGACCCGTTCGGCGAGCACGAGAGCTTCGGGGCCCACAACAACGCCCGTCTGCGCGCGTTCCTCGATAGCTTCGGCTTCGACTACACCTTCATGAGCTCCACCGAGACCTACAGGTCGGGCCGGTTCGACGAGGTGCTGCTGCGCATCCTCGAGCGCTTCGACGCCGTGCAGGCGATCATGCTGCCGACGCTGGGCGAAGAGCGGCGCGCCACCTATTCGCCCTTCCTGCCGATCAGCCCCAGGAGCGGCCGCGTGCTGCAGGCGCCGACGCTCGAGCGCAATGTCGAGAAGGGCACGATCGTCTTCGCCGACGAGGACGGGACGCGGACGGAAGTCCCCGTCACCGGCGGCCACGTGAAGCTGCAGTGGCGCCCCGACTGGGCGGCGCGCTGGACCGCGCTGGAAGTCGACTTCGAGGCCTCGGGCAAGGATCTCGTCGACAGCGTCCGCGTCTCGAACCGCATCGTGAAGGCCCTCGGCGCCGAGCCGCCGGAAGCGTTCCACTTTGAGCTCTTCATGGACGAGAACAACCAGAAGATCTCGAAGTCCAAGGGCAACGGCCTGACCATCGAGGAGTGGCTGCGCTACGGCGCGCCCGAGAGCCTGACCTACTACATGTACCAGTCGCCGAAGTCGGCGAAGCGCCTCTACTTCGACGTGATCCCGAAGGCGACCGACGAGTACCTGCAGCAGCTCGATGCGCTGATCCGCAAGAAGGCCGAAGGGGACAACGCGGCCCAGCTCGACAACCCAGCCTGGCACGTGCACCGCGGCCATCCGCCCGAGAAGGGCTCGCCGGTCAGCTTCTCGCTGCTCTTGAACCTGGTGTCGGCGGCCGACGCGTCGACCAAGGACCTGCTCTGGGCCTTCATCGCCCGCTACCTGCCGGGCGCGACGCCGGAGTCGGAGCCGCTGCTCGACAAGCTCGCTGGCTATGCGATCCACTACTACGAGGACTTCGTGAAGCCCGCGAAGACGTTCCGAGCGCCCACCGACCAGGAGCGAGCGGCGATGATGGACCTCGTGGGCAAGCTGAAGGCCCTACCCGCGGGCGTCGACGCCGAGGCGATCCAGAACGAGGTGTTCGAGGTGGGCAAGGCGGCCGGCTTCGAGCCGCTGCGCGCCTGGTTCTCGGCCCTCTACGAGGTGCTGCTGGGCCAGAGCCAAGGCCCGCGGTTCGGCTCGTTTGTGGCGATCTTCGGCGTCGATCGCACCATCGACCTGATCGAGCGCGCCCTTGCGGGCGAGCTGGCGGCGGCCTGATCACCACTCATTGAAGAGGTGACGCAGGGTACCTCCCTTGACGTAAACGGAACCGGGGCGCACGTTGGTTATCAACGATAAGCCAAGGGAGGACGTCACTATGCCCCACGACCTGCGTCGTCCGGTCCGGACCTATACGATCCGGCAGCTGTGCCTCGAGTTCAAATGCACGCCGCGCGCCCTGCGCTTCTACGAGGACAAGGGCCTGCTGAACCCCGCGCGCGATGGGATGAACCGTGTCTACTCGTACCGCGACCGTGGCCGGCTGCAGCTGATCCTGCGCGGCAAGCGGGTGGGCCTGTCGCTCTCCGAGATCGGCGAGATCCTCGACCTCTACGAGGCCGACGAGAGCGGCGCGGCGCAGGCGGCCAAGAGCCTGAAGAAGTTCCGCGAGCGCATCGTGGCGCTGGAACAGCAGAAGAAGGACATCGACGACGCCATCGCCCAGCTCGAGGCCGGCGTCGCAGCGATGGAGAAGCGCCTCACCGAGACGCGCCCCGACCTGCTCCCCCGCGCCGACGCCTACGACCAGGTCCTGCGCCACCGGCTGGACGGCGCGGAAGCGTAAGCTCCGACTCGCTTCCGCTCATCCCGGCGAATGCCGGGACCCAGATGGAAAAGCCCAAGGGTGGGCTCTATAGCTGCTGAGCGAATCCAGTCCGGCGTCTCGCCTTGAGATCTGGGTCCCGGCATTCGCCGGGATGAGCGGCTAGAGGGATGTGCTCATGACCTACCAGGCCCCCGTGCGGGACTACACGTTCCTGCTGCGCGATGTGCTGCAGCTGGAGCGCTACGCCAACCTGCCCGCGTTTGCCGACGCGTCGATCGACACCGTCGAGGCCATCCTGGAGGAGGCCGGCAAGTTCACGTCTGAGGTGCTCGCGCCCTTGAACGGCGTCGGCGACAAGCAGGGCTGCGTATGGAGCCCCGACTTCACGGTCAAGACGCCCGACGGCTTCAAGGACGCCTACGCCAAGCTGGTGGAGGGCGGCTGGCCGGCCCTGGGCTCGGACCCGGCCTACGGCGGCCAGGGCCTGCCGCACGTCGTGAACGTGGCGTTCTCCGAAATGAGCTCATCGGCGAACATGGCCTTCGCGATGTACCCGGGCCTGACGCACGGCTGCTACTCTGCCATCCACGTGGGGGGGACGCCGGAGCAGAAGGACCTCTACCTGCCCAAGCTGTGCTCGTTCCAGTGGGCGGGCACCATGAACCTGACCGAGCCGCACTGCGGCACCGATCTCGGACTCCTGCGCACCAAGGCGGTCCCGCAGGGCGACGGGACGTACAAGATCTCCGGCCAAAAGATCTGGATCAGCGGCGGCGAGCAGGACCTGACCGAGAACATCGTCCACCTGGTGCTGGCGCGGATCGAGGGGGCGCCGGCCGGCGTGCGGGGCATCAGCCTCTTCATCGTGCCGAAGTTCATCCCCGACGCCGACGGCAATCCGGGTGAGCGGAACTCGGTGAAGTGCCTGGGCCTCGAAGAGAAGATGGGCATCCATGGCAACGCCACCTGCGTGATCAGCCACGAGGAGGCCACCGGCTGGCTGATCGGCGAGGAGAACCAGGGCCTGCGCTTGATGTTCGTGATGATGAACGAGGCTCGCCTGGGCGTGGGTCTGCAGGGGATCGCCCAGGCCGAGGCCGCCTACCAGGCCGCCGCCCAGTTCGCGAAGGAGCGGCTGCAGGGCCGTTCGCTGACCGGCCCCAAGAACGCCGACGGCCCGGCCGATCCGATCATCGTCCATCCCGACGTCCGCCGCATGCTGATGGATGCCCGCGCCCTGGTGGAAGGCGGCCGCGCCTTCATGGCCTGGACCGCGCTGCACGGCGACCTTGCCCATGCCAGCCCCGACGAGGCGGCGCAGCAGAAGGGCCGCGACTACATGGCCCTGATGACCCCGGTGGTGAAAGCGTTCCTCACCGACCGCGGCTTCAACGTCTGCTCCGACGCCATGCAGGTGCACGGCGGAAGCGGGTTCACGGAGCACTTCCCGGCCAGCCAGTACCTGCGCGACGTGCGCATCGCGCTGATCTACGAGGGCACCAACGGGGTGCAGGCCCTCGACCTCGTGGGCCGCAAGCTGGCGGCCGACGGCGGGCGCGGCGTGATGAGCTTCTTCGCCGAGCTGGACGCCTTCATCGAGGCCGAGACCGACCCCGCCATGAAGCCCTTCACCGAGGGCCTCGCCAAGGCCAAGGGCGAGCTGCAGGAGGCCACCATGTGGCTGATGCAGAACGGGCTCGCGAACCCCGACAACGCGGGCGCCGCCTCCACCGATTACCTGCACCTCTTCGGCCTGACGGCGCTGGCCTACATGTGGGCGCTGCAGGCCAAGGCGGCGCTGGCGCGGATCGCGGGCGGCGACAAGGACCCGTTCTACGAGACCAAGCTCGTCATCGGCCGCTACTACGTCGAACGCGTGTTGCCCGAGACGGCGAGCCGGCTTGCGAAGCTGAAGACGGGCTCCGATCTCCTCATGAAGCTTCCGGCCGAGGCCTTCTAGGAGGGACAAGATGGCGACCTACCGCGCGACGATCGACTGGAGCCTCAAGGACGGCGAGGACTTCGCGAACGGCCGCTACAGCCGCGCCCACACGGTGAGCTTCGCCGACCACGTCGTGCCGGCCACCGCCTCGCACCACATCGTCGGCAAGTGGGCGGCGCCCGGCGCGGTGGACCCCGAGGAGATGCTGGTCGCCTCGATCTCCAACTGCCACATGCTGACCTTCCTGCACCGCGCCCGACTGGCCGGCTTCGTCGTCACCCGCTACCGCGACGCGGCCGAAGGCGTGATGGAGAAGAACGCCGAGGGGCGCATGGCCGTCACCCGAGTGACGCTGCGCCCGGAGATCACCTACGCCGGCAAGCGCCCCACCGACGCCGAACGCGACCACCTGCACCACGAAGCCCACGACGAGTGCTTCATCGCCAACTCCGTGAAGACGGAGATCGTGGTGGAAGAGGTCGTGGCGGCCTAGCTGAGGAGCGCGCGCAGCCTTTCCTCCAGCGCCGACGCGTTCTTGAGCTCGCATTCCCAGATCGTTTCGACGCGCCAGCCAGCCGCCGTGAGCGCCTCCGCGTTCTTCGCGTCCCGAGCCATGTTGCGGGCGACCTTGGCGACCCAGTAGTCGCGGTTCTGCTTGGGCACGCGTGCGCCCCTCGCGCAGTCGTGGCCGTGCCAGAAGCAGCCGTGGACGAAGAGGGCGAGCCGACGGCCCGGCATAACGATGTCCGGATTGCCGGGCAGGTCCTTGCGATGCAGCCGATAGCGGTCGCCCAGCTTCGTCAGCGCCTTCCTGACCTTCATCTCAGGCGTGGTGTTGCGACCCTTCACGCGGCGCATGACCGCCGAGCGCTTCTCCGGGCCGTAGACGTCGGTCATGGGCGCAGCTCCCACGGGGTCGGACCGAGGCGGAACGTGCCGGTGAGCGTGGCGGCGGCGATGCGGTCGA
>NZ_DASWTE010000356.1:0-9758 GCF_036402295.1 Phenylobacterium sp.
GTGCCGAGCGAGACGAGCGCCCCTGTTGGGGAAGCAACCACATTCCGAACCAACCGTCCCACTCAGCTGTTTGATCGGCGGAGCCAATGACCTTTTGAAAAGCTGATCTCGTTCGCGGGCTTCGAGCGGAGCTTCGTCGACATCCACACGCGGCGAGAGCTCGAAAGCCCCAGCTATGACTTTGCGCGTTGCCGAGGGGTCGGAGGCTCCCGAAAGAAGAGACCCAGACAGACGCGGACGTGCTCTTCAACGAATTCCGGGTCCAGCGGCGAGCGGCCCATGATCTTCTCGACCTCGGCAGCGAGCATGTAGATGCGTGTGACCGCCCCGATGAAAATGTACTCCAGGTGGTACGGATCCCCATCGACATAGCGGCCAGCCTTTTGAGCGCCGCGGATCAGCGCGGCGCGCGCGTCGAAGGTGTGGCGGAGATACTCTTCGATTAGCCAGTCGAGCTGGGGGCTCGGCGCGCTGGCGACATGCGCCATGATCCGGTGGAAGTTGAGGTTCTGCGCCCCGAAGCGGATGAAGTCCTCGTGGATCAGACGCAGCTTGGTGGCGTCATCGACGCCGCGCAGGCCCTCGACCCGCGCATCGAACGTGGCCTTGTACTGGGCAAGGAGGCTCGAAATGGCCTCACGCCACAAGCCTTCCTTGCTGGCGAAGTGATAGGTGACCAGGGTGTGCTGCAGGCCCGCGCTGGCGGCGATGGTGCGTGTCGAGGCGCCTTCGTAGCCGTTGCGGGCGAACTCCTCGACGGCCGCCTCGATGATCTTGCGCCGCGTGTCGAGCGTCCGCTGCTGGACCGCCCGTTCCCGCTTGCGGGGCGCGGGGGCCTTCCCGACCGTCTTCGCCGTTGCGGCCAACGTGCTACTCCATGCCCGACACAAGGGGCCGACGAACGCGCCCCCCGATACCCTGAGCCTTCCGCCGGATGATCCGCCGTGTCTAACGCTCCTCGCGGACAGGGCCAAGCGACGAGCCTGGCCAGTCAGTCGATATAGCGGAAGGCATGGCTTCCATCTGGTCAAGGAATCCGCAACGGCTCCAGGCGAAGAGGAGGAGCGCCGGCAGGCCGATCGCCGGCGCAAGGATCGCCAGCGCCCGGCCCAGCGCTTGACCGCCGGGATCGAGGCTGGAGCTGATCGCCGCCGCCGCGGTCGGGCCAATCCCAAGCCCCAGCAGGGTGATGCACATCAGCAGGAGCGCCACGAACGTCGCGCGCATGCGCGGCGGCGCCAGGCCCTGCTGAGCCACGATCACATTGTTGGCGGCGCCCACGAGGCAGAAGCCCGAAAGCGCATGCAGCGCAAGGAAGACGGGCGCGCTCGACTGCAAGGGCGCGACCGTCGCAAACACCCCGCCAACGCCAATGCAGGCCATAGACGTGAGCGCCACCGCGTCCCGCCGCCCCTGCCGTTCCAGGAACCGCGTCAGCTGCGGCGCAGCCAACGTGCCGCCGAACCCGGCCGCCAGGCCGGTGAGGCCGAGCGCGAAGCCGGCCTGCTGAATCGAGAGGTCGAACTGCCGGCGCAACAGCTCGGGGCCCCATGCGGAGTAGGCGTAGCCGATCGCCTGGGTCAGGCCGGCGCCGGCGAACAGGCCGACGAACAGCCGTGCGCGCCCGCGCAGATGGGCGACCACCTCCACCAGCGATGGCGCGGCGTCGGCGGATTGCATGCGGCGCGGCTCGCGCACGGTCAGGGCGAACAGGGCGCCGACAAGCAGGCTGGGCAGGCCGACAATGACCAGCACAAGCTGCCAGGCGGCCAATGGCAGGGCGTGACCTGACACCGACGCCGTCTCGACGCCCTGCACCACGACGGCGCCGAGGATATAGGCGCCGGAAGCCCCTGCCATGCCCGTCGCGGAATAGACGCTGGCGGCCAGCGCGCGGCGCTCTGGCGGGAACAGGTCGCCGATCATGGAGTAGGCGGACGGCGTCAGCGCAGCCTCCCCGATCGCAAGGCCGACGCGCAGCGTGAGCAACATCCAGAAGGTTCCGGCGAAACCTGATGCCACCGTAGCAACGCCCCACAGGAGCACGCCGGCGACGATCAGGTTGCGCCGATTGCCGCGGTCGGCGAGACGCGCGATCGGCAGGCCCAGGAGGCCGTAGAAGACCGCGAAAGCCGGTCCGAACAGTAAGGCCAGCTGCATGTCGGAGACGCCCAGGTCGGCCTTCAGCGGCGCGACCAGCAGGGCCAGGATCACCCGGTCGACGAAGGACAAAATGTAGAGGAGCCCGAGGAGCGCGACGGCCCACCAGGCTCCTCCAGTCGCGCGCGGGGAGGAAGGCTCGCGCAAGGCTCGCTAACGCCGGATTCGGAACTGCAGCACGACCGACAGTGGCGGATTGACGATGCCGTACCAGGCCGTGGTGTTGCCGCCCGCGCCCGTGCCGGACACCGACGTCACGAACTGCGGCTCGGTCACGTCCGTCAGGTTCTTGCCCAGCAGCGCGATCTCCCAGCCGGCCGCCTCGTTCTCCACCGCGACGCGGAGATTGACCTTGCCGAAGCCGTCGCGATGAGGCGCGTTCAGGTTCACGCCGACGTTCGGCTGGAAGTAGGTCTTGGACATGAATTCGAGGCTGCCCAGAACATTCAGGGTCAGGTCGTCGGTGATGGGACGGCTGAAGTTGGCGTCGAGGTTCCCGCTCCACTTCGGCGCCCGCGGCTGGCGCAGGCCGTCGACCGCCACCGGCACGGCAGGCGGCGGTGGAACGGTCTCGGTGAACACGGAGTCGGCGTAGACCACGCCGCCGCTCAGGCGCAGGCCCTCGGCCACGCGCAGGCTGCCGTTCACCTCCACGCCACGCGAGCGCACGTCGAGATTGGTCACGACAGTCTGAGCCACGCCGGGATTGCCCACCACCGCGGTGCGCGAGAACTGGAAGTCCTCCACCGTCGTCTGGAAGACAGCCACGTCCAGCGACGCCCGGTCGAAGACGAACTTGCCGCCGGCCTCCACGGTGTAGGCGGTTTCCCCCTTGTAGGGCGCGCCCGCGATAGTCGTGGGCGAGCTCTGGAAGCCGCCGCCCTTGCTGCCCTTGGACGCCGACACATAGACCATCCGGCCAGGCTCGAACTTGTACTGGAGGCCGATGTCGCCATCGACGTCCTCTTCGGTGCTCGAGAGCTTGGTGCGCGGATAGGCAGGGAAGATCGCGCCGAGATTGCCGGAGCCCTGCGAGCGGAGGAGCGTCGCGTCCTTCGTCTCGTGCGTGTAGCGCAGGCCGACGCTGGCGTTCAGCTTGTCGGTCAGCGCATAAGTGGCCTGGCCGAACGCCGAGATCGTCTCGGTCTTCTGGTTGTAGAGCGACAGCACCGAGCCGAAGAGCGCCGACGGCTGGGCGCCCGTGAGCGACCGATTCAGCGTCCAGTCGTTGTAGAAGTAGAACACGCCCGCGAGATAGGTGAGCCGGCCTTCGGATGGCGAGGCGATGCGGAATTCCTGGGAGTACTGCTGGTTCTTCTCGTTGTCGCCGAGGTTCAGCAGGTTCGCCTTCAGGAAATCCAGATCGCTCAGGCGCTCGACCTGCCAGTCGACGTACGCGCTCTGCGACGTGAGCGTGTGGCCGCCGATTTGCCAGTTGGCGATCAGGTTGAAGCGGTCGGAGACCTGGTTGTCGTAGGGCGTGCGGCCCGCCGGCACGCTGGCGCCGAAGGCGTCCGACCCGCTCTCGCTGCGGCGGTTCGGCCGACCTTCGAAGTCGGTCTGGCCGGTGGCCAGGGCCCGGGCGGCAAGCGTCAGGCCGGCGGTGGCGTCGCGCAGCACCTCCAGGGATTGGCCTGTCTGTTCATGGTCGTCGTGCTGGTAGATGAAGGTGACATCGACGTCGGCGCCGGGGGTCCACTGCAGGCTGAGGCGGCCGGAGACGTCGCGCGTGTCGGGCTGCTGGCCCGAGTACGGATTTCGGACATAGCCGCCGTCGTCGATGAACAGCCCCGAGATCCGGGCCTTCAGCTGCTCGCTGATCGGCACGTCCACCGCTGCCTCGATCCGGGGCGTATTGGTCTTGAAATCGTAGCTGGTCTCCAGGTTGACGCCGAGGTCGTCGCCGGGCCGACGCGTCACCAGGGTGATGGCGCCCAGCGTCGTGTTCTTGCCCAGCAGCGTGCCCTGGGTCCCCTTCACCATCTCGACCCGCTCGAGGTCGTACATGGGCGCGACATAGTCCCGCGTGTGGGCGGTGTAGACGCCGTCCACGAAGAGGGCGACAGAGGACTCCACCGAGAACAGCGCGGAGTTGGATCCGAGGCCGCGGAACGTCACGCCCGGACCGCCGCCGACCCCGGCCATCATTACCAGGCCGGGGACGACGCCGTTCAGCTCGTTGGCGTTGGTGACCGCCACGGCGCGCAGCTTGTCGTCACTGACGACCGCGATGGTGGCCGGCGCGTCCGAGAGCGTCTCGGCCCGCTTCCGGGCCGTGACGATCACCTCCTCGAGCGCGCCGTCATCCGTCTGGGCTTGCGCGGCGCCCGCGCTCAGCACCGTCAGCGCGCAGCTTGCCAGCAGCGCGGCCGTCCGCCGCGCCCGTCCCTGGGCTCGCATCCGAGTCCTCCCCCTCTCTTGCTTCGTCCGACGCTCGTCCGGCGTCGCGCCGGTCAATTTGACCGATTGACATAAGGATACAAGAAATATTTGCTCGCTTGGTCAGTTTAATTGAAGCAACGCGTCAGCTTGCGCCGCGGGTCTGCAGCGCGTGGTAGCGGGCTGACTTGCGGGCTTGGTCGAGCCGGGAGCCGCTCAGAACGGCGGCGCGGATAGTCTCTTCGGCCGCCGCGATCTCACGGGCGACCTGCAGCACCTCGCCAACCCGGGCCGCGGGGATCGCGATCACGCCGTCGTCGTCGCCGATGAGCCAGTCGCCCGGCTCCACGCGAACACCCGCGACCTGGACCGGCACGTTGTAGGCGTCGGCGGTAACCCGGTCCTTGCCGGTCCGCATGGTGTTCGCGCGGGCGAAGATCGGGTAGCCGAGCTCGATGCTGCGGCCGATGTCGCGGCAGACGCCGTCGATCACGGTGCCGGCGATCCCCTTCCCGTGCGCGACCAGGGTCAGGATGTCGCCCCAGACGGTCGCGTCCAGCCGCCCGTTGTTGTCGAGGACGACCACCTGCCCCGGCTCGACGTCGTCGATGTAGTCGCCCACCGAACCGCCCGAGAGGCCAACCGGAACCATGCGGATCGTGAAGGCGGGGCCCGCGAACGTCATGCCGCGGTCGAAAGGCATAACCCCCAGGCATTGCCCGTCGATTCCCAGGCGGTCCAAAGCGTCGGAGAGGGTGGTGACGCCGATCGCCTTCAGGTCTTCGGCCAGGGCCTGGCTCATCGCCCCGCCTCCTTCTGCTTGAGCATGTCCTCATAGTCGGCGCCCATCACCTCGCCGATCGGGCGGCCGCGCTCGATGTCGGCCGCCATCAGCTGCTCGCGCGCGAAGATCGCCTCGGCTGCAGCGATGACGGCCTCGGCCTTGTCGGCGGCCACGAAGACCACGCCGCTGCCGTCGGCGAGCACCAGGTCGCCCGGCCGGACAGCCACGCCCGCCACGGTAATCGGCTCGTTGAAGCCGTGCTCGGCCACCCGGCCGCGCGCGGTCACAGGCACCGCGGCGCGCGCGAACACCGCAAGCCCCAGTTCCTGGCTCTCGTCGACGTCGCGGCAGGCGCCGTCGACGATGACGGCCGCCACTCCCTTCATCACGGCGCCGCGGCTGAGCAAACCGCCCCAGCCGGACACGTCGATGCGGCCGCGATGCTCGACGACGATGACGTCACCCGGCTGGGCGGCCATCACCGCGCCGGCGCCGAGATGGCGCTTGGGCGCGCCCTCCATGGGCGCGCCGAGCTTCACGGTGACAGTCCGCCCCGCTACCCGTCGGCGAACCGTCAACGGGGAGAGCCCTGTCACCGCGCCGGCCAGCCCGAGCTTGTCCAGGGCGTCGGACACCGAGCAGGTGTCGAGCTTCGCCAGTCGTCGGATCAGCTCGTCCATCAGGCGCCAGCCGTGGTGGGGGCGCGCAGCGCGCCCAGGCCTGAGAACTCGATCACTTCCAGCCCCATCGCGGTCGCGAACGCGTCCCGGACCCAATCCGGCTGACCCGCCTGGAAGACATAGCTCGTGAACATCAGGCGCTTGCGCGGATCGGCGAGGATCTCGGCCTTGGTGAAGCCGTCGATCACCGCCTCCCGATCCATCATCGGCAGCTCGACGCAGCGGTTGCGCTCGGGATCACGGATCGCGAACTTCGGCCCTCCGCCCTCGCCGATCGCCTTCAGCTCCTCGAAGAAGCGCTTGCGGATCATCAGGATGCCGCGGTCGCTCTGCCCCAGGTGCTCCAGCGTGCGATCGGTGATCCGCCCCTGCCCCGCCCAGGCCAGGAAGTCCTGGTTCATGACGTGGCTGGTGATCCAGCGCCCCTCTTCGTCGAACACCGGCCCGCGCCAGGTGGGGATCGCCGCCTGGGTGAAGGGCTCCTGCTCCTTCGGCACCCGCGTGAACTTCCAGGTGACGCTGAGCGTGTTCTCGTCGTCGATCGGCACGCGCCACTCGAAATGCTCGCCCAGGAAGAAGCCGTTCGGCCACAGGCACACCCGGCCGATCGTCCAGTTCGGGTGCGCGGCCGAGGTGTCTTCCTTGATCCGCTTGTAGACGAACCCGAACTCGAACTCCTCGAAGGCGAGCTCAAGGTGGGTCGGCCCGTACGGCCCTGTCTCGCCGCCCAGGCGCTGGCCCCAGTTCTCGTGCATCCACTCGAAGTGCACCGGGTCGATGGAGTTCTCCTGGCACTGGAACCAGTTGCAGGGAACTTCCGAGATCACGACCTGGGCGAAGCCGTTGGGCCAGGAGAACGGCTCCCAGTCCGGCAGCAACGGGGCGGGCTGCGGCCCGAGGTAGGCCCAGAGCATCCCGGCCTTCGCCTCGACGGGATAGGCCTTGATGCGGATCCGATCCTTCATCCCCAGCTCGGGATGGGCGGTGTCCTCATACGGCTGCTCGACGCAGGCGCCCGTCTCGTCGAAGCGCCAGCCATGGTAGTTGCAGCGCAGGCCGCAGGCCTCGACCATTCCGTGGCTCAGGTCGGCCCGCCGGTGTGGGCAGTGGCGGTCCACCAGCCCGAAGCGGCCGCGCAGATCCTTGTAGAGGACGAGGTCCTCGCCCAGCACGCGCACCGCCCTAGTCGCCGCATCGTCGAACTCCGACGCGCCGGCGATCGGGTGCCAGTAGCGGCGCAGGAGCTCGCCCATCGGCGTGCCCGGTCCGACCTCCGTGAGCTGGCGGTTCTTCTCGGGGCTCAGCACGGCTCAGCCCTCCACCCAGCCGGTGGCGTCACACTGCACGAGCATGTTGGCCGGCAGGCCGTCGTTCTGCAGGGTGTGGCGCGCCGGCCGGGAAGCCGGATCCGGGAAGGCCTTGAGCCACTCGGCGTTCACCGCAGGGCGAGCCTCCGGCGCCTTCACGTAGACGGTCATGCGGGCGATGTCCCCAAGGGTTCCGCCCGCCGCCGCGAGGATGCGTTCGAGGTTCATGAACATCAGCCGCGCCTGCTCGGCGACGTCGTCGGGGATCTTGCCGGTCGCGGGATCCAGGCCATAGACGCCCCCGGTCATCACCAGAGGCCCCACGCGGGAAGCCGCCGGGATCGGCTGGGCGCCATGGCTGAAGCCCTCGACCTCGATACTGCGCCTTGCCATGCGTTCCTCCTTCAGTCGTCGCTCTTGTCGCGCCAGACGGCGACGGCCACGCCGACGCCGGTGCCCGCGGCCGTGCGGTAGATCGGCTGGTACTCGGACCACGCGAGCGGCAGGTGCTCGACGGCGCCTGCGGTCAGGACCCAGTTCAGGATCTCGGACGAACCGGAGTTCAGGGCGTCGCGCGGGATGGTGCGCAGCTCGTCGCCCGCTCCGCGGGCAAGCGCGTCCAGCACCTGGCGATCGAGCGCCTCGTCCACCACGAAGTGGCTGAGCCCGCCGGAGGCGATCACCGCCACGCGGAGGTCCGCCCTGCTCGCCTCGAGCGCCGCGCGCAGCGCGCGCCCGATGTCGTGGCAGCGTGCGGCGCTGGGCACGTTCGGCGGATAGTAGGTGTTCAGCAGCACCGGCAGCAGCGGGATCGTCCGACCGCGGAACAGCCGCTGGACCACGAAGCCGTAGGCATGGCCGAACGCCGCCTTCGCGGGATCGGGTACGAGGCCGCAGACCGCGACGTCGACGTCCCGGTCGAGCAGTCCCTGGATCACGTCTAGCGCCAGCGACCGCGCGCCCGGCAAGGTGTGGGCCTCGTCCATCATGTAGCCGCGGCCCATGGTGCGCATCCACTCGGGCAGCTCCTCGGCGCCGAAGCGGTTGGAGGTCACCACCTCCTCGCCGAAGAAGACGGCGAACGCCGGCTGGTTGTCCGGTCCGAACAGCTCCTGCTGGTCGTCGCCAACGATCACCACAACGTCGGGCGCGGCCGCCTCGAGTTCGTCGGCGAGCCGGTCGAGCGCCGCCTGGCAGGCCTGGGCCTTCGCCTGCAGCACTTGCGCGGTGGCAGCCTCGCCATAGCGATCACCCACTTCGCTGCTCAGCTCGGCGTAGGTGACGCGCCGCCCGTCCGAAAGGTTGAGCTCCGGATTGGCGAGGTCCGCCGCGGCGCGGTGGATCCACTCGTCCGCCGGCAGGGTCAGCATGGGCGTGTGGGACGTCCCCGCCCCGAAGACGATGCGCGCCATGCCGGCCTCAGAGATCCAGCCGGTTGAACAGCCGGCGCGCGTTGTCCTCGAACACGCCCTTGCGGTCGGCGTCGCTGAGGGTCGCGATGCTCTCGATGACCGGCTTGAGGTCATCCATGGGGCGGCCGGTCGAAGGGTCGACCCCGCCGCCGCTGCCGGGCCGTTCGGTGCCGAAGCAGCAACGGTCGGCGCCCACCACGTCGAAGAGCAGCTCCAGCGAGGCCTTGTTGTGCACGACGGTGTCGAACCAGAAGCGCTTCAGGATATCGTCGAAGCTCGGCGCATCCTTCGCGATCTTGCCCGCCGCGCGCGCCATCTCCCGGTGGGAGCGCCAGCGCCCGACCTGGTAGGGGATCGCCCCGCCCCCGTGGCTGACCATCAGCTTCAGGTCCGGGAAGCGCTCGAACACGCCGGCGCGGTAGATCGAGGTGATCGCCAGGCTCTCCTCGGCGATGAAGTGCTCGTCATAGGTCTCGCGGCAATTGCAGCAGTTGCCCGAGTGGATGTGGCCGGGCAGGTCCAGCTCGCACAGGCGCTCGTAGAGCGGATACCAGTAGGGATCGCCCAGCGGCGGGATCTTGCCGCTGCCCTCGCCCGGGTCCGGATTGATCAGCACGCCGACGAAGCCCAGGTCCTCGGTCACCCGGTTGATCTCATCGAAAAGGGAGTCCACCGGCCGGCCCGCCTGCTGCGGCAGCGCGCCCACGCCGCGGAAGCGCGTCGGGTGCATCTTGATCGTGCGGGCGATGGTGTCGTTCTGGTCCCAGACCCAGCTCGTGATGTTCTCCCACCGCGCATCGCCGTTCATCATCAGGAAGGGCCGCGGCGACAGCACCTGAACGTCGGTCCCCACCGCGTCCATGATCGCGACGTTCTGGGCCGCCGACTTCTCCAAGTCAGCATCGCTGACGACGGCCCGGTAGGGGTCGCCGTACTGGCCGCCGGAGACCGCCAGATTGCTGCGGTGGGCGTAGAGCGAGGCCGGGGCCACCAGGTGCGCGTGGGCGTCGATGATCGTCATGGATGAGTCCCGGTT
>NZ_DASWTE010000357.1:0-16129 GCF_036402295.1 Phenylobacterium sp.
CTGGGTTTGGCCAGAGGCGGTGACGCCAGCGTCACGTTCGCTCTGCGAATCCGCAGAGCTCCGCGGCGAACTCGCGGACTGGCGCCGCGCGCGCGCTGGGCGCAGCCTTCGGGGCATGACCGAGCGCCTGCACCACATGGCTTTCCGCTGCCGCTGCTCCGAGGAGACGCGGGTGTTCTACGAGGACGTGATCGGGCTGCCGCTGGCGGCGGCCCTGCCGATCGAGGTGTCGGCCACCGGGCGGGCGGTGCATGTGATGCACACGTTCTTCGCGCTGAAGGACGGCAGCTTCGTCGCCTTCTTCGAGGTCCCGGACAGCCCGTTCGAGTTCAAGGACCAGCACGACTTCGACCTGCACATAGCGCTGGAGGCCGAACCGGAAGAGGTGGAGCGCGCGGTGGCGGCGGCGAAGGCGCGCGGCGTCGAGGTGCGCGGGCCGTCGGACCACGGCTTCATCAAGTCGACCTACTTCCGCGACCCGAACGGCTATGTGGTCGAGCTGGCGCTCAGAACCCACATCCACGAGGCCTTCGACGCCGAGGCGCCGAAGGCGGCCCGCGCAATCCTGGACGCCTGGCGCACGAAGAACAGGGCGCCGCAGCCTGCCTGAGGCGGACGCCCCGTTCGGCTGCGGTCAGTCGGTCTTGGCGCTCACGCGGACCGCCGACTGGGCGAGATGGCGGCTGCCGTAGATCACGGCCAGTTGTTGCTTGGCGCCCGACCAGGCCTCGCTGCGGCACGCCCGGAAGCGCTTCATCTTCGCCAGCTCGGACGGCAATGGCCGGGTCGGGCACACGTCATCGATGGCGAGGCCGATGCGCCGCTCCAGCATCCCCCGCCCGCCCGACTTTGCCAGATCCAGGTCGGCGTAGCTGACGCTGACCGAGACCGAATCGCGGGTCTGCGCCTGGGTGGCGCCGGTCAGGCCCAGCAGGGCGGCGGCGGCAACTGCGATGTGCGTCTTCATGGTATCTTCTCCCGGTGATGGTGGTCGGCGGGGATCTCCACGTCGATGACCCGATCCAACCGCCGCCGCTGTTCCGGCGCCGGACCTTTTCCCGACCGACTCCCGATTTCGCTCTGAGGAAAATCCGACTTTTGGCCCGATGAGGACGGAGGACGAACCAGCGGTGAGGGTGGACCTTGCGCACGAGGCCGACTTCGCGCTGGGCGAGATGCACGTCTCGCCGTCGGCCGGCCGGGTGCGGCTTGCCGGACTGGACGAGCGACTGGAACCGCGGGTCATGCAGGTGCTGGTCGTGCTGGCCCGGGCGGGCGGCGCGACGGTCACCCGCGACGAGCTCATCGAGGCCTGCTGGGACGGCCGCATCGTCAGCGACGATGCGATCGCCCGGATCATCGCCAAGGTGCGCAGCCTGACGCGCGACCTCGATCCGGCGCCGTTCGTCCTGGAGACCCTCCCCAAGATCGGCTTCCGGCTGGTGGGCGGCCAGCCGCCGGTCGACGCGCAGGCCCCACCCTCCCCCACGCCGACCTTACGGCCCGGGAGAACGCAGGCGCGGGCGGCCCGGCCTCAATGGGCGCCCTACGTGCTGGCCGCGGCGATCCTCCTCCTGCTCGCGGTCGGGGCGATCGTCCTCTGGCGAAACCTGCCACTTCCGGGCCGGCCCGCGGGCCAGAACGGTCGCGTCGAGGTCATGGCCTTCGAGGTCCGCCAGCCCGACCCGGCGCTCACGCGGCTCGCCGCCTCGACCCCCGAGGCCGTCGTCCGCGCCCTGTCGAACAGCGGGGTCGAGACCGCTTCACGGCTGGGACGACCCGACGTCGGCGAGAGCGCCAGCAACGCCGAGTTCCGCATCACCGGATCCGTCGATCGCGAAGGGGACAAATACGCCACGAGCCTCCAGCTCCTCGACCGCCGCAGCGGCGTCGTGGTCTGGACCCAGCGCCTGGACCGGCCGGTTAAGGCCGCGGCCGGCTTCGAGGACGAGGTGGCGAATGGCGCGGCCGCCGCGCTGTCGTGCGCCTTCCAGGACCGCAAGGTGTTCAGGCGCCCGATGGAGCCGGCCACCTTCGGGCTCTACATCAACGCCTGCGCCTCCAACCACGACCGGATGCTCGCCTACGCGAACCGCCTGGTCCGCGCGGCCCCGGACGAGGGCGGGGCCCACGCCCTGCTCGCCATCGCCCAGGCCGGGGTGATCACCATGGACTCGCGGATGACCGCAGCCGACATCGAGGCCATCCGAGCCCGGTCGCGCGCCTCGGCCCGCCGGGCGCTGGAGCTCAATCCGCGCGCCGCGCGAGCGCACATCGCCCTGGCCAACGCCGAGCCGTCAGGCCGTTGGGCGCAGATCGAACGCCACCTGCTCAACGCCTCGGAGGTGGATCCCAGCCTCACGCCGGGACGGATCATGTACGTGAACGTCTTGCGGCAGGTCGGCCGGCTGCAGGAGGCGCTCGAGTTCGCCGAGCGCGCCAGGAGCCTCGGCGACCCGCGCATGCACTCGGTGCGCGTCCCTTTGACCTTCCTGCACGCCCAGTCCGGCGACATGGCGGGCGCCCGGGCGCGGCTCGACGAGGCCTGGCGCGACAACCCGCGGCTGGCCCGCGACCTCGATTTCGCCGTGACATTCTGGTGGGACGACCCGGCGACCGCCCGGCGCAACCTGGTTCGCCTGGGGTCCGGCGAGCTGAGTGGCCGCGACCTGGCCTGCTTCGACCGGCATCTGGCCGCCATCGCCCAGCGGCGCGTCGTGCGCGGCCTGGGGGCCGACTGCACGACGGTCAATTCGGATTGGCGGGTCCGCATGCTGGCCCGGCAGGGCGACGTCGACGGGGCCTACGCCGAGGCGGCCAACCCGACGGTGGTCAACCAGCGCTCGACCATCTTCCTCTTCTATCCCGAGATGAGGGCGTTCCGGGCGGACCCGCGCTTCATGCCCTTCGCCGCGCGCCTGGGCCTGGTCGACTACTGGCGCAATACCGGCCATTGGCCCGACTTCTGCTCGGAACCGGACCTGCCCTACGACTGCAAGGCGGTGGCGCGAACTCTGGCCGCCCGCTCCGACTGACCCGACGTCACGGCGGTTCCGCGCTAGGCTCGCCGCAAAGAGCATGAGGGAGCAGCGCCATGAAGGATTTCGCCGGGAAGTTCGCCGTCGTGACGGGCGGGGGCACGGGCATGGGCCGCGAGCTCGCCCGACAGCTGATCGCCGAGGGCTGCAGCGTGGCCATGTGCGACGTGTCGGACCGGGCGATGCAGGAGACGATTGCGCTAGCCCAAGCCGACGGGATCCCGCAGGGCGCGAAGATCACGGCCCACATCGCCGACGTCTCGGACGAGGCGGCGCTGGTGCGCTTCCGCGACGAGGCGGCAAAGCTGCACGACACCGAGAAGCTGCATTTGCTGTTCAACAACGCCGGGATCGGCGGCGGCGGGTCGATGGTGACCGACGACCGCGCCGAATGGGAGCGGACGTTCAACGTCTGCTGGGGCGGCGTCTACTACGGCGTGCGCACCTTCCTGCCGATGATGCTGAAGGCGGACGAGGCGCACATCGTCAACACCAGCTCGGTGAACGGCTTCTGGGCCAGCCTGGGCCCCGGCGTCTCGCACACGGCCTATGCGGCGGCGAAGTTCGCGGTGAAGGGTTTCACCGAGGCGCTGATCACTGACCTGCGGCTCAATGCGCCGCACATCAAGTGCTCGGTGGTGATGCCGGGGCACATCGGGACGATGATCGCGGGCAACTCGCGCAAGGTGATCCGCGGCACCGAGGACGACACGCTGTCACCTGAGGAACTGGCGCGGGCGCGGGCGCGGATGGCGCGCATGGGAGTGGACGCCGACCAGGTTACCGACGCGGCGATCCAGGCGATGGTGACCGAGCAGGCGCGGCGGTTCCTGGAGAACGCGCCGACCACCGCCGCCGAGGCCTCGAAGATCATCCTGGACGGGGTGAAGGCCGAGCGGTGGCGGATCCTGGTGGGCGACGACGCGCACCGCATGGACGCGCTGGTCCGCGCCGATCCGGAGCAGGCCTACGAGGCGTCGTTCTTCGAGAAGCTGGCCAAGGAAGTGGGCTGGCAGCTCAACGGCATCGCCTCGAACCAGCCGGACTAGGGCGCATTCCCTCCCCCTATTGGGGAGGGTGGCGAGCGAGGCGAGACGGGTGGGGAAGCGTCGATCCTCACCGGACCTGGCCCACGCTTCCCCACCCTGCTCGCCTGCGGCGAGCTGTCCCTCCCCATTAAGGGAGGGAGGCGGCACACGGCATTTTAGGACTTATCGGGTCTGATCCCCGGCGACTCAAAACCGGGGATCAGCCATGCCCGACCTTTATCGCCGCCGCCTGATCTGGGCGCTCGCCGCGGGCGCCGTGGTCGCGCCGGCCTATGCGCTGGCCGAGGGCGGAGCCGAGCACGCGCCGGCGCCGAAGCCGCGCCCGAAGGCCAAGGCCCCGGCGAAGGCCGCCGCGCCCGCCGCCGACCCGCATGCGGCCGCGGCCCATGCCGCCACGCCGTCGGTTCCGCCCGAGGAGGCGCTGGGGCGGCTGATGGGCGGCAACGCCCGCTATGCCGGCGGCCTGGCCTCACACCCGCACGTCAACGCCGCGCGCCGCGTGGAAGTGGCCGCCGGCCAGGCCCCGTTCGCGGTGATCCTGGCCTGCGCCGACAGCCGCGTGGCGCCCGAGCTGATCTTCGACCAGGGGCTGGGCGACCTGTTCGTGGTGCGGGTGGCCGGCAATGTGGTGGACGACGCCACCCTGGCCTCGATCGAATATGCGGTGATCCACCTGGGCGCGAGCCTGATCATGGCCCTGGGCCATGAGCGCTGCGGGGCGGTGAAGGCGACGGCGGACGCCCTGGCGGGCCGGGGCTCGCCCGACGACGCCGACACCAAGATCGGCGCGCTGGCGGCCCTGATCGCGCCGGCCGTGCGCGCAATCCCCGCGAGCTCCCCAGACCCGCTCGACGCGGCGGTGTCGCTGAACGCCGCCCACGCCGCGGCCGAAATCTTCGCCGGTTCGCGCCCCTTGCGCACCCGCGTGCTGGCCGGGAAGCTGAAGATCGTCGCGGCCCGCTACGACCTCGACGACGGGCGAGTGACGCCTACGCGGACCCAGCCGGTCTAGGCCCTTCGCGGGAACCGCATCGCTCCGCAGGGGTTTGGCCCGGACCGCCTCGAGCGGGGTGGGCGAACCTGAAGAGGAGCCGCCCATGCGCGCCCGTTTCACCCTAGCCTGCGCCGCCCTGGCGCTCGGCGGAGCCGCTGTCCTGGCCACCCCGGCCGCGGCGCAATACGCCTATGATCCCTACACCGGGACCTATGTGGCCGAGGTCGTGGTGCCCGGCCGCTACTACCGCAACTATCGTGGCGACCGTCCGGTGAGGCTGTCGCGCGTGGTCAGCTACCGCGACCTGAACCTGGCCACCTATGACGGCCAGCAGGTGCTGAAGATGCGGATCCGCGCGACCGCGCGCGACATCTGCCGCGAGCTCGGCGAAGGGCGCGGCAACGGCGGGCCGCTGATGCGCTCGTGCGAGGACGACGCCGTCCGCAGCGCCCGGGGCCAAATGCGCTTCGCGATCGCCCGCGCCCAGGCGCGCACCTATTACGCGAGCCTGTACTAGCGAATGTGGTGAAGGAAAGGGCCCTCTCCCGAGCCTCCCGACGGGAGAGGGCCGAACCTTGGGCGCCCGGCCTTAGGCCGTGGCCAGCAGCCGCCGCCGCGTGCGCAGCGTCGCGCCGGCCGCACCGAAGCCCATGATCATCAGGGCCCAGGTGGCGGGTTCGGGGATCGCCGCGATGTCCTGGACACCGCCGACGCGGACTTGGCGAATGTCGCCCAGCGTGCCGTTCACGGCGAGGCTGAAGTAGTCGATCAGCTGGCTGTCGATGGCGCGGGCGCTGAAGTAGCCGCTCTTCGGGATCGCGAAGGTCTCCTGGAAGACCTCCCCGGCGGTGTCGACGACCGTCAGCGTGAGCTCGGTCGCCGTACCGCCGAACACGCGGAACTCCAGCTCGGTGAAGGCAAGCGCGGGATCCGAGAAGTCGAAGCCCAGCAGCTGATCGGCCAGGCCGTTGAAGGTGAAGGTGGTGTCGAGGACGATGTCCGTCGGCCGGACCCGCGCCTGACCGCCGAAGGCGGTGAGTGTCTCGCCGCCCGTCAGGGTGACGAGCGTGGCGGTCTGGTTCGTGGCGCCTTCGATGTCGAAGTCCGGCGCCGGGTCGTTGTTGAAGAGGATGTTCTCGTCGGGCTGCAGGACGCCAGGCCCCACATCCAGGATCACTGTGGCCGCGGCCGGAAACGCCGCCGCAGCCGAGAGGACAGCAGCGGTTGCCGCCAGTCCGTACGCTAACTTGGTCATGAGAGACTCCCCAGGGCACAATGCCTGACAGAGCCGACAACCCAGGGTCGGACGGGGATGTTCCCACGCCGAACGCGTTTTGTTTCGCAGTTGCGAGATTGCATCGGTAGGGGCGGCGGGGCGCCCACGGCGTGGGCGTAGGGCCGGCGCCGCAACCCGAAAGGCGTCCCGACGATTACCCCTTGCGAGGGACCGCTCGCGAGGCCGCAGATGCCATCAGACCCCGCCGAGAGGCGTCCATTCGACGGGTTCAGCACCTATGCCGACGACAGCCCGCGGGAGGTTGCGACGATCGACGCACCCGAGGGGCCGCTGATGGCCGGCTGGGCCGAGACGCCGCCCTGGCGGCAGATGGGCGCTGAAGACGAACCACCTCGCTCCTGGCCGAAGATCGCCGCAGTGGCCGGCGCCGCGATGGGTGTCGCGGCGGCGGTGGCGGTGGGCTGGAGCGCGGTGCGCAGGCCCGACGCTGCGCCGGTCGCCGCGCCTACGCCAGCCAGAGCTTCGGCGCCACTGCAGGTTGTAATCACCGATCCTCCCCCGCCCCCGCCCGTGCCCCGGTCGGCTGAGCGGCTGGACGTGTTGCCGAAGCCGGCGGCGACGCCGCCGCCGCAGGTCCGGCTGGCCCGCGCCATGATCCCGGTTCTGCCAGAGCCCGGCGTGGTCGTGAGGGAACAGCCGGACGATCCCCTGCCCGCGCCCAGCCCCCTGCCCCCGCCCAGCGTCGGCGAGGCCGCCCAGGTTGCGACCGCGGTGGTCACGCCGGCCCCGCGGCGGTTCAACGATTGCGCCGACGCGCCGACCCGGGCCATGGCGCTGGTCTGCCGCGACATGCGCCTGGCCGAGGCCGACCGGCGGATGAAGCGGGCCTACCGGGCGGCGCTGGCGGCGGGCGTCCCCGCTGACGAACTGGCGCGCGACCAGGCCGACTGGCTGGACGTGCGCGAGGAGGCCGCCCAGGTGTCGCGGCGGGCGGTGGCCGACATCTACCACCAGCGTATCCGCGAACTGCGGGCGATGGCCGACGACGGGCGGGACTAGCTGAGCCGCCTGTTCTTAAGAGGGTGGGGCCGTGTCCCGTCGGAAACGCGGGCCGGGAGCTGCTCCGGCCCCTGGGGATGAGGGACACGGCCCCTTCGCCCGACCGTCTCCCCGCGGGAGGGTGTCCGCAGGGACGCACGGACGGCCGGGCGATCTACGGGCCGCTAGACGGGAAGTGCGGCCCGGAGGCTGCGGCGGCGCAGCAGGCCGCCGACAAATGCAAAGCCGCCGATCATCAGCGCCCAGGCGGCGGGCTCGGGCACGGTGGCGGTCATGGTGGCGTTGTTGGGCGCGAAGTCGCTGATCACGTCGTTGCCGCTGGGGGGCGGAGCAAGGCGCGGCCAGATGTTCCAGCCGTACTCGGTGGGGGCGAAACCGGTCGACGGCAGGAGCGCCAGCGGCACGCTGATCGTGAACACGTTGTCGAAGACGTTGGCGGTGAGCAGGTTGGCGCCCAGGAACGACGCGCCCGTCTTCGTCACCACCACCACCTGATTGAAGATCACGTTCGGGTTGCCGATGTTCGCGAAGGGCTGGATGACGCCGGTGCCGGTGTTGACCCCGATCGCGTAGAGGCCCGGATTCGACGGATCGATGTCGCCGGCCATGGTCGCGCGGATGTTGAACACGCTGTCGGCCGCGTTGAAGGTCACCAGGAATTCCGTGACGTCGAGGTCGGCGTCCTGCGGTCCGACATAGGTCGGCAGGAAGTCGCCCACCGGGTCGGTGACCGCATGCGCGGGGGCGGCGACAGCCAGGGCCATGAAAGCGGCGCCGGCGAGCAGGACTCTACGCATCGGAAGGGCTCCTTGGGACGGTTGCTTAAGAGGCCGACCACATCGGTGGCTTGCGTTGATGCCGGGGCCCCGGCGAACGGTTCACGAGGTCGGCGATCGCGATCGGTTTTGAACCGAACGCCCCGGAAGGGGCATAAATGCCAGGAGCTGAAGGAGGCCGATGCTCGTAAGAGGCAACCATGCGAGCCGGCGGGGCAGCGGAGCGGTGGAGCCGCTTGCGCTCGATGAGGCGCGCCTGATCGGCCGCATCGCCGCGACGAAGGACCTGCGGGCCTTCGAACAGCTCTACCGGATCTACCACCCGCGGCTGACGCGGTTCCTGTCCAACATCCTGCGGCGGCCACAGCTGGTGGAGGAAGCCTTGAACGACGCCCTGATGGTCGTGTGGCGCAGGCCCGAGAGCTACAACGGGACCAGCAAGGTCTCGACGTGGATCTTCGCCATCGCCTACCGCGTGGCGCTGAAGGCGCGCTCGCGCATGGACGAGCCGGTGGACGACCCGATGGCCGAGGCGCGGCCCAGCCTGGAGGCCGGCCCGGAGCAGGAGTTCAGCCGCCGCCAGACGCAGGAGATGCTGGCCACGGCGATGGGACAGCTGTCGGCCGAGCACAGGGCGGTTGTGGACCTGACCTATTTCCACGAGGCGGGCTATCGCGAGATCGCCGAGATCCTCGACTGCCCGGTGGGCACGGTGAAGACGCGCATGCACCACGCGCGGCGTCACCTGAAGGGGATGTTGGCCGGCAGGCTGGGGGCGGATAGCTGGTGAGATGAACGGACAAGACGAGAGGACCCACGACGAGGCCTCGGAACTGCTGCCCTGGTTCGTGACCGGACAGCTGGACGCCGACGAGCAGGCGCAGGTGGCCGCCCACGTGGCCGGCTGCGCCGAATGCCAGGCCGAGGTCGCGTTCCAGACGCAGCTGGAGGCCGAGGTGGCGCGGCTGCCGCTGGACGTCGAGCGCGGCTGGGCCCGCATGCGCGGCCGGATCGAGGCCAACGACGACGCTGTGCGGGCGCCGGCCAGACGGGCGCTGCGCGGCGGCTGGATCGGCTGGGGCGTGGCGGCGACCTTCGCGGTGGTGGCCGGCGTCTCCTGGCTGCCACAAGGCCAAGGTCCGCAGTACAGTGCCCTGGGCGACGGCAAGGCTGGTGAGGGCGGCAACGTGGTGGTGGTCTTCCATCCCGAGACGACCGAGCGGCAGATGCGCGAGACGCTGAAGGCCGGCGAGGCGCGGCTGGTCGACGGACCGACGGCGGCGGGCGGCTATGTGCTGGCCGTTCCGGCGGCGAAGCGGACGGCGGCGCTGGCGACCTTGCGGGCGCGGGCCAACGTGGTGCTGGCCGAGCCGATCGACAGCGGGACCGCGGGCCGATGACCTGGCTCAGCCGCCTCCTCGTCGCCTGCGCGGCGCTGTGGCTGGCGGCGGCGGGCGCGGCGTGGGCTGAGCCGGCGGCGACGGTCGCGGACGACGCCGAGCGGCAGGTCCTGGTGCTGCTGCGGTTGCCGGCCGAGCACTTCCGGGCGGGCCAGGCCTATGGCGGCGGCTACGGCGACGGCGCGGCCCAGGCGGCGCGCCAGCGGATCGCGACCCGCCTCGCCCGCGCGCACGGGCTTTCGATGGTCACCGACTGGCCGATGCCCCTGGTCGGCGTGGACTGCTTCGTGATGCAGGTTCCGGCCGGGCGGACCGCGGCGGCGGCGGCCGAGGAGCTGGCCAGGGACCGCGCCGTGGCCTGGGCCGAGCCGATGCAGGTCTACCGGGCGCTGGCGGCGCCCCGCGCAGCAGCCGGCCCGCCGAACGATCCCCTCTTCCGCCTGCAGCCGGCGGCCAGCGCCTGGCGGCTGGCCGAGCTGCGCGGCGTGGCCACCGGGCGCCATGTGCGCGTGGCGGTGATCGACAGCGCCGTGGACGCCACCCACCCCGACCTCGCCGGCCAGATCGCGGCCCGGCAGGACTTCGTGGCCGGCCGCCCCGCCACGGCCGAGCGGCACGGCACCGCCGTCGCCGGCGTGATCGCCGCGATCGCCGACAACCAGCTGGGCATGGCGGGCGTCGCCCCGGGCGCGCGGCTGATGGCGATCCGGGCCTGCTGGCAGCGCAACGCGGACGACACGGTGTGCGACACCCTGAGCCTCGCCAAGGCGCTGCACTCCGCCGTCGAGGGCGGCGCGCAGGTGATCAACCTCTCGCTCGGCGGACCGCCGAACATCCTGCTGGGCCGGCTGATCGACGCGGCCACGGCGCGCGGCGTGGTGGTCGTCGGTGCGGTAGACCCGGATCTGGCCGGCGGCGGCTTTCC
This sequence comes from Phenylobacterium sp., assembly GCF_036402295.1. Lineage (GTDB taxonomy): Bacteria > Pseudomonadota > Alphaproteobacteria > Caulobacterales > Caulobacteraceae > Phenylobacterium. The sequence goes on from NZ_DASWTE010000357.1 coordinate 10,479, forward strand.
GGCCTCGCACCGCGGCGTGGTGGCCGTGACCTCCGAGGGCGGGCCGCCCGGGACCTACGCCGCCCCGGGCCGCGACGTGCCCACCACCCAGCCGGGCGGGACCTTCGGCCTGGTGAGCGGCAGTTCGTACGCCGCGGCGCACGTGAGCGGCCTCTACGCCCTGATGCGCGAACGGAGCCGGCGGGGCGCCCCGCCGCGGCTGGTGAGCGCCCGGGGCGGCGCCATCGACGCCTGCGCCACCCTGCGCGCGTGCACACCGCCGAGGCCGCTGGCGGCGCGAACCGCCAGGTGAACACGCCCTCGGCCAGCGGTGTGGCGCTCGCCCTGGCCATCGCGGCCCTCCCCGCCACGACCCGGGCCCAGGTGAGCGGCGGCGTCACCCTGGCCAGCGACTACCGCGTCCGCGGCGTCTCGCTGACCGACGGCCGCGGGGTGGCGGTGGCCAGCCTCGCCTACGATCACGAGAGCGGCGTCTACGCCGGCGGCAGCATCGTGGCGCACGACCCGGCCGAGCGCGACGTGCGGCTGCTGGGCTGGCAGGGCTATGCCGGGGTCTCGGGGCGGCTGCGCACCGGATCCTCCTGGGACGTGGGCGTGACCCGGGTGGACATGGAGCCCTACTTCGACCGGCGCTATTCGCTGGAATACACCCAGGTCCACGTGGGCCTGGCGCACGGCGACGTCTCGGGCCGGCTGTCCGTGGCGTCCGGTTATCCGCGCAAAGGCGTCGAGACCGCGTATGCCGAGCTGAACGCGGCGCTGCGCCCGGCCGACGGCTGGCGGCTCATCGGCCACGTGGGCCTGCAGTCGCGGCTAACCGAGCGCCGGGGCGACGACGACGAGCGGCTGGACGTCACGGTGGGGGTGGCGCGATCGTTCGGCAAACGTGCGGAGGCGCTGCTGAGCTGGACCGTCCTCACGCCCCGCCCCGAGCCGCGCGTCACCTGGACCCGCCCCGGTCTGACGGCGGCGCTGACGGTGTATTTCTAGCGGGCCAGCGCCTTCGCCTCGGCCTCACGCGCCAGGTCGCGGGCGTGCTTGAGGAGGGGCGCCGGCGCGCCCTGGACGGAGGCGGGCTTCGACCAGGGGTCCATCGCCAGGCAGTGGCCGCTGAGGTTGCCACACTGGCGCACCTCGCCGGTCTTGGTGTCGACGACCACAATGACCTGCTCATCGTCCTCGAGGGTCGCGGCGGCCGGGTCCGACCCCGCGGCGGGCCGCGCGAGCTGGGGCCACATCTCGCCAGGGGTGTAGATGCCGACGGCGGCATACCGCCCGCGATAGGTGTTCCCGGCCTCGACCGGTCCCCCGGGCTTCTGGCACGCCGCCAGCGACACCGCCGCAAAGACCAGGAACCACCAAGTCTTCATTCGAGCTGCTCCTATCACGGATCCGTGATCAGGACGCGCTCGCTCTGTGACCAGGCCGGGGCGGCGATGTGCAGAATGTGTCGAGCGTCCCTCCCCTTCCCCTGAACATCATGGCCGGCGTGTCGCGCGCCAGGGGCACGCCGCAGACCTCGAGCCAGCAATGGATGGGGTATCGTCGAGCGGCCCGGTCCAGGCGGCGGCGACCTCTTGGGCCGGCGGGTCGCGGCGAAGGAAGCCAAAGAGGCGACCGAGGCTGATGGCCGAGGCCCTAAGCGCTCATCGCCTTTTCGAGGGCCAGCGCCAGCGACACGCAGGCGGCGCCGGTGACCGCCGTCGACAGCATGGGGTAGCGCGAGGGCGTGTCCGGCGTCTGGTGGTCGAACAGCCACTGGACGAGAAAGGCCATGAGGAAGCCGCCGAGGATCCAGCTGTCGGGCGCGGCGCCGCGGGCCAGCAGGATCACCCAGGCCGCCACCGCGCAGAGGGCGGAGAAGGCCTGGCGCATCCAGCGCGGCCGAGGCTCACGCGTCTCGAGCCCCCAGCGCACGCCGCCCAGGAACGAGAGCACCGAGGCCGACCAGGCCAGCAGGCTGGTGAGCGCGGGGCGCGAGAGGTGTTCGGGCCCGTAGCTGAAGATGAGCGCGGCCACCGGGAACGGCGACAGGGCAAGAAGGGCGATGGCCCAAAGCGCTACGGGAGGGGACTCCGCCCTGGAGGCGGGCCGCACGTCATCCATGAGCAATCAGTCTCTCCGGAATGCCGCCGAGGCCGCCCAACCGGCCGCCAGCGCGAACGCCATGGCTGCCAGACCGTAGGACCATGGCCTTTTATGCGCCCACACGTAAAGAGCCCGTTCGACGCCGACCTTCTCGACCGTCAGGGTACGGGCCTTGCGCGAAATCGGACGCCCGTCCTGGAAGAGCAGGATGTCGGCGCGGTAGACGCCGGTCGGCGCGCCGGTGGGGAGCGCGATCTCGGCGCGGAAGAGGCCGCGGTCGACGAACCTGACCCCGCGCCCGTCCTCGTGGTAGAGGCCGGCCTTCTCCTTCAGCCGGACGACCGCGCGGCGCCAGTCGTAATAGTCGGGGCCCAGGCGGCTGACCACGACGTCGCGGACGCCGTAGCGGGTCTCGATGCGCTGTTCCTCGGGCGCGTTGATGGTGAGGTGGTCGACGCCCGCGCCCAGGCGGCGCAGCACGCCGAAGTTGGCAATGTCCTCCAGCGGGCGGTTCGAGGCGGCGCGGTAGAAACCGGGAGCGCCGCGGAACACCACCGGGCGGCTGTTGAGCCAGAGGCCGGCGAACCGCTGCTTGCGGGTCAGGCGCACCGGCTGCTCGGGCCCGCGGACCAGCACCACCACGTCGGACGGGCGGGCCGAGGCGTCGAACACTGCGCCGTAGAGCACGATACGGGCGCCGCGGAAGGTGGACTTCACCTGCACCGTCGTGTCGGTCAGCGCCGCCGAGATGGCCGGCGCGGCGACGGCGGCCGGCGGCGGGGGCAGCGGAGGGCTGGGCATGTCGGCCATCACCCCATCCCCGACAGCAGCACGAAGGGCTCGTCCGGCGCCAGGAACAGGCCGAGGCCCATGCGCAGGCCGACGATCAGCACGATGATGGCCAGGATCGCCCGCAGCTCCTCGGCCCGAAAGCGGGAGGACATCCGCGCCCCGTACTGGGCGCCGACGATGCCGCCCACGATCAGGAGCGACGCCAGCACGATGTCGACCGTCTGGTTGCGGCCGGCTTGCAGCACGCCGGTGAGCGACGAGGTGATGATGATCTGCAGCAGGCTGGTGCCCACCACCATGCCCGCCGGCATGCGCAGGACGTAGACCATGGCCGGCACGAGGACGAAGCCGCCGCCCACCCCCATGATCGCCGACAGCACGCCCACGAAGGCGCCCAGCGCCAGCGGCGGGATCACGCTGATGTAGAGCCGCGAGCGCGGGAACCGCATCTTGAGCGGCAGGCCGTAGAGCCAGACCGGGCGGCGGTCGCGGCGTGGCGGCGTCGGCTCGCCGCGACGGTGGCGCCGGATGGCGTCGAGGCTCTCCTTCAGCATCAGGCCGCCGATCACGCCCAGGAACAGCAGGTACGAGATCGAGACGACGAGGTCGGCCTGTCCCAGCAGCCGCAGCCACCGGAAGAGCTCGACGCCCGCGAAGGCGCCCACGATCCCGCCGGCGGCCAGCACCGCGCCCATCCGCAGGTCGACCGCGCCCCGGCGGCTGTAGGCGATGACGCTGGACATCGACGAGGCGGCGACGTGGTTGGCCATCGACGAGACGGCCACCGGCGCCGGGATGCCGAGAAACACCAGCATCGGGGTCATGAGGAACCCGCCGCCGATACCGAACATGCCCGAGATGAAGCCCACCAGGGCGCCCAGCGCCACGATGAGCGGGGCGTTCACCGCGACTTCGGCGATGGGCAGGTAGATGTCCACGCTCCGCGCCTAGAGCGGCAGGGCGCTGCGGTCCAGTTTCAATCCGCTCATCCCGGCGAATGCCGGGACCCAGATCGCAGGACGCTGTAGCTGACAGGATCGGCTCAGCGCCTCTGGAACCCGCATCTGAGCTTCTCCAACTGGGTCCCGGCATTCGCCGGGATGAGCGGAGGATATCAACGCTGCGCCGTCTGCGCGGGGGCCTTGAGGTCGGAAAGCGCGCGGCGGGCCTCGGCGTCGCCGCGGGCGGCGGCCAGGCGGAACCAGTAGCGCGCCTGGGAGGTGTCCTGCGCCACGCCGTTGCCCGACTGGTAGAGGAGGCCGAGGTTGTACTGGCTTTCGACCACGCCGGCGGCGGCGGCCTTGCGGAACCACTGCGCGGCGCCGGCGAGGTCCTGCGCCCCGCCCTCGCCGCGGAACAGGTAGACGCCGAGGTTGTGCATGGCCTTCACGTCGCCCTGGTCGGCCGCCAGCGCGGTCAGGCGGCGCGCCTCGATGGGGTTCTTGGGCAGGCCGGCCTCGCCCCCGTCGTAGAGCTGGGCGAGGTAGAGCTGGGCCTGGGCGTGGTGGGCGTCGGCCAGCGCCTTCAGCTTGCCGACCGCGCCCGGCAGACCGGCCTCCACTTCGGCGCGGACCTCGGCGAAGACCGGGCTGGACGGCGTGGCGGTGGTGGCGTCGCTGAGGAAGCTGGCCGGGCCCAGGGCCATGGCGGCGCGCGGCGCAGCCGGCAGTGGCGGCCCCTCAGCCTGTAGCGCCTCGGGCGCGGGGTCCGGCGCCTGGACGATGGTGAGGCCGGCGGCGCCGACGCTCAGGAAGGCCGCGCCGCCGGCCACCATCAGGGCGGTCTGCAGGGCCGAGTTCGGAGCGCGGCGGGGCTTCATCGCAAAGCCCTGGAACAGGCGGCCGGACGCGGCCCTGGTTCCCAGCTGGGCGCGGACCTCGGCGGCGCGGGCGCGGGCGACGGAGGGGCCGATCTGCTCGGCCTCGCGGGCCGCGTCCTGGGCCGCGCGGGCGGCGGCGCGGGCGCGCTCGATGACCTCGCGCGTGGAGAGCTGCGGGCCGGCCGGCGCGGGGTCGGCCTCGAACAGGTCGTCGTCCTCGGCCAGCGGCGCGAAGGTGTCGGGAACCTCGGGCTCGGGCACGTCGAGGTCCAGGCGCCGCCACGGCGGGTCGACCACCTCGGCGTCGAGGTCGTCCCGGACGGCCTCGGCGCGGGAGAACAGCTCGGGTCCGAAGGCGGCGGCGGCCGGCTCGATCTCCTCGGGCTCGGGCTCGGGCGGCGGGCCGAGCGCGGCGATGATGTCGGCCAGGGTCTGTTGCTCGGGCTCGGGCGCGACGGCCAGGGCGGGGCGCGCCGCGGCGAACTCCGGTTCCGGCTCCGGCGGCGGGCCAAGCTCGGGGGCGGTCGGACGGCCCGCGAGGCTGTCGCTGACGCGGGCGAACTCGGCGGTCAGCCGTTCGAAGCTCTCGGCCTGGGTCTGCTCGGCGCGGGCCAGGCGCAGCTCGACGGCGCCGGCGATGCGGGCGACCTCGGTCCCCACCTGGTCGATGGCGTCGGCGCTCTTTTGGTCGACGTCGGTGAGCTTCCTGCCCACGGCCTCGGCCATGGCCAGCACCTGACGGCCGATGTCCTCCACGGCCTGGGCGGCGCGTCGCTCGGCGATCTGGACCTGGTCGGTGAGCGCAGCGAAACGGGCCTCGAAGGCGCCGCCGGCCGGCGCGGCCAGGGCGTCGGCCACTTCGGCGCGGACCGCCTCGACACGCAGCGTGAGGGTCTGGGCGAGCGCCTCGAACCGCTGTTCGGCCACCTCGCCCGCACCGCGCTCCACGGCG
>NZ_DASWTE010000358.1:0-2201 GCF_036402295.1 Phenylobacterium sp.
GCCCTGCGCATCGTCACCGAACTGAAGGGCAAGCCGATCCATGATGGACCCGTGGCCGCCTTCCACGCCTCCATCCCCACCGCCCAGCCTTCGAAGCCCTCGGCCTCCGGCGAGGCGGTCGCGGCGCTGATGGGCCTGGGCGTCGCGGAACCCGCCGCCCGCCGCGTTGTCGAAGCCGCCGCCGTCCGCCTGGGCGAAGAGGCCGAACCGCCCGCCCTCATCAAGGCCGCCCTGCAGGAGCTGGGCCGGTGACCCTCCTTTCCGCTCATCCCGGCGAATGGCGGGACCCAGATGGGATAGCGCCCAAGTGGGTTCTACGACGCGCTGCGTTCCTCCAATCACCCTCCGATCCTGAGATCTGGGTCCCTGCATTCGGCGGGATGAGCGGAGGTGAATGGTGACCCGCATCGTCTCCGGCGACGCCCAGCCGTTCGAGCCGGCCGACAAGGCGCTCCGGCCGCAGACGCTCGCCGAGTTCGTCGGCCAGCAGCAGGCCAAGGGCAACCTCAGCGTCTTCATCGAGGCCGCCAAGAACCGGCAGGAGGCCCTGGACCACGTCCTGCTGTTCGGGCCCCCGGGCCTGGGCAAGACGACGCTGGCCCAGATCGTCGCCCGCGAGCTCGGCGTGAACTTCCGCGCCACGTCGGGGCCGGTGCTGGCCAAGGCCGGCGACCTCGCCGCGATCCTCACCAACCTCGAGCCGCGCGACGTCCTCTTCATCGACGAGATCCACCGCCTCGCCGCGAACGTCGAGGAGATCCTCTACCCGGCGATGGAGGACCACGTGCTGGACCTGATCATCGGCGAGGGGCCGTCGGCGCGCTCCATCCGCATCGACCTCGCGCCCTTCACCCTGGTCGCCGCGACCACCCGGGCGGGCCTGCTCGCCACACCGCTGCGCGACCGCTTCGGCATCCCGATCCGGCTCGAGTTCTACACCCACGAGGAGCTGCAGAAGGTGCTCATGGGCGCCGCCGCCAAGATGGGGACGCCGCTGAACCCCGAGGGCGCGATGGAGATCGCCGCCCGCGCCCGTGGCACCCCGCGCGTGGCCGGCCGGCTGCTGCGCCGGGTCCGCGACTTCGCCGCCGCCGACGGCGCCGAGGTCATCGACCGCAAGGCCGCCGCCAGCGCGCTCGCCCGCCTGGACGTCGACGAACAGGGCCTGGACGCGCTCGACCGCCGCTACCTGCGCGCCCTGATCGAGAACTACGCCGGCGGCCCCGCGGGGGTGGAGACCCTGGCCTACGCCATCGCCGAGGCGCGCGACGCGGTGGAGGACGTGATCGAGCCGTTCCTGCTGCAGCAGGGCTTCATCCAGCGCACGCCCCGCGGCCGCATGGCCTGCGCCAAGGCCTACAGCCACTTAGGGCTGGCCGCGCCCAAGGGCGTGGGCCAGCCGCCGCCGACCAGCGGGGACCTGTTCGAGTGAGCGGGCCTGACGATCAGACGCCCTCCGCCGGCTGGATCGAGGGTCGCGAGCATGTGCTGCCGGTGCGCATCTACTACGAGGACACCGACTTCACCGGCATGGTCTACCACGCCAACTACCTGCGCTATTTCGAGCGTGGGCGGAGCGACTTCTTCCGGATCGCCGGCATCAGCCACACCGCGCTGCTGGGCCTGGCGGAACCCACCGCCTTCACCCTCGTTCGCATCGAGCTGGACTTCAGGCGCGCCGCCCGGGTGGACGACGCGCTCCTGGTCCGCACCACCTACGACACGATCAAGGGCCCCCGGCTGATGGTCGGTCAGCGCATCACGCGCGGCGAGGACCTGATCGCCGAGGCCCACGTCCAGGCGGTCTGCATCGACTTGCGCGGCCGGGCCAAGAAGCCGCCGAAGGAAATGGTGGAGCTCCTGAGGCCCTACTTCGAGACGCCATAAGATCGCCACCGAACCCCCGCAACACCGCCCGGACACGCCTCAGGAGACAAGATGGACCCGGCCGCCGTCACGCCGCAGAGCTTCGACCTCCTCTCGATCTTCCTGAACTCCGACTGGGTCGTGAAGCTGGTGATGATCGGCCTGGGCGCCGCCTCGCTGTGGTCGTGGACCATCATCCTGGACAAGCTGTTCCGCTTCGCCGCCCTGAACCGCGAGGCCAACCGGTTCGAGGACGCCGTCGCCTCGGGCCGCAGCCTCGAGGACGTGGCCGCCGAGGCCGGCGAGCGGCCGACGCACCCGCTGCCGCGCATGCT
>NZ_DASWTE010000359.1:0-5613 GCF_036402295.1 Phenylobacterium sp.
CACCGCCGGGCGTGGCGGCCGGTGAAGCTGGTGCTGGCGGGCGTCGACCCGCGCACGGTCGAGCCCGAACAGGGCGAGCTCACCTTCGACTGACGTTCGGTGAGGTCAGAGCGCCTTGGCCATGAACAGGCAGGGGTTCTCCGGGTCGTTCCAGAGGTCGGTGAACTCCTCCAGCGGGCGGAAGCCCATCGCGCGGTAGAAGGCGCGGGTCTCGGCGTAGGGCTCGTAGACAGCGGACGGGCCCAGGGTCTTCACGGTCAGCCACAGGTCTTCGGCGCGGGCGGCGCGCTCCGCCTGCGCCATCAGCGCCCGGCCGACGCCGTGGCGGCGCAGGTCACGGCGGGCGGCCATGAACCAGATCTCGAGCGCCGCCTCGTGGCGCTTCAGGATCATGAGGCCGGCGGGCCCGCCGTCCAGGGTGGCCAGCCAGGTGGATTGGGTTTCGGCGGCGGTCTCGTAGCCGGCGTTGGAATCCGGCTTGCCAAACCAGTCGGAAAGGTCGGCGAGGAGGTCGCGGCAGATGCCGCCGCAGCCGCCGTCGCGCAGGACAGTCTCGATCATGGATGTCTCACAGGTTCTCGTCGCCCGGGACGGGCAAAGAAGGCGCTGCGGTCCGACTGGCGCGGAGTCTAGGCCGCTGAGCTTGATCGTTTCAATCAAGATTGACCCTCGCCCGCCCCTGCGGCTGCCATGCGGCGCATGAGCGATGAGATCCTGGTCGGGGCCTTGCGCCTGCAGTCCGAGGTGTGCCGCGAGTTCGGCTCGCCATTCAACGGCGCGATGCTGGCCCACATGGCCGCCGACCTCGAAGCGGGCGGGCCGGTCGGCGAGCTGCTGACGCCGTGGAAGGGGGCTTCCCGCCGGAAGGTCTTCGACGAGGCGGCGCCGATCCGGCTGGTCAACGCCTTCACCCACCTGGCGGCCGGCGACGAGGTTCCGGAGCTGTCGCGCGCCTATCCGCGCGACGGGCGGCCGGGCGACCCGGACGCGGCCTGGACCGTCGGGCGCGCCCTGATCGCCAGCCAGCACGGGCGCCTGACCGCGTTCATGGGCCACGAGCCGCAGACCAATGAAGTGCGGCGTTCCGGCGTGCTGCTGGGCGGGTTCCTGCGGGTGGCGGCGGAAACGGGCCTGCCCCTGCGCTGTTTCGAGCTGGGCGCCAGCGCCGGCCTCAACATGCTGTGGGACCGGTTCCACTACCGCCTGAGCCAGGATGACGGGGGCGACGCCGAGTGGGGCGACCCCGCCGCGACGGTGCGCGTTCCGATCGACTGGAGCGGCCCGGCGCCGCCGGTCGACGCCAAGCCGCAGGTCGTCGAGCGCGCCGCCTGCGACCGGCGGCCGACCGATCTGACCGATGCCGCGCAGCGTCAGCGCCTGCTGGCCTGCATCTGGCCCGACCAGTTCGACCGGCTGGAGCGCAGCCGGGCCGCGATCGCCCTCGTCGCGGAACTGGGCCTGCGGGTCGAGGCGGCCGACGCGCTGGACTGGGTCCGCGCCCGCGTGCAGCCGCAATCCGGAGCGGCCACGGTGCTGTACCACTCGATCTTCTGGCAGTACCTGCCGGCCGAGACGCGCGAGGGGCTGACGGCGGCGATCGCCGAGATCGGCGCGCAGGCGACGGAGGCCGCCCCGTTCGCCTGGCTGCGGATGGAGCCGTCGCCCGAAAATCTCGCCGTCGTGGAGCTTCGGCTGACCTGCTGGCCGGGCGGCGAGGACCGGCTGCTGGCCGTGGTCCACCCGCACGGAGCCTGGGTGCGGGCGTCCTAGCTCCACGGGGAGTAGTGGGCGCCGCCGATGCGCGCCCGGCGCGAAGTCGGGCAGGCTAAATTAACCTCGGTCACCTAGCGTGACAGGAACCCCCCCCAGTTCCGAGCCGTCCCCCCGCGTATGCTTTCGGTCCTGTCCTGTATCGTCGTCGAGCACGACTTGCGCCTCGTCGTGTTGGCCGCGCTGGTGTGCGCGACCGCCTGCACGGCGGCGTTCGGCTTTCATTTGAGGAGCCTCGCGGCGTCCGGCGCCGGGACGCGCCGGGCGTGGATGGCGCTGACCGGCCTCGTCGCGGGCTCGGGCGTGTGGGCGACGCACTTCGTGGCGATGCTGGCCTACCAGCCGCACCTGACGATGGCCTACGAGATCGGTCTCACCGTCGCCTCGCTGGCGACCGCGGTGGTGGGGATGGGCGTGGGCTTCGCGCTGCCGGTGCTGCAGCCGGGTCGGGCCGTGACCCTGGCGGGCGGCGCGCTCACCGGCTTCGCCGTCGCCGCCATGCATTTCATGGGCATTGCCGCCCTGCGCGCTCAGCTGCGCATCGAATGGGACGAGCGCTACGTGGTGGCGTCGATCCTGGTCGGCGCGGCGGGCGCGGCGGGCGCCTTCCATGCGCGCGGCAGGTTGAAGGGTCGCGTCGGCTGGGCCGTGCCGGCGCTCTTGCTGGTGCTGGCCATCGTGGGCCTGCATTTCACGGCCATGACCGCCGTGCATCTGATCCCGGACCCGACCCGGGCCGTGCCGGCCGAGGTCGTGGGCCGCGGCGTGCTGGTTGTGGCTACGGTGGCGCTGGCGGCGCTGCTGCTGGCGGCGGCCTCGAGCCTGATCTGGATGGAGCGGCACGGTCACCGCACCACCCTGAGCGGCCTGCGCGACGCCCTGGACGTCGTGCCGTCTGCGCTGGCGTTCTACGACACCGAGAGCCGCCTGTTGTCGTGGAACCGGCCCTACGTCCGATTCATGGCCGACGTGGGCGTCGAGGTCCGTGAAGGGCTGACGCGATACGCCATGGTCGAGGCCGCGCTGCAGGCCGGCTGGTGGCCCGCGGACGGCAGCGACGAGCTCGAACGCCGTCGCGTGGCCACCAACGGAGCCTCCCCGCCGATGCTGCTGAAGTCGACCGACGGGCGCTGGATCCGCCACGAGTCGTTCGCCACCGCCGACGGCGGCGGGGTGACCGTGCTCACCGACATCACCGAGCAGGAGCAGGCGGCCCAGGCGCTGGCCGACGCCCGCGACGCGGCCGAGGCCGCCAACCGCGCCAAGGGGCAGTTCCTGGCCAACATGAGCCATGAGATCCGTACGCCGCTGAACGGCGTCCTGGGCGTGGCCGACGTGCTTGCGGGGACCTCGCTCGATCCGCAGCAGGCTCAGCTGGTGGGGGTGATCCGCACCTCGGGTTCGCTGTTGAACGCGCTGCTCACCGACCTTCTGGACCTCGCGAGGGCTGAGGCGGGCGCGGCGGAGTTGCGGCCCGAGCCCACGTCGCTGTCCGAAGTGGCGCAGGGCGTGCGTGCCCTCTTCGCGGCCCGCGCCGAGCAGAAGGGCGTGACGCTGACACTCGAGATCGACGAGGCCTGCGGGCGCGTGGCCTGCGACGGGCTGCGCCTGCGCCAGGTGCTGGGCAACCTGGTCAGCAACGCCGTGAAGTTCACCGAGGCCGGCGAGGTGGCGCTCCGGGTCAGCCGCAACGGCGACCGGGTGACCTTCGCCGTCCGCGACACGGGCGTGGGCTTCGACGAGGCCGCCAAGGGGGCGCTATTCGGCCGGTTCCAGCAGGCCGACGACAGCTCCACCCGCCGGCACGGCGGCGCCGGGCTGGGGCTCGCCATCTGCCGCGAGTATGTGACCCTGATGGGCGGCGAGCTGGACTGCGTCAGCACGCCCGGCCAGGGTTCGACCTTCGCATTCACGCTGCGCCTGCCGCGCCTGCCCGACGCCGCGGCCGCCGTCCCAACGCTGCCGAGCCCGGCCGAGCCGGGCCGGTTCCGGGTGCTGGTGGTCGACGACAACGAGATCAACCGCCAGGTCCTGGGCCTGATCCTGGACGCAGCGGGCATCGAGCATGCCGCCGTGGAAGACGGGCGCGCCGGCCTCGAAGCAGCGGAGACGGGCGGCTTCGACGCCGTGCTCATGGATATCCAGATGCCGGTGATGGACGGCCTGGAGGCCACCCGCCGGATCCGCGCCTGGGAGGCGGCCGCGGGCCGCGCCCGGATGCCGATCTTCATCGTCTCAGCCAACGGTCTGCAGGAACACGTGGACGCGGGCGTCGCCGCCGGCGCGGACGGCCACCTGAACAAGCCCGTGTCCGCCGCCCAACTGTTGGGCGCCCTGGGCCCCCACGCCGCCGCGCGGCTAGCGGCTTAAGACCTCATTCACCATGGCCGGTAAGACGGTCTTCACCATGTCGGCCCCAGGATTCTAAGGTGTTTCCTGGATTTCAGAGGTGAGCCCCATGGCGCTGCCGGTCGACGCCATCCTTACGGGCGATTGCATCGAGGAGCTGAAGAAGCTCCCCGACCGTTCGGTCGACCTGGTCTTTGCCGACCCGCCCTACAACCTGCAGTTGGGCGGCGACCTCTTGCGGCCGGACAACTCCAAGGTCGACGCCGTCGACGACCATTGGGACCAGTTCGAGAGCTTCGCGGCCTACGACGCCTTCACCAAGGCCTGGATGGCCGAGTGCCGCCGGGTGCTGAAGGACGACGGGGCGCTGTGGGTGATCGGCAGCTACCACAACATCTTCCGCGTGGGCGCGACGCTGCAGGACCTCGGCTTCTGGATCCTCAACGACATCGTCTGGCGCAAGTCGAACCCGATGCCGAACTTCAAGGGCACGCGGTTCACCAATGCCCACGAGACCTTGATCTGGGCGACCAAGAGCCGGGGCGGGCGGCGCTACACCTTCAACTACGACGCCATGAAGATGGCCAATGACGAGTTGCAGATGCGCTCGGACTGGACGCTGCCGCTGTGCACCGGCGACGAACGGCTGAAGGACGACAACGGCGACAAGGCCCACCCCACCCAGAAGCCCGAGGCGCTGCTGCACCGGGTGATCATGGCCTCCACCAAGCCGGGCGACGTGATCCTGGACCCCTTCTTCGGCACCGGCACGACGGGCGCCGTCGCCCGCCGGCTGGGTCGCAAGTTCGTCGGCATCGAGCGCGAGGAGAGCTACGCGAAGATCGCGAAGGCGCGCATCGCCAAGGTGATTCCGGCGACCGCCGAGGAGATGGTCGTCACCGGCTCCAAGAAGGCGGAGCCGCGGGTGCCGTTCGGGTCGCTCTTGGAGGCCGGCCTGCTGCGTACGGGCGACGTGCTCTACTGCCCGCAGGGGCGCAACGCCGCCCGGGTGCGGGCGGACGGCAGCCTCGTGGTGGGCGAGCTCGCGGGCTCGATCCACAAGGTGGGCGCCATGGTGCAGTCGGCCCCGGCCTGCAACGGCTGGACGTACTGGCACTTCAAGACCGACAAGGGCCTCGCGCCCATCGACGTGCTCCGCGCGAAGGTGCGGGCGCAGCTGCCGGCATAGGCGGCTCGCCGCCGATTGGGGCTCGACGCCGTACCGCAGTTTCGGCCACCCTGAACCAAACGGGCGTTTGCACGGGGAAGCACTGATGGGCGGGCGGCGGCGGTGAACCCGCGCATCTATGTCCTGACGCTGTGCACCTTCGCGTTCGGCTCGGCGGCGTTCATCTTCGCAGGCCTCATCGAGCCGATGGCGGCGGACCTCGGGGTCTCTACCGCCGTGGCCGGCCAGCTGCAGACCGCCTACGTCCTGACCTCGGCGGTGCTGGGCCCGGTCGTGGCCTGGGGTCTCGGCCGCATGGACCGGCG
>NZ_DASWTE010000360.1:0-6231 GCF_036402295.1 Phenylobacterium sp.
TGGCTTCGACCACCGCCTCGGCTGTTTCCGCGACCGCTTCGGCCGCCTCGACGACGGGTTCCGCCGCCGCCTCGATCACGGGCGCCAGCGTGGCGGCCGGCTTGGCGCCGAACAGCGCCTCGAGGTTCACGGGCTGCGTCCAGCGCGTCATCCACCAGTAGGCCACCCCGCCCGCGGCAGCAGCGCCGAAGTAGGCCCAGAGTGGCGAAGCGGCGCCCAGCATCAGCTGCGGGGTCACCCGGGTCTCGGGCAGTTCGGGAAGGTCGAAGGTCGCCATGGGGGAGACTCCTGCGCGGCACGAGATTGTGCGCTGCACCATAACCCATAGATCGACTTCGCAGGTGCGAAATTATTGTGGCGAAAGCCGGTAGACCTTCGCCGCGCCGCCGCTGCCCAGCGCCTGGGCGACCCAGCCGCAGATCGCAGCAAGGGGTGCGGCAAGGTCCGGGCCGTCGACCAGCACCAAGGCGCACCCGTTCATCTTCATCGGGTCGCTCAGCGGCTTCACCCGCGCCTCCGCCACCAGCATCGGCGCCGCCACCTCGTCCTCCAGGTCGCGCAGGAAGGAATCCAGCGTCTCCAGGTCCTTGATCGGCAGCCAGACCAGCGCCTGGGCCGTCCGGTTCTTCCGCCGCAGCGCCGCCAGGGTCTCGACGATCCGCCCGTAGTCGCCCGGCTGCTCGAACGGTGGGTCGATTAGCGCCAGCACCCGTCCCCGCGCCGGGCATTCCGACACCGCCGCCGCATAGCCGTCGGCGTTGAGGGTCCGCACGTTCGCCCGCCCCCGCATCGCCACGCGGAGCGCCTCGTGCTCGTCCTGGCGCAGCTCGCAGGCGACATAGCGGTCGCCCGGCCGCAGGGACTCGGCGATCAGCCAGGGCGAGCCGGGATATCGGCGGACCTCCCCGCCGGCGTTCAACGCCGCGACGGTCCGCACGAGCGACCCGAAGTCCGACGGCGCATCCTTCGCCCGCATGAGCTGGACGACGCCCGCGTCCGCTTCGCCCGACTTTCGCGACTCGGCGCCCGCCAGGTCGTAGAGCCCGCGGCCGGCATGGGTGTCGATCACGGTGAGCGGCGGGGAGCCCCCCTTGGTCAGCTCGGCCAGCAGCCGCAGGAGGCCGGCGTGCTTCACCAGGTCGGCGAAGTTCGCGGCGTGGAAGGCGTGGCGATAGTTCAAGGGAATCCGGGGGCTGCAGGAGGAACCGGCGTGGCCATACCACGTTGCCGCCCAGCCAGTGAGAGGGCTGAAGATGCCGCGGGACATGGGTGGGCAAGACGACGTCGAGACGATGCCCCAGGGGCTGTCCTACGTCAGCGACCAGGACCCCGGCATCCGGCGGAAGAAGGCACGAGGCCACGGCTTCAACTACCTGGACGCCGACGGCAAGCCCATCACCGACGAGAAGACCCTCGACCGCATCCGCGCACTCGTCATCCCGCCCGCCTGGACCGACGTCTGGATCAGCCCCAAGGCCAACGGCCACATCCAGGCGGTGGGCCGCGACCAGCGGGGCCGCAAGCAGTACCGCTATCACCCCCGCTGGCGGGAGACCCGGGACAGCTCCAAGTACGACCGCCTGATCGCCTTCGGCCGCGCCCTGCCCCGCCTGCGCCGACGCGTCGAGGAGGACCTCGCCTGCCGCGGTCTGCCGCGCGAGAAGGTGCTGGCCGCGGTCATCCGGGTGATGGAGGCCACCCTGATCCGCGTAGGCAACGAGGAGTATGCGCGGACGAACCGCAGCTTCGGCCTCACCACCCTGCGCGACCGTCACGTGAAGATCGGCGGCGCGAAGGCCAAGTTCGAGTTCCGCGGCAAGAGCGGCAAGCCCCACACCACGGGCTTCAACGACCGCCGCCTCGCGCGCATCGTGAAGGCCTGCCAGGACCTGCCGGGCCAGCGACTGTTCCAGTACCTCGACGACGGGGGCCAGCGGCGCGCCGTCGAGAGCGCCGACGTCAACGCCTACATCCGCGACGCGCTGGGCGAGGACTTCTCGGCCAAGGACTTCCGCACCTGGGCCGGGACCGTGGCGGCAGCGCGAGCCCTGACCATGCCGGAATGCGCCGACCTGACGGCGGCCAAGCGCAACGTGAACACCTGCGTGAAGGCCGTCGCCGGCCTGCTGGGCAACACCGCCGCCGTCGCCCGCAGCGCCTACATCCACCCCGCCATCCTGGACGCCTACGCCGAGGGCAAGCTCGACCTGCCGTCGCGCCAGAACGAGCGCACCTTCGAGCTCGCCGTCCTGCGGTTCCTCGAGGACGCGCGCTGACGCAGGGGCAATCTCGCCGCATCGACCAGCCAAGGCTATGGTGATCGCCGATAAGGTGCGGCGAACGCACACACGGAGGATCCCATGCTTGGCCCCCGCCTGCGCTTCGGCGCCTTCATCGCGCCCTTCCACCCGGTGGATGAGAACCCCACCCTGGCCATCCAGCGCGACCTGGAGCTGGTCGAGCACATGGACAACCTGGGCTTCGAGGAGGCCTGGATCGGCGAGCACCACTCGGCCGGCTACGAGCTGATCGCCAGCCCCGAGGTGTTCATCGCCGCCGCCGCCGAGCGGACCAAGCACATCCGCCTGGGCACCGGCGTGGCGTCCCTGCCCTACCACCATCCGATGATGCTGGCCGACCGCATCAACCAGCTCGACCACATGACCCGCGGGCGAGTGATGTTCGGCGTGGGCCCCGGCGCGCTTGTCTCCGACGCCATGATGATGGGCATCCCGCCCCAGGCGCAGCGCGACCGCATGGACGAGGCGCTCGACGTCCTCGTGCGGCTCATGCAGGGCGAGGAAGTCACCCACAAGTCCGACTGGTTCGAGCTGCGCCAGGCGCGGCTGCAGATGACCCCCTACTCACGGCCGTCGGTGGAGATGGCGGTGGCGAGCCAGGTGTCGCCAACCGGCGCGCGGGCGGCCGGCCGCAACGGCCTGGGCCTGCTCTCGATCGGCGCCACCAGCCAGGCGGGCTTCAACGCGCTGGCCTCCAACTGGCACATCGCCACGGAGCAGGCGGCCGAGCACGGCAAGTCCATGGACCGCAGCCGCTGGCGGCTGGTCGGCCCCATGCACATCGCCCCCACCCGCGAACAGGCGATGGAGGAGGTGAAGTTCGGCCTCGAGAAGTGGATCTACTACTTCCGCGAGATCGCCAACCTGCCGATCGTCCCCGAAGGTCCAGATCCGGTGAAGGCCATGACCGAGACGGGCCTCGCCGTCATCGGCACGCCCGAGGACGCCGTCCAGCGCATCCAGCAGCTGGTCGACGAAAGCGGCGGCTTCGGCGCGTTCCTCTTGATGGACCACAACTGGGCCACCTGGGAGGCCAAGAAGCGCTCGTACGAGCTGATCGCCCGCTACGTCGCCCCGCACTTCCAGGCCCTGAACCCCAACCGCCAGGCCTCCATGGACTGGGTGGGCTCGAACAAGGCCGAGTTCACCGGCCAGGTCATGGCCGCCATGGGCGCCCGCATCGCCCAGCACATCGCCGAGAAGGGCGCCGGCGACATCCGCCCCGAGTTCGCCGCCATGCTCGGCGGCGCCGCGGCGCCGGAGAAGGCGGACTAGATCGCGACGGCGAAGTGGTCCTTCCGGACCACAGCCGTGGCGCTTACGTCTAGGCCATGGACCTTCAGGCCTACCTCGACCGTATCGGCTTCGCGGGCGTCCCGCGGCCGGATTTCGACACCCTGCGCGCCCTGCACCGCGGCCACTCGTTCGCCATCAGCTACGAGAACCTCGACGTGCAGCTCGGCCGGCCGCTGACCACCAGCCCGGCCGAGGCGTTCGACAAGATCGTCCGGCGCGGCCGCGGCGGCTGGTGCTACGAGATGAACGGCCTGCTGGGCGCCGTGCTCGACGAGGTGGGCTTCAAGGTCACGCGGCTGGCCGGCGGCGTGCACCGGATGGTCCGCGGCGACGAGGCGCTCGGCAACCACCTGGTGCTGCTGGTCGAACTGGACGACGGCCTCTGGATCGCCGACGTGGGCTTTGGCGACGGCTCGCGCGACCCGTTCCCGCTGAAGGACGGCCCGATCGTCTCGGACGGTTACGAATACCGCCTGCAGAGCCTGGAGGGCGGCTGGTGGCGGCTGCACAACCATCCGCACGGCGGCGCGCCCAACTTCGACTTCTGCCTGCAGCCCGCCGACCCGGCGCTGCTATCGGCCAAGTGCCTGGAGCTGCAGACCTCGCCGGCCTCCGTGTTCGTGATGACCGCCGTCGCCCAGCGTCACGTCGGCGACGAGATCCGGCTGCTCCGCGGCCGCGCCTTCCGCCGCCTCCGCGGGGGCGTGAAGGACGACAGCCTGATCGACACGGCCGACGACTTCGTGGCGGTGCTGAAGCGCGAGTTCGAACTGGACGTCCCCGAGGCGGCCTCGATTTGGGAGCGTGTCTGCGCCCGCCACGACGAGCTGTTCGCGAAGGCCCCGGCCTAGGCCGGACGCGAGCGACGCGCCGCCACGACCCCGCCCAGCGCCGCGCCAGCCAGCGCCAGCAGCAGCGACAGGACGAGCTGGAAGGTCAGCAGCTTCGCCAGCGGCACGATCGGCAGCGCGATCGCCACATCCGTCAGGGCGTAGAACAGCCACATCACGCCCGCGAACTTCCACGCGTTGCGATCAGGGCGTCGGCGGCCCAGCACGTAGGCCGCCAGGAACAGCAGCAGCGCCCCGCCAGGCGGCCCGCTCCAGGCGCCGATCTTGGGCGCGAGGGCGTTGTAGTAGGCCTGTGGATGGCCAGGCTCCACCACGGCCGACCAGACGACGATCACCACGGTCGTCACCAGCAGGTTCAGCGCAAGCGCCAGCACGGCGGCGCCCAGCGCCTTGGCGTAGTCGATCGGACGCATCACAGCTCTCCCCGTCGAAGTCGCGATGCTAGCTTGGGTTTTATTGGCGATAGGTGAACCCGACGCGGATGGTCTGCGGCGCCGAATAACTTTCCACGCCGTCCGCCGTCTCGCCCACCTCCACCTTCTCGTCGAAGAGGTTCTCGGCGGCGACGAACGCCTCGAGGTTCCCCGCGAACCGCCAACTGGCCCGCGCGTCCACCTGGATCCCGGCCGAGAGGCGCCGGGTGTTGAGGTCGTCCTCCCAGCGCGCGCTCTCGTAGCGCAGGTCGGCCGACAGCTCGAACGCCTCGGCCGGGCGAAAGCTCGCGCCGCCGGTCACGGTCCACTTCGGCGTCTGCGCCGGGCGCAGGCCGGTGAGCTGAGGCGCCGTGCCGCCGCCGTCGACTTCGGCGTCGGTATAGGCCGCCGCCGCCCGCCAGCGCAGGGTCTCGGTCGCCTCGCCGGACGCCTCGCCCTCCAGGCCCCAGGCCTCGATCTCGCCCGCGTTCTGCCGCTGGCGCAGCGTGCCGCCGGCCGGCACGAAGCCCGCAGTCGGGAAGTTGCCCGGGCCCACGCCGATGGTGACGTTGGCGATCGGGTCCTTCAGCCGGTTGTAGAAGACGCCGGCGCTCCAGCGCACCGCCCCTTCGCCGGCCAGCCCCGCCTCGATCCCCTGCAGAGTCTCGGGCTTCAGCGTCGGGTTGGCCTCGGTGATGTCGTTGCCCACCCGGAACGGGCGGTGCAGCTCGTTCAGGGTCGGCGGCCGGAAGCCCGCATAGGCTGCGGCGCGCAGGAACAGGGCGTCGGCCACCTCGTAGCGCACGCCCACACGGCCCGTCGGCGTGGTGTCCGAGCGGTCGGGCGCGCCCTGGTTCAGCAACACCGCGCCGGTCTGGCGGTCGCGCTCGATGCGCACGGCGTTGAAGGCGCGCGACCGGTCGAGGCGCACGCCGCCCGTCAGCAGCCAGGGGCCTTCGTCCAGCACGGCCTCCGCATAGGCCCCGTAGACCAGCGTCTCGCCGCCGGCCGTCCGGTCGCGGGTGAAGACGCCGTTCATGAAGCGGAACCGCTCCTGCTCCTTGCCGTCGGCGGCGCGCAGGTCGGCCCCGATCTCCCAGGCGACGGCGCCGGTGACGCCCTGCCAGGCGGCGTTGAAGCCGTAGCCAGTCGCTGGCGTGTCGTACTGGTCGTTGGCAGGCGTCGTCGTGGCCCGGTTGGCGGCCACGGCCACCGAGCTGTTCTCCAGGTCGCTGGCCCGCACCCAGCCCTGCAGCCGCCAGCCACCGACGCCTTGCGCCGCCGGCTGCGCCAGGGTGACCGCCGCCGAGGCGCCGGAGGTGTTGGAGCGCGCGCCGCGCAGGCCCGCCTGCTGGTTCACCTGGAAGGCCG
>NZ_DASWTE010000361.1:0-21974 GCF_036402295.1 Phenylobacterium sp.
CTGCGACCTATGCGGCGTTGCACAAAAACGGCCGAACCTCTATCTTGCGCGGTTCTACCTCCCCGCCCTTGAGAGATTTCATGGCTCGCGTCACCGTCGAAGACTGCATCGAGAAGGTCCCGAACCGCTTTTCGCTGGTTCTGCTGTCGGCCCATCGCGCCCGCGCCATCTCGGCCGGCGCTGCGCTGATGGTCGACCGCGACAACGACAAGAACCCGGTCGTGGCCCTGCGCGAGATCGCCGACGACGTGGTGGACGGTGAGGAGCTGCGCGAGAGCGTCATCGCCTCCCTGCAGCGCGTCGACGAACGTTCGGAAGCCGAGGAAGAGGCCGAAACCCTCGCCCTGCTGGCCGATCCGACCCACATGCAGATGAGCGAGCTGGAACTGGTCCGCGCCCTGCAGAGCGACCGTGACGGCGGCCAGGAGGAGCGGTACTGAGCCCCGAAGGCGCAGAACCCCTCACGACCGAGGCGGCGACCCCACCCGCCGCCCCGCTTCAAGACGTTCCGATGAAAGCTCCGGTTGCGACGGGTCCGTCGCGGCCGAAGCTGCTTCGCCAGTTCGAGCTGATCGAGAAGGTCCGCTCCTACGACCCCACGGCCGACGAGGCGCTGCTGAACCGCGCCTATGTCTACGCCATGCGCCAGCACGGCTCGCAGAAGCGGGCCTCCGGCGACCCCTATTTCGCCCACCCCATCGAGGTGGCGGGCATCCTCACCGACTACCGCCTCGACACCGAGACTATCGTCACGGCGCTGCTGCACGACGTGATCGAGGACACCGACGCCACCCGCGAGAAGGTGGAGGACCTGTTCGGCGCTGAGATCGCCGAGCTGGTCGAGGGCGTCACCAAGCTCTCCAAGCTGGAACTCTCCCAGGAGCACCTGCGCCAGGCCGAGAACCTGCGGAAGTTCATCCTCGCCATCTCCAAGGATGTCCGCGTCCTCCTCGTGAAGCTGGCCGACCGCCTGCACAACATGCGGACGCTCCACTTCATCAAGCAGGCCGCCAAGCGCGAGCGGATCGCCCGCGAGACGCTGGACATCTACGCTCCGCTCGCCCGCTCGATCGGCGTGCACCGCATCTGCGAGGAGCTGGAGGAGCTGGCCTTCGCCCACCTGAACCCGGTGGGACGCAACGCCATCCTGCGTCGCCTCGAACAACTGCGCGCCGAGCAGGGCGGGGCGGTCTCGGCCGTCAGCCAGGAAATGGCCAGCCGCCTCGAGGCCGCCGGCATCCCGTCGCGGGTCTTCGGCCGCGAGAAGCACGCGTTCTCGATCTGGCGGAAGCTGCAGCGCAAGTCGATCGGCTTCTCCCAGCTGTCCGACATCTACGCCTTCCGGGTGATCGTCGACACCGAGGAGGACTGCTACCGCGCCCTCGGCGTCATCCACCGCGCCTGGCCCAGCGTTCCCGAGCGGTTCAAGGATTTCATCTCGACGCCCAAGCGCAACAACTACCGGTCCCTGCACACCACGGTGGTCGGCTACAGGGGCATGCGGATCGAGATGCAGATCCGCACCGAGGCCATGGACCTCGTCGCCGAAGAGGGCGTGGCTGCGCACTGGCGCTACAAGAACAAGTCTTACGGCTTCGACCCCGAGGCCCAGAAGGCCGCCGGCGGCCGCGACCCGCTGGTCAACCTGCGCCACCTCGTCCAGGTGCTCGAGCACGGCGGCGACGCCGAGGAACTGGTCGAGCACGCCAAGCTCGAGATGTACCTCGACCAGGTGTTCGTGTTCACGCCCAAGGGCCAGCTGGTCAGCCTGCCGCGCGGGGCCATGCCGCTCGACTTCGCCTACGCCGTCCACACCGACATCGGCGACACCACCATCGGCGCCAAGATCAACGGCGAGCTGAAGCCGCTGCGCACCACGCTCACCAACGGCGACGTGGTCGAGGTGATCCGCGGCGGCAAGCCGGTGGTGCCGCCGGACTGGCGCTCGCTCACCGTGACCGGCCGCGCCCGCTCGGCCATCCGCCGCCACATCCGCCAGACCGAGCGCGAGGAGTTCATCCGCCTCGGCCGCGCCACCGTCGACCAGGCCTTCGACGCCGCCGGCAAGTCGCGCAAGGAAGTCTCGCTGCGGCCCGCCTTCGAGCGCTTCGCCGTAGCCAACGAGGACGAGCTGTTCGACGCCGTGGGCCGCGGCCGCGCCACGCCCGCCCAGGTGCTGGAGATCGTCTTCCCGGGCCTGAAAGCCGCCGAGCGCGAGGCGGCCACCGCGCGCCGCCACATCACCGAGGGCAAGACCGCCAAGCTCTACGTCCGCGGCGGCGGCCTCACCCCTGGCGTCACCATCCATTTCGGCCAATGCTGCACGCCGGTGCCGGGCGACCGCATCGTGGGCATCCTCGAGAGCGACGGCCGCGGCCTCACGGTCCACACCATCGCCTGCGACAAGCTCGCCGAGTACGAGGACCGCGAGGAGCTCTGGCGCGACCTGCAGTGGACGCCGGAAGCCGAGCGGAACGCCACCGCCCGCGCGCGCCTGACGGCCACCATCCGCAACGCCCCCGGCGTGCTCGGCCAGGTCTGCACCGTCATCGGCGAGGCCGGCGGCAACATCGTCAACCTGCGCATGCACCACCGCCAGAGCGACTTCTTCGACGTGGACATCGACGTCGACGTCAACGACGCCCGCCACCTCACTCACATCTCCGCCGCGCTCCGGGCCAACCCGAGCGTGGAGGAAGTGGAACGGACCAAAGGCTGAAAGCGGCCCTTCCGGGACTGCGACATCGGCGCTATCTCGGCTCTCATGAACACCGAAGACGTCCTCGAAGAGTTCCGCGGCGCCGGCGCCTTGCGCGAAGGCCATTTCATCCTGGCCTCGGGTCGCCACTCGCCGATGTTCCTGCAGAAGAACCTGGTCTTCCAGTACGCCGACCGCACCGAGCGGCTCTGCCGGGCCCTGGCCGACAAGATCGTGGCCCAGTTCGGCAAGCCCGACGTCATCGTGGCCCCGGCTGTCGGCGCCATCATCCCTGGCTACGAGGTGGCCCGCGCCCTGGGCGTGCCCTCGATCTACGTCGAGCGCGAGGACGGCAAGTTCAAGCTGCGCCGCGCCTTCAAGATCGCGCCCGGCGCCAAGGTCGTGGTCGTAGAGGACGTGATCACCACCGGCGGCTCGTTCCGCGAGGCCGTTGAGCCGGTGGAGGCGGCGGGCGGCGAGGTGCTGTGCTGCGCCTGCATCGTCGACCGCTCGGGCGGGAAGGCCGACGTGGGCTGGCCGCTGGTGGCCCTGGCGACGGTGGACGTCCCGTCCTACGCCGCCGACGAGATCCCGCCCGAGCTGGCGGCGCTGCCGGCCGAGGAGCCGGGGTCGAAGAGGCTGCGCGCATGAGCAGGCTGAGGCTGGGGGTCAACATCGACCACGTGGCGACCGTGCGGAACGCGCGCGGCGAGGGCTATCCCGATCCGATGCGCGCCGCCGAGATGGCCCTGGCCGCCGGCGCCGACGGCATCACCGCCCACCTGCGGGAGGACCGCCGCCACATCTCGGACGCCGACATCGACGCGCTGGCGGTCATCTGCCGCCGCCGCGGCCGCCCGCTGAACTTCGAGTGCGCCGTGACACCCGAGATGGAGGCCATCGCGCTGGCCCACCGCCCGCACGCCGCCTGCCTGGTGCCCGAGCGGCGCGAGGAGGTGACCACGGAAGGCGGCCTCGACGTCGTCCGCGGCCAGAACACCATCGCCCCCGTGGTCCGTCGGCTGGCCGCCGCAGGCATCCGCGTGTCGTGCTTCATCGACGCCGACGAGGCGCAGGTGGCCGCCGCCAAGGCGGTGGGCGCGCAGGTGGTCGAGCTGCACACCGGCGCCTACTGCGAGGCCGTTCGCGAACGCCGGCCCCAGGCCGAGGCGCTACTGGCGGGCCTGAAGGCCGCAGCCGCCAGGGCCCAGGAGCTGGGCCTCGAAGTCCATGCCGGCCACGGCATCGACTACGAGACCGTCAAGCCCATCGCCGCCATCCCCGAGGTGATCGAGCTCAACATCGGCCACTTCCTGATCGGCGAGGCGATCTTCATCGGCCTGGGTCCGGCCATCCAGCGCATGCGGGCGCTGATGGATGAAGCTCGCGCCCACAAAGCCGCATGATCATCGGCCTCGGCTCGGACCTCTCCGACATCCGCCGCATCCAGGAGAGCCTCGACCGCTTCGGCGACCGCTTCAAACAGCGGGTGTTCACCGAGCTCGAGCGCACCCGCTCCGACCGCAAGGCCGACGCCGCCGCCAGCTACGCCAAGCGCTTCGCCGCCAAGGAGGCCTGCGCCAAGGCGCTGGGCACCGGCATGCGCCGCGGCGTCTTCTGGCGCGACATGGGGGTGGTGAACCTGCGTACCGGTCAGCCCACCATGCAACTCACCGGCGGCGCCCTGGCGCGCCTGCAGGAGATGACGCCGCCGGGCATGAAGGCGGTGATCCACCTCAGTCTCACCGACGATCATCCTTACGCTCAAGCTTTCGTCATCATCGAGGCTTTGCCCGAATAGTAGAGCTTGTTCTTTGCGAGCGTGTTGGCCTACTCAAGATTGAGTGGACTGCAATTATTCATAGAAATCCCGTTGTCCTGCGACAACCTGACGCGTATACCGCTGGGCGGATGTTCAAGCGCCCCTCGGGGTGCTGGTCGATGCGCTGGGGCTCGGTCCAAGCTTTACTTTAGGGCCAGGTCCGGTGACCCGTGGACGGGCGGGGGTGCGTAGGTGTTGCTGGCGCGGGGGCCTCCCGATGCGCTGCGCACGGTCGTCTTGCGTCCACGTGTGTCACGCTTGGAGGCTGCCATGAGAAACCTGTTCATCGCTGCGGCGGCTTGCGCCGTGGGCCTCGCCATGGCCCCGGCGGCCTCGGCCACCGTCGTCCTCAGCGACACCTTCGACGGCGAAGTCGCCGACGACCTCAACTGGGACGGCGACGCCACCTTCTTCGTCAGTGCGGGCTTCGTAGACCTGATCGGGGCCGGGGGTGCGTTCGACTTCTACCCGGGCAACGGCTCGTACATCGACATGGACGGCTCGGGCGGAGCGGGCGCCGACCCCGCCGGCGAGATCACCTCGTTCGCGAACTTCGCGGCCGGCACCTACAACCTGACCTTCGAGCTGGGCGGAAATGCGCGGGGCGCACCGGCCCGCACCACCCGGATCACCCTGGGCGACTTCTCCACCGAGATCACCCTGAACTCGGGCGATGCGCTGACCCTCTACGACTTCACCTTCACCACCACGGGCGGCCAGTTGGTGTTCCGCGAGCTCGGGCCGGCGAACTTCCAGGGCAACATCCTGGACGACGTCACCCTGGCGGCCATCCCCGAGCCCGCCACCTGGGCGATGATGATCCTGGGCTTCGGCGCAGCGGGCGCGATGATCCGCCGCCGCGCCTTCGCTCTGGCCTGACGGCCGGGCTTGCGGGAGCCTGTCCCGGCCGGGGCTCACCGGGACAGGCTTTCTCGCATCTTCCGCTTCTGGTGTAGGCTCTCCTCCGCAGGATCCGGGGAGGAAACGATGCGCACACTGATCGCCGCCGCCGCGGCCTTGGCGCTCGCCGCGCCCGCCGCCGCGACCACTCTGGAAGAGGTGACCGCCAAGGGCATCGTCCTCAGCGTCCAGGGCATGGATATCGACGTGAAGTACACGCCCGACGGCAAGTTCACCGCCATGGACGGCCAGGTCACCGGCGAGTGGCGGATCGACGGCGAGAAGCTCTGCACCAAGTCCAACTTCGACCCGAACGAGCAGTGCGTGGAGTATCCCAAGGACAAGAAGTCGGGCGACAGCTTCGACGTGACCGGCCCGCAGGGCACGGCGACCATCAAGATCAAGTAGCGGCGGGCGAGGGGACATGTCCGCCACCGCCACCGCCCACCGTCTGCCGCCCGGCTTCATCGAGACGCCGCACCCGCCGGTCGCCGGGCCGGAGAAGCTGGTCTCCCACGTCGAGACCGTGCTCATCGACCGGCCGTTCGCCCAGGTGGTGGCGGCTGTCGACGCCCTGCCGCTCGCCCGCCGCCATCCGCCCGCCGCCGGCCTGCCTGGTGTTGCCGACACCCTGGCGCTCACCCCGGACGGCTTCGGCCCGGTGGGCGGCCGCCACCTGGTGTTCCTCACCGACGACACTACCGTGGTCGAGCAGGTGTTGGAGAACACCCGCGCCGACACCTCCTGGCGCTTCCGCTACGTGGTCTGGGGCTACACCACGCCGGCCGCCAAGCCGCTGCGCTACGGCGTGGGCGACTTCCACTACGTGGCCGAGGGCGACAAGACGCGGCTCACCTGGACCTATTCGTTCGGATTGAAGCCCGACGTCTTCCCAGGTGTCCTGGGCGTCGGCCTCGGCGGCTTCCTCCTGAAGCTCGCGTTCCTGAACGGCCCCTACGCCGCCTGGATGCGCGCCGGCCTGGCCGCCATCAAGGCCGGGGCGGAGGCTTGAGGATGCCCAGGCTGTTTCGGGCGCTCGCCGCGGCGATGCTTGTCCTCGTCGCGCCGGCGATGGCCCAGCCCACGGCCGTCGACGCCTATGTGGCGCGCAAGGACCCGGCCTACGCCTGGCGGCTGGAGAAGACGATCCCGGGCGAGACCGCTGACACCTACGTCCTGGAACTCACCTCCCAGACGTGGCGCAGCGCCGCCGAGGTCGACCGGCCCGTCTGGAAGCACTGGCTCACCATCGTCAAACCGCACCGGCTGAGAAGCTCGACCGGTCTGCTCGTTATCGGCGGGGGCGCAAGCAGCGACCCGGCGCCGGCCAAGGCCTCGGACCGCACGCTGCGCATCGCGACCTCCACCGGCACGGTCGTGGCCGAGCTCGGCATGGTCCCGAACCAGCCGCTCCGCTTCACCGACAGCCCCGACCGGCCGCGAGTCGAGGACGACATCATCGCCTACACGCGCGTGAAGCACTTCTCGACCAAGGACGACACCTGGCTCGTCCGCCTGGCCATGGTGAAGAGCGGCACGGCCGCCCTCGACGCGGTGCAGGCGTTCCTCGCCAGCGACGCCGGCGGCAAGACCAAGGTGGACCGCTTCGTGGTCTCGGGCGGGTCGAAACGCGGCTGGACGGCCTGGCTGGTCGCCGCCACCGACGCCCGCGTCACGGCCGTCGTCCCCCTGGTGATCGACGCCCTCAACAGCGAGAAGATCACCCGCCACCACTTCGAGGCGCTGGGCTTCTTTTCATCGGCCCTGGACGACTACGTCGAGCACGGCCTCTTCCCGCACAAGATCGGCACGCCCGAGTACCGCGCCGTGCTGGCGATCGAAGACCCCTACAACTACCGCCAGCGGCCGCGCATGCAGATGCCGAAGTTCCTGATCAACGCCTCCGGCGACCAGTTCTTCCTGCCTGACAATTCCCGGTTCTATTACCGCGACTTGGCTGGTGAAAAGCACATCCGCTACGTGCCGAACGCCAGACACGACCTCGCCGGCTCGGATGCGGTCGAGAGCCTGATCGCCTTCCACGACGCGGTCGCCCAAGGCCGACTGCGACCCGTCTACGCCTGGGAGATGCGCGCCGACGGCGCCTTCATCGTCCGGCCCCGGACGAAGCCGCGCGAGGTCCGCCTGTGGCAGGCCAACAATCCCAAGGCCCGTGACTTTCGCCTGGACGTGATCGGCCCGGCCTACACCTCCGCCGTGCTCCAGCCCCGGCCCGACGGGACCTATGTGGCCGACGCGCCCAAGCCCGCGTCCGGTTTCACCGCCTACTTCGTCGAGATGACCTTCGATTCCGGCGGCCCGTTCCCCTTCAAGTTCACCACCGAGGTCGCGATCACCCCCGACACCCTGCCGTTCAAGTGGGAGGACGCCGCAAAGCGTTACCCGCGCAGACCCTGAGGCTGCGGAACCCTGAGGCGTCCAGCGCTTTTCAGCGCTGCAACAACTCAGGAGGGCCGCATGTCCAGGCTCTATATCTCCCTGCTCGCAAGCGTCGGTCTCGCCTTGGCGAGCGCTTCCTACGCCCAGCCCCCGGACAAGGGTGGCGGCAAGGACAAGACCGAGCAGAAGGGCCAGGCCGGCGGCGGCAAGGACAAGGCTGAGCAGGGCGGCGGCGAGAAGAAGGCCAAGCACAAGCACGTCAACGCCAGCGGCAAGCAGAAACTCGGCGCCAAGCTGAAGCAGGACGGCAAGCACAACATCGAGAAGCTCAAGGGCCGCGATGTGGTCGCCGAGGTGAAGGGCGGCAAGGTCAAGAACATGTCCGCCGGCGACCTGCCCATGAAGCGGGTCAAGACCAAGACCAAAATGGCCTACCAGGACTTCGGCGTAATCCGCGCCTCGTGGTCCGGCAGCTTCCAGCTCGCCCAGTACGATCCCTGGTACTACGGCTACTGCTTCGACGATGGGTACGAGTTCTACTGCTACTGGTACCCGGAGGAGGAAGTCGACTACCAGGACTACTACTGGGAGGACTACGACCCCTACTACTAGCCCTGCCGCAGGGTCTGCGCGGGGTCGTAGAAGAACACCTCACGCCAGACCTTGTCGCCGCGCCACTCCTGCCAGGCGATCTCCTCGAACGCGTTCACGTGCCCCTTCTTTGAGGTGAAGGTGAACCGCCAGTGGATCGCCACCCGGTCGCCGTCTACGACCACCGGCGAAAGCAGCTCGGTCTTCACGGAGGCGGCCCGCGCCAGCATCTGCGCCTCGCCGGCCATCAGCACCTCGCGGCCCACGCGCGGCGCCTCCTGGTTCTCCTGCATGGAGGCGTCGTCGGCGTACCAGTCGCGGATCGCTTCGAGGTGTTCGCCACGCAGGACCTGCGCCACGAAGGCCTCCACCGTTTCCCGCGCGGGCATGCCCGTCCTCCCAGCTCCCGTGAGTCGGAAGTCTATCTGGGAGCGCGGGCGTTGGCAGTCAGCACCGGCTGCGGCAACGGGTGATGCGGGCCTCAGGCGGCGGTGACCGCCGGCCGGCGCAGGATCGGCCACAGGGTGTTGAGGGCGAGGCCGCCCAGCACCAGCACCGCCGCCGTCAGCTTCCAGCTGGAGAGCGGCTCGGCGAGCAGCACCGCCGAGGCGCCCATGCCGAACACCGGCACCAGCAGCGACAAGGGCGCTATCGTCGCCGCCGGGTGCCGCGCGAGCAGCCAAGCCCAGGCCGTGTAGCCGAAGATCGTGTTGCCCACCGACTGCCAGAGCACCGCGGCCCAGGCGCCGGCGTCGGCGTGGACGATCGATTGCGAGAACGCCGGCCAGCCCTCGAACATCAGGGCGAGCGCGAACAGCGGCGGGGCCGAGAAGATGCTGGCCCAGACCACGTAGCTCAGCATGCTCACCGAGCCCGCGGCGCGCGCCACCGTATTGCCGCCGGCCCACGCGAGCGCGGCCACGAGGATCAGCCCCAGCCCCAGCGGCGTCACCTCGGCGTTGGTGTGCACCATCAGCCAGGCCAGCCCCGACGCCGCCAGCAGCAGGGCCACGACCTGGAAGCCCTTCACACGCTCGCCGGCGATCAGCATCGCGAAGCCGATGGTGAAGAAGGCTTGCGTCTGCACGACCAGGCTCGCCAGCCCCGGCGAGATCCACTGCGTCATGGCGATGTAGAGCAGGCCGAACTGGCCGACGCCGATCAGCACCCCATAGGCCGCCAGGTTCCACCACGGCACGGCCGGCCGCCTCAGGAAGAACACCGCCGGCAGGACCGCGAAGGTGAACCGCAGCGCCGCGAACGTGAGCGGCGGGAAATCGGCCAGCCCCCACTTGATGACCACGAAATTGGTCCCCCACACAGCCACCACCGCAAGCGCGAGCAGAAGATGCAGCGGGGGCAGGGAGTCGCGGACCATGCGCCTATGTAGGGCGCAAGACCCTGCTGTCACCGGGCCAGTTTGTCCCGACCGGCCATACCAATCTCGGCGACCCATCGCCCCATGTCGCATTGTTCATGGGCGCCGAACTTGCTCATGGGCTAGGGAGCAGCTACCCAGGCACCCGCTTCGGGACGCCGAAGCCCCTAGGGACGACTTATGAGCGATAACGTGCAGAGCGTGCAGACGCCTGAAAAGTCCGGCGCCGTCCATGAGATGGTCGAGATCGTCAAGACCATCGTCTACGCGCTGCTGATTGCGCTGGTCTTGCGCGTCATCTTCTTCCAGCCGTTCACGATCCCGTCGGCCTCGATGGAGCCCAACCTGTACGAAGGCGACTACGTCATCGTCTCCAAGTACAGCTACGGCTACTCCAAGCACTCGATCCCGTTCAGCCCGCCGCTCTTCGAGGGCCGCATCCTTGGGCAGCAGCCCAACCGCGGCGACGTCGTGGTCTTCAAGCTGCCCAGCGACGGCCACACCGACTACATCAAGCGCGTCATCGGCCTGCCGGGCGACCGGGTGCAGATGCGCGCCGGCCTGCTCTACATCAACGACAAGCTGGTGGTCCGCGAGCCGCTGGCGCCGGTCAGGACCGACGTCGGCTACGGCATGATCCGCGAGGTCGCCCGCTACCAGGAGCGCCTGGAGAGCGGCCGCACCTTCGTCACCCAGGACATGGGCGTCGACAGCGAGCTCGACAACACCGACGTCTTCGTGGTGCCCGACGGCCACTACTTCATGATGGGCGACAACCGCGACAACTCCTCCGACAGCCGCGTGCCGCCGGCGGCCCAGGGCGTGGGCATGGTCCCCGCCGAGAATCTGGTCGGCAAGGCCGAGATCATCCTGTTGTCCTGGAAGCCCGAGGCCTCGATCTTCAAGCCGTGGACCTGGGTCCTCGACGCGCGGCCCAGCCGGTTCTTCAAAGTCCTGAAATGAACGCCTGCCCATGAACGCCCGTGAGCGGGCGGTCGACGAGCTCGAGCGCCGCATCGGCCACACCTTCGTCGACCGTGAGCTCCTCGAGCGGGCGCTGACCCACGCGAGCGTGGGCGACGGGGCGCGCGAGGTGCGCCACAACGAGCGGCTGGAGTTCCTGGGCGACCGCGTCCTGAACCTCTGCGCCGCCGAGCGGCTGATGGCCCTGGATCCCGACGCCCGGGAAGGGGAGATGTCGCGCCGCCTCGCCAGCCTGGTGAACTACCACGCCTGCGCCCGCGCCGCCGAACGCGCCGGCCTGCCGCCCGCGCTTCGCCTTTCGGCCAGCGCCACGAAGATTGGCGCGCGCAGGTCCGACGCGGTCCTGGGCGACGCCTGCGAGGCGCTGATCGCGGCCCTCTACATCGACGGCGGGCTGGAGACGGCCAAGGCCTTCTTCGAGAAGTTCTGGGCCGACGAGTTCGCCCACGTGGACGCCCCGCGCGCCAAGGACCCCAAGACCCAGCTCCAGGAGTGGGCGCAGGGCCTGGGCCTGCCGCTGCCGGCCTACGAGGTGGTCGAGCGCAGCGGGCCCGCCCATGCCCCCAACTTCACCGTCGAGGTGAAGGTCCGCGGCTTCGAGCCCGAGCGCGGCGAGGGCGGCTCGCGCCAGGCGGCCGAGAAGTCCGCCGCCCAGACCATGCTATTGAAGCGCGAAGGCGTGGAATCCGAGGCAAGCCGAGAGCTATGACGCAAGACTCAAAGGCCACTCGGGCAGGCTTCGCCGCCATCATCGGCGCCCCCAACGCGGGCAAGTCCACGCTGACCAACCGTCTCGTCGGGGCCAAGGTCTCGATCGTGACGCAAAAGGTGCAGACCACGCGCTTCCCGGTGCGCGGCGTCGCGCTGGCCGGCGACACCCAGATCGTGCTGGTCGACACCCCCGGCATCTTCCAGCCGCGCCGCAAGCTGGACCGCGCGATGGTCCGCGCCGCCTGGGGCGGGGCCGAGGACGCCGACGCCGTCGTCCACCTGGTCGACGCCCCCGCCGAACTGGGCGACAAGCCCGCCGACCGCCGGGCCCAGGCCGACGTCGAGAGTATCGTCGCGGGCCTGAAGGCCGCGGGCCGCAAGGCCATCCTGGCGCTCAACAAGGTCGATGCGGTGAAGCGCGACGAGCTGCTCGGCATCTCGCAGAAGCTTTTCGAAACAGGGGTCTACGACGAGGTCTTCATGATCTCGGCGACCACCGGCTCAGGCGTCGACGACCTCAAGGCCCGGCTCGCCGCCCTGATGCCCGAGAATCCCTGGTTCTATCCCGAGGACCAGACCGCCGACCTGCCGGCCCGCCTGCTCGCCGCCGAGATCACCCGCGAGAAGCTGTACCTGCGGGTCCACGAGGAGCTGCCGTACTCGGCCGCCGTCGAGACCACCGCGTTCCAGGAGCGCAAGGACGGCGGGGTCCGCATCGAGCAGACCATCTACGTCGAACGCGAGAGCCAGCGGCCCATCATCCTCGGCAAGGGCGGCCAGACGCTGAAGTGGATCGGCCAGAAGTCGCGCGAGGAGCTGACCCAGCTGCTCGACCGCCCCGTGCACCTGTTCCTGCACGTCCAGGTCGACGAGAAGTGGGCCGACAAGCGCGCCTTCTACGGCGATGTCGGCCTCGACTTCGACGCCTAGGAGAAGATCCAGCCCGGCGTCAGCGTCGAGGCGGTCACGCCCACCAGCACCATCTGCGCCCCGCCGACCACACTGATCACCGTGTCCGCGCCCACCTGCGCCACCGACCACGAGCTCCCCGGCGCCACGTTCACCCGGTCGCCCTGCGCCAGGCTGAAGTCGGTCACCCGGTCCAGTCCCGCCTCGCCGAAGGTGTGGAAGATGTCCGCACCCAGGCCGCCGGTCACGGTGTCGCTGCCCGTGTCCCCGGCCAGCCAGTCGGCCCCGTCGCCACCGCGCACCAGGTCGTTGCCCTGGCCGCCACGCACGATGTCGTTCCCGGTTCCGCCGTCGCAGAGGTCGGCGCCCTGGTTGCCCAGCACCAGGTCGTTCCCGGCGTCGCCGTAGAGCTTGTCGTTGTCCAGGCCGCCCACCGCCCAGTCGTCGCCGGCCCCGCCGCGCGCGCTGTCGGCGCCGGCGGCGCCGTTGATGTCGTCGAAGCCGGTTCCGCCCGTGATCGTGTCCGCGCCCTCGTTGCCGCGCAGCACGTTGGAGCCGGCCGCCGCCCCGAGAGCGTCGTTCCCGGCCGAACCCTCGACCCGCACGTTCGTCCCCCGCAGGTCCGGCCCCTGCAGCACATAGCCGCCGGTCGTCACGCCGACGCCCGACACCTGCACGGTGTAGGTCCCGGTCTGGGGCGCGGTGAACTGCAGCCGCGCGTTCAGCCCCAGCCCGCCGTCGTCGTCCTGCCCGACCACCGCGCCGCCTGGCGCCAGCACCGTGATCCGCGGGTCGGCCAGCGTGCCGGACCCGCTGCTGATCCCAAGCGCGTCGATCGTATAGGTCTGCCCCGCGACCAGCTTGGCCGTGAAGCTGTCCGACCCGCCCAGCGCCTCCACCGCCTGGAACACCCGCGGGCCGGTCTGCACCGGGACCGGCGCTTCGGGCGCGCCGCCCAGCGACTCCAGGATGTCGGCCGCCGCCAGCGCGTGCGCCTGGGCAGACGGATGCACGTCGTCGAAGAACAGGAAGCCGCTGCCCAACGCCGCCAGCGCCCCCTGCTGCACGATCGTGCGCGCCTGGGTCAGGTTCGTGAGGCCGTACGCCGCCGGGTTCGCCGCCAGCACGTCGGCGTAGTCGAGCAGGCTGTAGCCGTGCAGCACGGCGCCCGGCGGCAGGGTCATCCCCTCCAGCGCCGTGCGCATCAGCCCGTCCAGCCGCGTGGAGTACTCGCTCGCCAGCGCGCGGCGCGCCGCCTCGTCGGTGATACCCGCGTAGTAGGGGATCAGCCCCACGTCCGGGATGCCCATGACCAGCACGTGGCGCGCGCCGAACTGGTAGAGCTGGGCCACCTCGTCGGCGATCTCGGCGGCGATGGCGGTGAGCTTGCTGGTCGCCGCCAGGCCCGTTACCGGCGCGTCGCTCTTCGGGACCATCTCGCGCACGTCGTTGCCGCCGACGGTGACGATGTAGAGCGCGTTCGGGTCGGCCGAAGGATAGTTGCGATAGGCGTCCGTCTGCTCGTCGAGATCGGGCACCAGCTCGCTGCCGCGGATCGCCTGCGCGCCGCCGTACGCCCAGCTCAGGTTGTTGCCGTCCGGCTTGCCGCCGATGGTGATCGGGATCCCCAGGATCGGATCCTCGAACCCGTACGGGAACGTCGTCTTCTGGGCCTTCAGGATCAGCTTGTTGGAGATCAGGTCGGCGAAGTTATAGCCGTCGCTGAACCGCCCCTGGAAATAGCCCTTGTCCGCCGTCGGCGCCCGGTCGGGCGTCGAGGTGAAGGGCAGGTCGTCCAGGAATTTGATCGCCTTCAGCGCGTTGCCTGGATCGACGAGACTGTCGCCGAAGACATACACGCCCGTAAAGGTGGGCAGCGGACCCGCCGCTGAGGTCTGGTACAACGCCACGGGTGCGCCCCTCGTCCGCCGGGTCGCGACCTTGCGCTCCCCCACGCGCGGATGACCCGACTTTCCGCGGCGTTCTCCTGCAACGTCAATGACTTTGGCGGCCCGGCCCGATCACGCCCGCGTGCTTGCGGCCAAGCTTTGCGCGCGGTCCGGGACGACTCCCAGCCGTTGGTCCTCGGATCGACTCGGAGGAAACCCAGGCGCGAGCCCAGTGGGCGCCGCCGACCCGTCAGGAGCACTCGCATGAAGATACTCCGCCTACTGGGAGCTCTGATCGCGCTTGCCGCGCCCATGGCCGTCGCGCTGCAGGCCCGCGCCGCGGATGCGCCCAAGGTCCTCGTGTTCCACCTCGCCACTGGCTACCGGCACGCCTCCATCGACGCCGGCGTGCCGGCGCTGAAGGCGCTGGGCGCCCGCGAGAAGATCCGCGTCGAGGCGAGCGACGATCCGAACGTGTTCAACGCCGAAACCCTGAAGGGCTACCGGGCGATCGTGTTCCTGAACGCCACGACCCAGCGCCAGAAGCCCGAGTCCGAGTGGCTGGCCGGCGAGCGTCGGGCCGCCTTGCAGGCCTTCGTCCGCGGCGGCGGTGGCGTCGTCGGCATCCATGCGGCCACGGATTCCCACTACGGTTGGGACTGGTACGGCCGCCTGATGGGCGCCCGCTTTGCCCGCCATCCGCCCGGGACGCCCAAGGGATCGCTGACGGTGGCGGACACCCGCCATCCCGCCCTCGGCGGCCTCCCGACGCGGTTCGACCGCGTGGACGAGTGGTATTACTTCGACGACTACGACCCGACGTCGCGACTGCTCGTCGCCCTCGACCCCGCCTCGATCGGGGAGCCCGACGTCAACCCCAACCCGATCTCCTGGGTCCGGACGTTCGAGGGCGGCCGCGTCTTCTACACCGCGATGGGCCACACGCCGGAGAGCTTCTCCGACCCGCTCGTCCTGAAGCACATCGCCGCCGGCCTGAACTGGGTGCTTCGGCGGCGCTAAGGACGAGCGCTCATTTTGCGCACAGGCGCGCTCCGCTTAGATGAAGCCATGATCGACCTCGACGCCTACTTCGCCCGCATCGGCTACTCTGGCCCGCGCGACGCCAGCCTCCCGACACTCCGCGCCCTTCACGCCCTCCACCCGGCGGCGATCCCGTTCGAGGCGATCGACTGCCTGCTGGACCGCGGCGTCGACATCTCGCCGGCCGCCGTCGACGCCAAGCTGATCCGTGGGCGGCGAGGGGGCTACTGCTTCGAGCACAACAGCCTCTTCACCCGCGTGCTGACCGCGCTGGGCTTTGAGGTCGTCGGCCTGGCCGCCCGCGTCCGCTGGAACATGGCGCCCGACGCGCCCGCCCAGCCGCGCACCCACCACGTGCTGAAGGTCGCCGCCGAGGGCCAGGACTGGCTGGTCGACGTGGGCTTCGGCGGCTGCGTCCTGACCGCGCCGCTCCGGCTCGAGCCCCACCTGGAACAGCCCACCGACCACGACGTCTACCGCCTGGTCCCGATCCCTGGCGGCTACACCCAGGAGGTGCTGCGCGAGCCCGGCTGGGTCCCCGCCTACGACGTCTCGATGGTCCCGTGCGTGCCGCGCGACTACGAGATGGCCAACTGGTTCACCTCCACCCATCCCACGTCGCACTTCCGCGCCAACCTGCTGGCCGGCCGCACGACGCCTGAGGCCCGCTACGGCCTCCTCTTCAACCGCTTCACGACCCGCCCCGTCGGCGGCGCGCCCACCAAGGAAATCCTCGACGCCGACGGCGTCGAACGCGCGCTCCGAGACGTCTTCGGCCTCGCCGTCGAACCCTCCTGGCGCCCCATGATCGAACGCGCCGCGGCAACTCCGCCCGCCTGAGCGCGCCGCAGGCGATCCTGATACCCGCGGACTCACGCGGATAGGCGTGGACTGGCGCGGTTCCCGTCCGCGTGTTTCCGCGGGCGATCTCCTTCCGCTATTTCGTGACCCAGCGTCGCCTGGGTTAGTAGAGGCGGTATGAGTCTGACCGACACGCATGCGATGACGCTGACGCCCACGGCCCCCGGCCGCTGGACCACGACCGCCGGCCCCGAGTGGCGCAACCCCGGCGGCGGCCTGTGGGGCGGCTATGCGATCGGCCTCGCCATCCGGGTGATGGAGGCCGAGCCCGAAGCGCTGGGCGAGCCCCTGTCGCTCACCCTGACCTACGCCGCGGCCCTGCCGGCCGGCGAGCTCGACATCCGTACGCGCCGGCTGCGCCAGGGCGGGTCGATCGGCGTCTGGGAGGTGGAGATCCATCCCGCCGGCTCCGACCAGGTGGGCGTCCACGCCATCGTCACCATGGCGCGGCGGCCGAGCACGCCGGCCTTCGCCTTCGCCAGCATGCCGGCCGCGCCCGATCCGGAGAGCCTGCCCAGCCCGGACATGATGATGCCCGGCGCCTCGCAGCACTTCGGCGCCCAGGCCTTCGAGCGGCGCACCGCCGAGGGTTTCCCGCCGCGGCCCTCGACCGACTCGCGATCCCTGGCCTGGGTGCGCTCGCGCCGCGGGCCGTGGGACAAGGCGCTCCTTGGCATGGTCACCGACAACTCCGCGCCGCGCGCCTTCTACGCGTTGGGCCCGACGGTCAGCACCACGACGCTCTCGCTGACGGTCTACTTGCACGCCTCCAGCGAGGAGATCGCCGCGATGGGCGACGACTACCTCCTGATCGAGTGCGAAGGCCGGGTCGGCGGCGGCGGCGCCTCTGACGAGCGTTCCAGCTACTGGAGCCGTGACGGCAAGCTGCTGGCCACAAGCGAGCAGCTCGCCTGGTACCGCGAACGCCGCCGCGAACCCCCGGAATAGCCGCTTAGTCCCGGCCCAGCGTCACCAACGGCGAGAAGCAGCCCAGGATCAGCCGCTTCGCATCGAACGGCGGGGCGCCCGCCGCATCCATGCGCGGGTCGTCGTGCATCTTCGCCTCGGCCGCCTGGAAGAACGCGCGGTCAGGCCAGACCTGCCAGGTGAACACGATCTTCTCTCCGGCCTGCGCCGCCACGGCCTTGCGGAAGTCGGTCTGCTTGCCGTCGGGGACGAAGTCCTCCCAGCACTCGACGATTTCGAGGCACCCGTACTCCTGGAAGAACTGCGCGCCGTTTTCCGCCCACCGGCGATAGGCGTCCATCCGATCCTCCGGCACGGGGATCACCAGGCCACAGACGTACATGGTCAAAGGCTCCTCGCTCTGACGGCCAGTTCCCGTTTTCCAGGCGCGGCCGGACGTCGAAGTATGCGACCGCGGGAGCTGATTCCTGTCAGCAGCGTTGCGGGGCTGGATTTCCGCGGCCGGGACCCACAGCTTGCGCCGATGGAGTTCACCGACGACGCCTTCGTGCTCTCGGCCCGCGCCTTCGGCGAGAGTGGGGCGATCGTGGAGCTGCTCACCGCCAGCCACGGCCGCTACGCCGCCCACGTGGCCGGCGGGGCGTCCAAGCGGATGCGGCCCTTCCTGCAGGCCGGCGCGCGCGGCCTCGTCCGCTACCGGGCCCGCGTCACCGAACAATTGGGCTCGGCGACCCTCGAGCCCCAGGGGGAGGGGCCGGCCGCGCTCTTCGACGACCCCCTGGCGCTGGCGGGCGTCGCCGCGGCCGCCGCCGTCGCCGCCGGCGCGCTGCCGGAACGCGAGCCCCACCCCGGCGCCTTCCTGGCCTTCGAGGCGCTGAGCGCCGCCTTCCTGCACCCCGAGATCTGGCCGGCCGTGTTCGTCCGCTTCGAGGCGGGCCTGCTGCAGGACCTGGGCTTCGGCCTCGACCTCTCCAAGTGCGCCGCCACCGGCGCCACCGACGACCTGATCTACGTCAGCCCCCGCACGGGTCGCGCCGTCAGCCGCGACGCCGGCGAGGAATACAAGGACCGCCTCCTGGTTCTCCCGGGCTTCCTGCTCTCGGCCCAGTCGCGCCTCATGCCCGGCGACATCGGCGCCGGCCTCGACCTCACCGGCCACTTCCTCGAGGCGAACATCTTCGGCCCCCTGAACCGCCCCCTGCCGCCCGCCCGCGTCTGGCTGCTCGAACGGTTGAGAGAGGCGGGGCGGCTGTAGAGGAAGCCATGCAGATCGAAGCAGCTGTCAGGTACGTGACGGGCGAAATGGCCGCGTCGGCGGATCAGGCTGTCGAGCCTCTGGCGGCGGCCCTGGCGCGCGCCGTAAGCGTCAAGCTGGCTTGTCTCGCGCCCGGGAAAGCCCTAGAAGCCGCGCCGCTATGACCGCCCGCAAAGCCAGCCAAGCCAACACCCAGCAACGCCCCTCCCGGGCGGAGCTTGCGTGCGCCTCGGCCTGACGGTCGGTTCCTAGGCAAACCTGCAAGCCCCGCTTCGGCGGGGTTTTTCATGTCCGGGCCCCGCCGAGCCCCTTTCCCAAGGAGTTCGACATGCCACCCTCTTTCTCAGACGCCGACATCGACCGCATCGCCCGCGGCGTCATCGACCGCACCCTGCCGAAGCCGGAGTGGACCCACGCCGCCCACTTCGCCGCGGCCGTGTGGATGCTTAGCCGCCCAGACCGCGACGCCTTCCGCGAGATGCCGGCCCTGATCCGCGCCTACAACGAGGCCACCGGTGTCCCCAACACCGACACCGAGGGCTACCACGAGACCATCACCCGGGCCTCGCTCCGCGCCGCCCGCGCGCACCTCGCCGACCGCCCGGCCGCGCCGCTGTCCGAGGCGCTGACTGGGCTCCTGAGCGGTCCTTGCGGTCGCTCGGACTGGCTGCTGCGCTACTGGACCAAGCCCGTCCTCTTCTCGCCCCAGGCCCGCCGGACGTGGGTAGAGCCCGACGTCCAGCCACTGCCGTTCTGAGGCGACGGACGGTCCAGCGGCAATTCTGCAGACCCGGCCTGCAGGAGCACCGATTGCGGCGTTACGGCCACGCTCGTAGCTAAGCCCGGCGCGCAAGCAACCCCATCACGGCCGCCCTCCGGGGCGCCTCAACAGGACCCTACGAACATGAAGACCTGCCTCACGTGGCTGGCCCTGCCAGCCATCGCGATCACGCTCGCCTCCGCCCAACCCG
This sequence comes from Phenylobacterium sp., assembly GCF_036402295.1. Lineage (GTDB taxonomy): Bacteria > Pseudomonadota > Alphaproteobacteria > Caulobacterales > Caulobacteraceae > Phenylobacterium. Next base: position 19,338 of record NZ_DASWTE010000361.1, read on the forward strand.
CGGCCGCCGCCGTGGTCACGTACACCTACACCGGCTACGTCGACACCGGCGTCGACCAGATCGGCCTGTTCGGCGGCGGCCCGCTCGACGGCCTCGCCTTCACCGCCGTCTTCGCCCGCGACGACGCGCTGGCGGACGACCTCTCGGTGGGCGACGTCTTCAGCTACGTCCGCGGCCCCGAGGCCGTGAAGGCCAAGCTTGCCATCGGCGGGACGACGATCGACGTCGGCGGCGTCGGGGGCGAGCAGAGCCAGTACGACGACGGGGCGTTCGAAGGGTTCTTCCACTCGGCCTCGAGCCTGCTGGGCGGCTTCAGCCTGGGCGCCTCCACCATGGGCACGTTTGCGCCCACCCTCGGCGACGTCCTGCCCGGCCCCGACTACCACACGCTCTCCAACTTGGACCCCAGCGCCACTCCGGGCTTCGCCTGGTTCGGTCGTTTCGACTTCGGCGCCCCGGATCCCAACGACGAGACCCGCGGCCTGTTCACCAACGGCCGCTTCGTCCCGACCGCGCTGGTCGTCAGCCCGGAGCCGGGCGCCGTCCCCGAGCCCGCCACCTGGGCGATGATGATCCTGGGTTTCGGCGGCGTCGGCGCCACGTTCCGCCGCCGCCGCGCGATGGCCGCGTTCGCGTAAGCCTCAACCGCGGTCGGGGACCTGTGGATCGCGACGCTCTGCGCCGCGACGCGAATCCCCGGCCGCGCTAGAGAAGGGGAATGCCTCTAGACGTCCCGCCCGGCCCGCCTGCCGAACCCGACCGCATCATCGACGAGCCGCTGTCCGAAGCGCTCTCGCGCCGCTACCTCGCCTACGCGCTCTCGGTCATCACCGACCGCGCGCTGCCCGACGTGCGCGATGGCCTCAAGCCCGTGCAGCGCCGCGTGCTCTACGCCATGCGCGAGATGCGCCTGAACCCCGACGCCGCCGCGCGCAAATGCGCCAAGGTGGTGGGCGAGGTGATGGGCGGCTACCACCCGCACGGCGACCAGTCGATCTACGACACCCTGGTCCGCATGGCCCAGCAGTTCGCCCAGCGCTACCCGCAGGTCGACGGCCAGGGCAACTTCGGCAACATCGACGGCGATAACGCCGCGGCCATGCGCTACACCGAGGCCAAGCTGACCGTCGCCGCGATGCTGCTGGTCGACGGCATCGACGAGGACGCGGTCGACTTCAAGCCCACCTACGACGGCTCCGACGAAGAGCCCGTCGTCCTGCCGGCCGGCTTCCCCAACCTGCTCGCCAACGGCTCCACCGGCATCGCCGTTGGCATGGCGACGTCCATACCGCCGCACAACGCCGGCGAGCTGATCGACGCCTGCCTCAAGCTGCTGGACGATCCCGACGCGTCGGTCGACGCCCTGATGACCCACGTCCAGGGCCCGGACTTCCCCACCGGCGGCGTCATCGTCGAGCCGCGCGCCTCGCTGCTGGAGACCTATTCCACCGGCCGCGGCGGCGTCCGCGTGCGCGCCCGCTGGGACAAGGAGGACACCGGCCGCGGGACCTACCAGATCGTCGTCACCGAGATCCCCTACCAGGTGAAGAAGGCCGACCTGATCGAGCAGCTCGCCGAGCTGATCGACAATAAGAAGGCCCCGCTGCTGGGCGACGTGCGCGACGAGTCCGCCGAGGACGTCCGCCTGGTGCTCGAGCCCAAGAGCCGCAACGTCGAGCCCGAAGTCCTGATGGAGAGCCTCTTCAAGCTCTCCGACCTCGAGACCCGCTTTTCCGTCAACCTCAACGTCCTCGACGCCCGCGGCACGCCCGGGGTCATGAACCTGAAGCAGGCGCTCAGCGCGTTCCTCGCCCACCGCCGCGAGGTGCTGGTCCGTAGAGCCCGCCATCGCCTCGCCAAGATCGAAGCCCGCCTGCACATCCTCGACGGGCTGATGATCGCCTACCTCAACCTCGACGAGGTGATCCGCATCGTCCGCTACGAGGACGAGCCCAAGCAGAAGCTGATCGACACCTTCGCGCTCTCCGAGCTCCAGGCCGACGCCATCCTCAACACCCGCCTGCGCCAGCTCGCGCGGCTGGAGGAGATGGAGATCCGCCGCGAGCACGCCGAGCTCTCCGAGGAGCGCGACGGCATCACCGCCATGCTCGCCTCCGACAAACAGCAGTGGAAGCTGGTGGGGCAGGGGCTCAAGGACACCAAGGCCCAGCTCGCCAAGCTCAACGTCCGCCGCTCCACCTTCGCCGACGCCCCGGTCGTCGACGCCGAGGCCGCCATGGAGGCGATGATCGTGCGCGAGCCGATCACCATCATCCTCTCCGAACGCGGCTGGATCCGCGCCGCCAAGGGCCGCGTGGAAGACCCCTCCGAGCTGAAGTTCAAGGAAGGCGACAAGCTCCAGTTCCTGGTCCCCGCCGAGACCACCGACAAGCTGCTGATCTTCGCCAGCGACGGCCGCTTCTTCACCCTGGGCTGCGACAAGCTCCCCGGCGCCCGCGGCCACGGCGAGCCCTTGCGCCTGATGATCGACCTCGACGACAAGGTCGGCCTCATCGACGTCTTCCCGCACAAGGCCGGGACCAAGCGCGTGCTCGCCTCCAAGGAGGGCTACGGCTTCATCCTGCCGGAAGAGGAGGCCATCGCCTTCCGCCGCGCCGGCAAGCAGGTGCTGAACGG
>NZ_DASWTE010000362.1:0-6245 GCF_036402295.1 Phenylobacterium sp.
CGCCCGGCAGATCATGCTGGACGCCGACGAGCCGCGCCGCCTGCCGAACGACGACTGGCAGGAGGCGGTGGTCAGCCTCTCGGTGGCGGCGCGGCGATCGATCCTGCGCCATCCCAACGCCGCGCCGCTGCTGCTGCTCTATCCGCCCCGCCACCAAGTGCTGAGCGGCTACGAGCGCACCCTGCGCAAGTTCGAGAAGAAGGGCGTGCCGGCCGAGCTGCGCATGCTGATCTCGATCGGGCTGGACAACATCCTGATGGGCGCGGCCCTGACCGCGGCCTACGCCAAGTCGCGCGACCTGCCGGCCTTCCCGGTCTACGACCCGGCGCAGTTCCCGAGTCTGGCGGCCGCGGTGAAGGCCAATCCGTTCGACGAGGAGCAGATGTTCGTAGCCACCATCCGCGCCTTCCTGGCCGGCGTCGCCAACCCCGACTCGCGGCTTATCCCGGAGTAGCGGCTGCCCGGATCAGGTCGGCGGCGCGCCAGGCCATGGCCATGGTGGGCCCGTTGGTGTTGCCCGAGAGGATGAAGGGCATCACCGAGGTGTCCACGACCCTGAGGCCGCTGACGCCGCGCACGCGCAGCTGCGGATCCACCGCCGAGGCCTCGTCCGAACCCATCCGACACGTGCCGACCGCGTGGTAGCCGCAGGTGCCGAAGCGGTCGTAGGCGTCGAGGATCTGGGCGTCCGTCTCGTACTCCGGCCCCGGCATCGTCTCGGCCTCGACGAAGTCCGCCAACGGCGCCTGTTGCACGTAGCGACGCATGGTGCGCACGGCGGCGACCATGATCGCGCGGTCCTCCTCGGTGTCGCGGTAGTTCGGGTCGAGGCGGGGCGGCGCCTCGGGGTCGGTCGAGGTGATGTGGAGGCTGCCCCGCGATGAGGGGCGCATCGGATAGGTGACGGCGTTGATCCCCGGGAAGCTTTCCAGCTGGGTGCGGCCGCTGGCGAAGTCGAAGCTGAAGGGCGCGATCAGGAACTGGGCGTCGGGACGGTTGGCGCCTGGCCGGCTCTTGAACCAGGCCCCGATCTCGTAGGCGGCCGCCGCCATCGGGCCGTCCTTCATCAGGTAGTAGCGGAGGGTCGAGCGAAGCAGCCGCCAACCGCTGAACTCGCGGTTCTGCGAGCCCGGGCCCTTCAGCTTCCATTGCAGGATCAGGCCGCGGTGTTCGCTGAGGTTCTCGCCGACGGCCGGGTTGGCGTGGACGAGGGGAATGCCCAGCGCCGCGAGGCGCTCGGGATCGCCCACGCCGGAGCGCTCCAGGATGCCGGGCGAGGCCATGGCGCCGCCCGCCAGGATCACTTCGCGCCGCGCGCCGATCTCGGCGGCTCGGTCTGCGGACAGCACCCGCACGCCGGTGGCGCGCTTGCCGTCGAAGGTGACGCGGTCGACGACGACATTGGTGCGGATGGTGAGGTTCGCGCGCCCCTTCGCCGGGTTCAGGAAGGCGACGGCCGCACTCTGGCGGCGGCCCTTGTGAATGGTGCGCGGCGCATAGCCCACGGCCTCGTCGTCGTCGGGCGCATTGACGTCGTCCTTCACCGGCCAGCCGAGCGCGGCGCCCGCCGCGACCATGGCGTCGGTCAACGCATCGCGGTGGTCGGGAAGGGTGACCTTCAAAGGTCCCGCCGCGCCGCGCGTCGGCGCGCCACCCAGGTCGTGGGCCTCAAGCGCGGCGTACGCGGCTCCGATTCTGTCCCAGCCCCAGTCGGGACCGGCGAGCTCGGCCAGGGCCTCGAAGTCGGCCGGCTGGCCGCGGACGTACATCATGCCGTTGACCGAGGTGGAGCCGCCCAGCACCCGGCCGCGCACCCAGGTCTCCGAGGTCCCGTTGGTGGCCGCGCTGGGTTCAGAGCCGTACACCCATAGGTGCTTTGGGTCGGCCATCACCTTGGCCAGACCCTTGGGCATGTGGATGAAGGGATGGGTGTCGGGCGGACCGGCCTCCAGCAGCGCCACCGTGACGGACGCGTCCTCGGACAGGCGGTTGGCGAGCACGCATCCGGCCGCGCCGGCGCCCACGATCACATAGTCGAAGGTCTCCACGTTCCGCTCCCATCTGGGCCGCACGTTACGGCGCCCTTGAGCCCGACCGGGGCTGGACGACGGATATCTAATGTGCATAGATTTAGTCAAGGACGACAAGCCAGACGACGTCCGGAGGAAACATGAAGACGCTGTCGAGCGCGCTGGCCTGGTGGGCGCGGATGCAGGGCGACGTCGTGGCGCTCAACGTGGCGGGCGAAGCCGTCAGCTACGCCGAGCTGCACGCCTGGTCGAACCGGCTGGCCGTGCGACTGGTCGAGCTGGGCGTGGCGCCCGGCGACCGGGTTGCGGTCTGCGCGGCCAACTCCCTGGCCTACTGCGTGCTGATCATGGCGACCCTGCGGGCCGGCGGAATCCTGGCGCCGATGAACGCCCGCTTCACGCGCCCCGAGCTCAGCGAGATCGTCGAGGACGTGACGCCGCGCCTGGTCTTCGCCGACGACGAGCGCCGCGGACTGGTCGAAGGGCTGGGCCCCGCGCTGCACATGCTGTCGGAGGTCGAGGGCTTCCGTGTCGGCGCAGCCGTGTCGCCCGCCGTCGAGCCCGATCCCGCCTGGCCGGTGGTGATCATCGCCACCAGCGGCTCGACCGCCCGGCCCAAGGGCGTGGTCTTCACCAACCAGTCGATGATCGACTACGCCGCCGAGTTCCACCTGCACGAGCCCACGATCGGCAAGGGCGCCCGCGTGCTGGCCATCGCGCCGCTCAGCACTTCGGCGGGCTTCGTCCAGCTGGTGCACTACACGACGCTGGGCTGCACCCTCTACATGGAGCCGGCCTTCGAGCCGCAGGCGGGGCTGGAGCTGCTGGTCCGGGGGCGGATCAACGCCTTCGGCGGCGTGCCCCTCCTGTTCGAGCGCATCGCCCAGCAACCGGGCTTCGCCACCGCCGACCTCTCCGCCCTGCGCCTGGTCACCGTGGGCGGCGCCCGCGTCAGCCGCGCGTTGCTCGAGACCTGGATGGCGAAGGGCATCGTCATCCGCCAGATCTACGGCCAGACCGAGTGCGGTGGGAACGCCACCATCATGCCGGCCCACCTGGCGGCCGAGGCGCCCGAGAAGTGCGGCTGGGGCGGTCCCTTCACGACCCTCGTCACCGTCCGGCCCGACGGCAGCCGCTGCGACCCCGGCGAGCCCGGCGAGATCCTGATCCGCGGGCCGGGCCGCATGCTGGGGTACTGGAACAACCCCGAGGCTACGGCCGAGGCGATCCGCGACGGCTGGCTCCACACCGGCGACTTGGGCGTCCTGGACGAGCAGGGCCTGCTCACCTTCGTCGACCGGATGAAGGACATCATCATCTCGGGCGGCCTCAATATCTCGGCGGCCGAGGTGGAGCGGGCGGTCAGCGAGTTCCCGGGCGTCGAGGAGGTCGTCGTGATCGCAGCTCCCGACCCCAAGTTCGCCGAGACGCCGATGGCGGTGCTGTACGCCTCCGCCGCGGTGGACGTGCCGACCCTGATCGCCCACTGCAACGGTCGCCTCGCCGACTACAAGGTGCCCCGCTACGTCGTGGTCGAGCCCGAGCCCCTGCCGCGGCTGGCTACGGGCAAGCTCTCCAAGCCGGCCGTGCGGGCCAAGTACAAGGACCAGATCGCGGGCCTCGCCCGTGTCCGCTGAAGCCGCAGTGATCAGCACCGGCGCGGACCAACCCTACTGGGATGGCCTCGCGGAAGGCCGCGTGCGGTTCCCGCGCTGCGCGGGATGCGGCCGCGTCCATTGGCCCGCGGTCTGGCGCTGCGGCGACTGCGGGTCGTGGGAGCACGCCTGGTTCGACGTCGAGCCGGTGGGGCAGGTCTACACCTGGAGCCGCACCTGGCACCGCTTCCCGGGGCTCGAGAGCCTGAGCGCGCCGTTCATCAGCCTGGTCGTCACCGTCGACGCGACCGAGGGGCGGCGGCTGACGGGCATCCTGGAGGGCGACGACGCGGCCATCCGCATCGGCGCCCGGGTGAGGGGCCGCATCGCGACGGTCGAGGCGGCCGGGCGCGTCGTGCCGGCCCTGCGGTGGCGGGTCGAGGCATGAGCGGTCTTGCATGTGGCGTGGCCGTCGCGGGCGTCGGCCTGCGGCAATACAAGCGCGGGACCGCACCATTGCCCGAGCGCGGCGTGCTGGTGGGCGCGATCATCGACGCCTGCGCCGACGCCGGGATCGACCCCGCCGAGGTGGATGGCTTCGTCTCGTACGGCGACGACAAGAACGAGCCGGTGCGCCTGATGCCCGACCTGGGCACGCGGGAGCTGCGCTGGTCGAGCCAGGTGTGGGGCGGTGGCGGGGGCGGGATCGCCGCGGCGTTCGCCCAGGCCGCCGCCGCGATCCTGACCGGCCAGGCGCGCGTCGTCGTGGTGTTCCGCGCCCTGGTCGAAGGCGTCAGCGGGCGGCTGTCGGCGGCGGTGATGGCCCATCACCTGAACGAGCACATGCTGGGCGCCGGCGTGATCTCACCCGCCCAGGCCTGCGCACTCAGGGCCCAGCGGATGTTCGAGCACTATGGCGTGCCGCAGTCGGTGTGCGAGGATCTGGTTCGCGCCAGCTACTTCCACGGTGCGCGCAATCCCGAGGCCGTCGCGTTCGGGAAGGACTTTACTGTCGAGGAGTACCGGACGGCCCGCTGGATCAGTGAGCCGTTCCGCCTCTTCGACTGCTCCCGCGAGAACGACGGGGCGGGCGCCCTGGTGCTCGTGGCGAGCGAGCATGCGGCCGATCTCGCCAAGCCGCCCGTCTACCTGGCCGGGGTCGCGCAGGGCGCGGCCAAGGGTTGGGGCGACCTGCTGGAAAACGACGACGACGACCAGTACGTGACCTCCGGCTTCCGGCTGACCGCGCGCGATCTCTGGGGTCGCACCGGGCTCACGCCGGCCGACATCGACGTCGTGCAGATCTACGAGAACTTCAGCGCCCAGGGCGTCGCCGCGCTGATCGACCACGGCTTCTGCACTTACGAGAACGTGGCTGAGGTCGTGCGCTTCGACAACCTGATCGCCCCCGGCGGCAAGCTGCCGGTGAACACCTCCGGCGGCAACTTCGCCCAGGGGTTCATCCACGGGATCGGCATGCCGATCGAGGCGGTCCGGCAGCTGCGCGGCCAGTCCGCGAACCCGGTCCCGGACGCAAGGACCTGCCTGCTCACCGGCGGCCCCGGCGCGCCGACGGTCAGCTCGGCGATCTTCTCGAACGTGCGGCTGTGAGCGGGCCCGTCCGCATCACGGTCGAAGGCTCGCGCGCGCTGCCCATCGCCGCCGACCACTGGCCCGCCTCGGACCGGCCGCCGGTCATCCTGCTGCACGGCGGCGGCCAGACGCGCCACGCCTGGGGCGAGACCGGGCGGGCGCTGGCGGCGAGGGGTTACGAGGTGATCGCCATGGACCTGCGCGGCCACGGCGACAGCGGCTGGGCGACCGACCGGGACTACAGCTTCGACGCCTATCGCGACGACCTGGCGGCCGTGCAGGCCTACCTCGGCAGACCCGCCATCCTGATCGGGGCGTCCCTGGGCGGCATCGCGGCGTTGCTGGCGGCGGGAGAGGGCGATCCGGCGCTCGTGAAGGCGCTGGTGCTGGTCGACATCACGCACCGGCCGTCGCCTGACGGCGCGTCGAAGATCCAGGCTTTCATGCGCGGCGGCCGCGATGGCTTCGACACCCTGGATGACGCCGTCGACGCAGTGGCGGCCTACCTGCCGCATCGCCGCCGGCCCCGCGATCCCAGCGGGCTGCTCAAGAACCTGCGCGAGCGTGACGGTCGGCTGCACTGGCACTGGGACCCGCAGTTCCTGGAGACGGCCGCCAACGACCGGGGCCGCATGGACGGTCGGCTCGACCGCGCGGCGGCCGCCGTCACCGCACCCACCCTGCTGGTGCGTGGGTCGCTGAGCGACATCGTCACCCCCGAGGATGCCGAGGCGTTCCGCGAGGTGGTCCCGCACGCCGAGTTCGTCGAGGTGGCCGGGGCCGCGCACATGGTGGCCGGCGACGACAACACCGCCTTCGGCGAGGCGCTGATGGGCTTCCTCGCCCGGGCGGCTCCAATTATCTATTGACGATAGATTATTCGCGGCTAGGATCGGCTCCAAGATCCAGAAGGCGCTTACCTATGGCTGTCACCGAAACCCTCGCCCGACCGCGGCTCGCGACGCTCGAGACCTTGAGCGACAGCCAGATCCGGGCGATCCGCGCCATCCCGCACCACGACCAGGCG
>NZ_DASWTE010000363.1:0-2286 GCF_036402295.1 Phenylobacterium sp.
GCTCGCCACGGCGCTCGCCAGCGGCGCGCACACGCTCACGCTGCGGGGGTCCGTCATCGCCTTCGGCACGACGCCGGGCGCCACCTACACCGGCTCGCTCAACCTCGACACCGGCGGCGGTGGCGGCAACGAGATCCCGGAACCCGGCGTCTGGGCCTTGATGATCATGGGCTTCGGCGGGGTGGGCGCGATGGTGCGGCGACGGCGCAACGCGATGGTCGCTGCCTAGCGACGAGACCCGTTAGGGTGCGCGAAAGGCCTCGGCAAACGCCGGGGCCTTTTGTTTTTGCCCGAAGGCCCCGCCGGGCCGCGCGGGGGAGATGAACCGTCCGTCGCGCTCGGGCGGCCGTTCGCCACCCTGACCATTCGGTAATTTGGCGCGCCGCGCGGCGCCGCTTAAGCGTAACGCGGTGCTTGGGGAGTTACTTGAATGACTGATCTCAGCCGCCGCGCGGCCCTTCTGCTGGCGGCCGCCGCCGCCGTCGCGCCGAGCGCCGTGCAGGGCGCCGAGCCGGCCCTGCCGACCGTCTGGGACCTGACCCACCTCTATCCGACCCCCGCCGCCTGGGACGCCGAGCGCGCCGACCTGGAGCAGGCGCTGCCGAGCCTTGCGACCCACAAGGGCCGCCTCGGCGAGAGCGCCGCCACGCTGAAGGCCGCCCTGCAGGCCATCTCCGACCTCAACCGGCGCGGCGCGCGGCTCTTCGTCTACGCCACGCTGAAGGGCGACGAAGACCTGCAGGTCGCCGCCGACCAGGAGCGCCGCCAGCTCGCCCAGGCGCTCGTCGCGAAGTTCGGCGAGGCCACCGCCTGGGTGAACCCCGAGGTCCTGAAGGTGGGCCGCGAGAAGATCGAGGCTTTCCTGGCCGCCGATCCAGGCCTGGCCAAGTTCCGCTTCGGACTGATGGACACGCTCCGCCAGGCCCCGCACACGCTGGACGAACTGGGCGAGGCGCTGCTGGCGGCCGCCGGCAACCCGCTGAATGGCCCGCGCACCATCCGCGCCCAGCTGGTCGCCTCCGACATCCCCTGGCCCACCATCCAGGTCGCCGGCGAGCAAGTCCGCCTGGACCAGCAGGGCTACACCCGCGCCCGCGCCACGGCCGACCGCACCGAGCGCAAGAAGGTGTTCGACACCTTCTTCACCGCCTTCAGGGGCTTCGAGTCCAGCCTCGGCTCCGCGCTCGCCTCCAAGGTCGATGGCGACGTCTTCAACGCCCGCGCCCGGAAGTATCCCTCGAGCCTCGCCGCCGCCGTGGACGGCCCCAACATCCCCGAAGCGGTCTACCGCACGCTCATCGCCGAGGCGAACCGCGGCCTGCCGATCCTGCACCGCTACTTCGACCTGCGCCGCCGGCTGCTGGGCCTGCCCGACATGGGCTACTGGGACCTCTATCCGCCGGTCACCAAACTGGACGCCAAGTTCGACGTCGCGGCGAGCCGCAAGCTCTCGCTCGAGGCCATGAAGCCGCTCGGCCCCGAGTACGGCGCGGCCTTCGCCGACGCCACCGCCAAGCCCTGGGTCCACGTCTATCCCAGCCGCGGCAAGCGCGGCGGCGCCTACGTCTTCGGCGCGGCTTACGACGTGCACCCGTACATGCTCTTGAACCACACCGACAACTACGAGGGCCTGTCGACCTACGCCCACGAGTGGGGCCACGCCATGCACACCCTGCTGGCCCAGAAGGCCCAGCCGTTCGAACTGGCCGGCTACCCGACCTTCACCGCCGAGGTCGCCTCCACCGTGAACGAGCAGCTGCTCGTCGCCCACATGGTCAAGACCGCCAAGACCAAGCCCGAGAAGCTGTTCTACCTGGACCGCGTCTGCGAGATGATGCGGGCCACCTTCTACCGCCAGACCATGTTCGCCGAGTTCGAGCTCGCCGTGCACGAGGTGGCCGAGAAGGGGGAGGCGCTGTCGGGCAAGCGCGCGTCGGCCATCTACCTCGACCTGCTCAAGCGCTACCACGGCCCAAACGTGCGGATCGAAGACGTCTACGGCCTGGAGTGGGCGCTGCCGGGCCACTTCTTCGACTACAATTTCTACGTCTACCAGTACGCCACCTCGGTCACCGCCGCCTCGGCCTTCGCCGAGCGCATCCTGGGCGGCGGCGCGAAGGAACGGGACGCCTACCTCGGCGCCCTGAAGGCCGGCGGCTCGGACTATCCCGTCGACGTCCTGAAGCGCGCCGGCGTCGACATGACCACCCCCGAGCCCTTCCGCGCCATGCTCCGCAAGTTCGAGACCACCCTGGGCGAGATGGAGAAGCTGATCGGGTAAGGCGT
>NZ_DASWTE010000364.1:0-20360 GCF_036402295.1 Phenylobacterium sp.
GTGGAAGGACACCGCCTTCACCTGGGCGATGGGGCGGTTGATCCTGCAGCGGATCGCCGATGGGGAGACGGTGAAGGCGATCACGGCGCATCCGGCGATGCCGGCCTACTGCACCGTGTTCCGGTGGATGCAGGTCGTGCCGGAGTTCGGGGAGGCGGTGGCGGAGGTGCGGCGGTTGCTGGCGCAGCAGCGGTTGGCCTATGCGGACGCCGTGCGGAAGGCGCGCGGGCGGCGGCGGAACGGGGCCGGAGGGCAGGAGCAGGCGTCGGCCGAGGTGCTGGGACGCTTCCTGGACGCGCTGTGGGACGGGGCGTCCGTGAGCGAGGCGGTGGCGCAGCCGGGCGCCCCGTCGTTCAAGGTGGTCTACTCGCGGGTGCGCAAGTGTCCGGGCTTCCGAGCGGCGTTCGTCGACGCCTGCGACTACCGCGACTTCCGGCTCGAGCTGGAGCGGCACGACGTGATCGACCGGGTGGCCGCGACCGGCATCCCGGCCGCGAACGCGGCGCTGCGCGAGGTGGACGGCCGCCGCGGGCGGCTGCGGCCGAAGCTGTACCGGCGCTAGTCCTCGCCGGCGTCGGCCGTGGGCCCGCCGGCGGCGGGGGCCGACGGGGCGGGCGCGGACGCCGGGACGATGTTGAAGGTGTGGTTGAAGCCCTTGGTCGTGGTCAGCTCGCCGAGGGTGGACGGCGGCGCGACGGCCGCGGCGGCGTCCGGGTCGGCGGGGGCGGCGAAGGCGGGGCCGTTGTTCTGGCTGACGGCGAGGGCGACAGTGGGGTTGGCGATGGCGTCGGCCTGGGCGGCGGGGGCCTTGCCCTGGCAGGCGGCAAGCGCCAGCGCGGCGGCGACCGCGCAGAGCGCGGCGGGGGGGAGGTACGGCATTTCGATCCCGTCTCTTGGTCCGCGCCGGGGGCGCGCGGACGACGCAGTGCTAATGTAATTATGGTTTATTAAAGATTTACAGGGCCGGCGCCAGCCCCGACAGGCCCAGGCCTTTCCGCCTGCGCGGAGGCGCCTATGCTGGCGGCTGCAATGCACAGGAAGGGGGCAACATGAGCGCGCTCGTCACCATCGCCGACGCCGGCCACGTCCGCACGATCACGCTGAACCGGGCGGAGAAGAAGAACGCGCTGAGCCAAGCGCTGGCGTGGGGCGTGATCGAGGCGGTGGACGCCGCGGCGGCCGACGACAACGTCTGGGTGGTGGCGATCACCGGCTCGGGCGACGCGTTCTGCGCGGGCCTGGACCTGTCGCCCGGGGCCGAGCCCTATTCGCCCTACTCGGCCCAGAACGCCCAGCTGGACGACATCGGCTGGGTGGGCAACTTCCTGCTGGCGATCCGCAAGCGCTGCGACAAGCCGGTGGTGGGCGGGATCAACGGCGTGGCGGTGGGCGCCGGGCTGGGCCTGGCGATGGCCACCGACGTACGGCTGATCGCGTCGTCGGCGCGGCTGATGGCCGGCTACACCCGGATCGGCGGCTCGCCCGACGCGGGCCTGACGATCACGCTGCCGCAGGCGATGGGCTACGAGCGGGCGATGCGGTTTATGATGGAGAACCGGACGCTGGTCGGGGCCGAGGCGGTCGACTGGGGCATGGCGGGCGAGGTGGTGGACGACGCGGGCTTCGCCGAGCGGCTGGCGGCCTACTGCCAGGAGCTGTGCGCGTGGTCGCCGATCACGCTCAGGCTTCTGAAGCGCGGGATCGTGAAGAGCTACGAGAGCCACGACATGGAGCAGCAGCTTCGCTACGAGGTGGGGAACATCCGCCGCGCGTTTGCGAGCGAGGACGGCCAGGAGGCCAGGCGCGCGTTCCTGGAGAAGCGCAAGCCGGTGTTCCAGGGGCGGTAGGGTCGCGGTTCAGACTGAGAACTGGCGGACGGCGCGCGCAACCGGCAAGGACGCGGCCCCGAAAGACGAGGACGGATCATGGCTGAGGGCGGTTGTCATTGCGGCGCGGTGCGGTTCGCGGTGACCGGCGCGCCTGCACGGGTGGGCCTGTGCCACTGCACCGACTGCCGGCGCAGCTCGGGCGCGCCGATGGTGGCGTGGGCCGTGATGGGCGAGGACCAGTTCCGGGTCACAGCCGGCGAGGCCAAGCCTTACGCCTCGTCCGAGCACGGGCGGCGGCACTTCTGCCCGGCCTGCGGGACGGGACTCTACTACACGAACGCCGTGGTGTTCCCGGGGATGGTGGACGTGCAGCTCGCCACCCTCGACGACCCGGACGCCTTTGCGCCCATGGAGCAGATCCAAACGGCCGAGCGCATCGGCTGGATGGAGGCCGCGCACACGCTGCCGGCGCACGCGCGGTTCCCGGAGGACCTCTGAGGGCTAACCCAGGGCGTAGCCGTCGATGGGGCCGCCGTAGTTGACCTGGTAGCCGAGGTCCTGGAGCGAGGCGACGGTCATGCGGCTGAGCGGATCGGTGTCGGTGGTGACCAGCGGATCGGGGTCGTCGATGTAGCCGGTCATCAGCTCGTCGTCGAAGACGGCCTCCGACCAGTGCGACAGGGCCGTGCCCGACCCGCCGCCGGTTTCGAGCGGGACGCCGTTGACGTCCGGGACGCCTGTCGTGAGGGCGTTGTACTCGGCCACGGCGTTGGAACCGGTGAAGGTCGAGCCGCTGACCAGGCCCAGCCGGTCCCAGATCGTGCCGAAGCCCATCACGTGCAGCATCTCGTGCGTCACGATCTCGTCGAACAGGCCCAGGGTGACGTAGTGGGCGGCGTCGGCGCTGTCGAACTGCATGGTCCCGGTGGCCGGCAGGCTGCCGTTCGTGCGGACCGAGGTGGGGCCGGCCTGTCCCAGGATGCCGCCCTCGCCGTCGATGGCCTTGAGCTCGGCCACGATGAAGATGTCGTCCACCAGCCGGACGCCGCCCTTCATGATGACGCTGACGTTCTGGACGTCGCCAACGACCAGGCTGGCCAGGCGGTCGGCGGAGGCGACGAAGATGTCGTGCGCGGCCTGGGTGAAGGCGCCCTTGAACTGGATGGTGATGTTGTAGGCGCTGCCTGCGACCGAGGTGGTGTAGTCGGGGTAGGTCGTGCCACCGCCGCCGCCCCCGCCGCCGCCCGGGCCGCCACCGCCGCCGCCCTTGGCCGCCGGCAGGCCGAGGTCGGCCACGTCGATGCGGTGGGAGAGGTCGACCGCGAACAGGTCCGGCGTGGACTGGGGAAGTTCCGGCCGCAGGTCGATGCCCGGGCCGTGGGCCTGGCCGAAGCCGGAATTGCCCGGACCGTCGGCAAAGGCCGAGAAGTCGAAACGATCGCTCATGGACGCACCCTTCCGAGAGTCGTGACCCCTGAAGACTAACTCGCCGATTTGTTTAACAAAATTGAAATTAGTTACGGTAATCGGTCGCAATTCGCCTGGCAGGCGTAACGGGACAGATCAGTCGCCCTTGCAGTTGCGCCCGCGGGACACGCCGCGGAGGAAACCGCGGCGGGCGAAGCCGGCGTCGATGGCGGCGTTGAGCTGGCGCTGGGCGGGCGCGGCGCCCGAGACCTCGCGCACCAGGCCGCGGAACGGGATCAGCGAGTTGACCACCGCCTTGCCGCCGGCCTCGGCGATCTGGCCGCCGCGGCGCTCCTCGCCAGGCTTGGGCTTGTCGATGTCGGGGCCCAGCACCTCGGAGAGCCGCGCCACTTCGTCGGACAGGGACTGGCAGGTGGAGAGGCCGGTGAGGTCGTAGGGATCGGCCGCGGCGGAGATCAGCAGCGGCGGGATCTCGATCTTCGAGACGCCCAGGTCGCGGCCGGGCTGGGTGACGATCTTCCCGGCCTTGTCCACCGCCTCGCGCCCGCGCTCGCCGGGGACGTAGGGCTCGGCCGGCGGCGGCTGGGCGGCCGCGGTCGAGGCGGCCAGGAGGACGATCGCGAGACCTGTGACCAGACGTTCCATGACGCACCCCCGAAGGTTGCCGCGGCTGCCCCGCAGATAGGCCCGCGACGGCCGCGAGGCAAACACGATACGGGCGGACGGCTAGCTCGGCTTCGGCGGGCCGGCCCTGCGGGCCTTTTCGACGGCGTGGCGGAGGCGACGGTCGTCGAGGCCGCCTTCCAGGAGGTAGGGGCCGACGAGGTAGGCGGGCGTGCCGGAGAGGCCGAGGCCGAAGGCCTGGGCGGCGTGGCGCTTGAGCTGGGCGTCGATCTCGCGGGTCGCTGAGAGGTCGGGGTCGGCGCCGGCGGTGCGCGCGATGGCGGCGATGCGCTCGGGCGTGAGCGGGCCGCGGGCGGCCATCAGGGCGGCGTGGACTTCGCGGTAGCGGCCCTGGGCGTGGGCGGCGAGCGCCGTGCGGGCGGCGAGGTCGGACTGCGGCCCGCGGATCGGCCAGTCCTTCCAGATCACGCGCACGGTGGGGTCGGCCGCCAGCAGGCGGTCGAGCGCCGGGTCGGTCGCCTTGCAGATCGGGCACTGGTAGTCGGTGAAGACCACCACGATGACCTGCGGCCGCCCTGCGCCGGCGGCGGGCGAGCCGGGGTCGGAGAGGACGCCGGCCACAACGGGCGTGAGCGTCACCCTGCGCCCCTCCTCGGGCAGCCAGCGGAGCCACAGCGACACCGCCGCGCCGGCCGCCACGGCGAGCGCCAGCGCCAGGCGCGGGCGGCGGGCGAGCGAAAGGCGGAACCGGGACGTCATAGCGTCCGTTGACCCGCTATCGCCGCAGCACGCAAGCTGCGGGGTCACGCGTGCGGGCTGCATCTGGGGAGGCTGCTTTGCGTAGGTGGGGTGCGATTGTCGCCGCCGGATTGGCGCTGAGTTGTGCCGTGGCGCCGGCGAGCGCCGCGGTGGTCGTGTTCCAGGACACGTTCGCGTTCGACCAGTCGGGCTTCAAGTCGGTGTTCCTGCCGAAGTGGGGCGGGCCGAACCCGATCACCGGCGTGAGCCTGCAGTTCGTGGGCGAGACGAACAAGTTCGTCGACGTGTTCGCCGGCGACGAGCCCACCACCTTACCTGAGGAACCGGTGAGCTGGACGGTGGCGCTGCAGGGCCCGGCCGTCGACGATGGCCTGGGCGGCATCACCTTCCAGCTGTTGGGCGACTTCGTGGTCAACACGGCCTTCCCGCCGATCGACCTGCCCGGCAATCCGGGCGAACAGGTGACGCGGATCACGCCGGTGATCCCCTTCACCATCGATGCCGTGGACACGCGGCTCGACCTCTACATGGGCTTGGGCGAGAACGAGTTCGTCATCACCTGGGACCCCGATGCGTTCACCCAGACCCGGGGCGCCCTGAAGCTGTTCATCGAGGTCGCTCCGATCCCCGAGCCGGGGACCTGGGCCCTGATGATCCTGGGTTTCGGCGCCACCGGCGCGGCGCTGCGGCGGCGGAAGGCTGTGGCGGCGTAGGGTTCGCTCCGTTCTCAGAAGTATCGCCTTCCTTCCTCCGTCGAGGAGGAGGGCTTTGGAAGACTACACCCCCGCCACCCGCGCCAGCCCGGGAAGGTCGGTGACGGTGAGGCCGCCGTAGGCGCGGCGCACGAGGCCGTCGCGTTCGAAGGCGGAGAGGTGCAGGTTGGCGGTCTTGCGGGTCAGGCCCACCATCTCGCCCAGCGCCTCCTGGGTGATGCGCAGGTTGGGTCCTGAGGGGCCGCCGGCCATGAGACAGAGGCGCCGCGCCAGCCGCTCGCGCGGCGGCAGGGCGGCGAGTTCGCCCACCAACTCGAGCAGGTTGCGGAGCTGGAGGTAGAGCAGCGCGGCGATCGCCTGCCAGACGTGGGGCGCGTCGTGGGCGATGCGCGAGAGCGCGCGGTCGGACACCTGCAGGATGGTGACGTCTTCGGCGGCGATGGCCGTGACCAGCCGCGGCCCGCCGCCGAAGCGGGTGGTCTGGCCGAGCGCGGCGCCGGCGCGGAGCTGGCCGATCAGCACCTCGCGGTCGCCGGGCGCCTTGCAGAGCACCTGCAGGGCGCCCTCCAGCACGACGAGGACCCCGGTCTCGTCGTCGCCCTCGGCCTGCACCCACTGGCCGACGGCGAGGCGGACGATGCGGCCGTGCTTGAGGAACGGCTCGACCAGGCCGCGGCCGGCCTGGGAAAGCCAGGCGGAAGCTTCCAGGATGGCGGCGGCGCGGGCGCGGTCCTCGGGCGACATGGGCGGAAATGTAACGGCTGTGACAATGCGGGCCAAGCGCCCGGGGCACGCTTCCTGGAAACCAGGAGGATCCCATGAGCGCCGCCGTCCTCGAGATCGAACGCCTGCCCGGCTGCGGGGCGATGATCCGCGGCCTGGACGTGCGCGTGGCCAGCGACGCGGCGGTCGACGCGATCCGCCAGGCGGTGTTCGACCGCGGGGTCGTGTTCCTGGAAGGCCAGCAGCTGACGCCTGAGAACCAGATCGGCTTCGCCCGCCGGCTGGGGCCGATCGTGGTCAACCGCTACTTCCCCAAGACCGAGCGCTGGCCCGAGATCGCCAAGGTGGAGAAGACCGAGGCCCAGACCTCGAACATCGGCGGCGGCTGGCACACCGACCATTCGTACGACGCGGCGCCCGCCATGGGCTCGGTGCTGCTGGCGATCGAGACCCCGCCGGCCGGCGGCGACACCCTGTTCGCCGACATGTACGCCGCCTACGACGCCCTGCCCGACGACATGAAGGCGACGCTCAAGGGCCTGACGGCGCGGCACGCCTCGGCGCACGTCTTCGGCGAGGCCGGCGGCTATGCGAAGACCGACCGCCCCGAGCTGGCGGGCTACGCCGACACGCCCGAGGCCGTACACCCGGTGGTGATCACCCACCCGGGCAGCGGCAAGAAGGCGCTCTACGTGAACCCCGGCTTCACCCGCGAGATTCTGGGCGTGACGGCGCAGGAGAGCCAGACCCTGCTGACGTTTCTCTATGCGCACGCGGTGCAGCCGCGGTTCGTGACCCGCTTCAAGTGGCGGCCGGGCTCGATGGCCATCTGGGACAACCGCTGCACATGGCACTGCGCGATGAACGACTACCACGGGCATCGGCGGCTGATGCACCGGATCACGCTGGACGGGGTTCCGCTGAGCTAGTCGAACCACCGTCCACACCGCGAGTGTCATCCCGGTTTTGGCCGCAGGCCAAAGACCGGGATGACAGACGTTGGGGGCGGAGGTGGGAGAACCACTCCCCGCCGCCCTCCTACGGTGCAGACCCGCCGGATTCCTTGGCGCGGGCGCCGCCGAGGATGCCGGTCATGGCGTAATTGCCCTCGTGGCAGGCGTATTCGTAGATCTGGCCGCCGAGAGCGGTCAGGACCATCTCGGCCTTCCAGGCCTGCGTATAGTGATCCGGATCCTCGACGGTGAACTCGTAGGCGATCTCCTTGGCCGAGGTGCGGGTGAGCCGCTCGGTCACGCGGCCCTTCTCCGAGAGGAAGATCGGCCCGAACCGGCCCTGCACCGGGTTCACGTTGACCGTCTCGACGACCAGTGTGTCGCCCTCCCACCAGGCGGTCGCGTCGCCCATCCAGCGATGCAGGACGGCCGGGCCGTGCGCGGCCTGGGCGGCAGCCTTGTCCTTGAGGATCGGGATGGTGCGCACCCCGAAGCCCATCTCCACGATCACCACGAGCGCGTCGCGGGTCAGCAGGAACTGGTAGTTCGAGTTGTAGACGTTGTTCAGCATCCCGGGCCCGCCCGAGTTGCGTGAGCCGATCAGGCAGCGGTCGTTGGGGGCGAGATCCTCAGGCCCCGCCGGGTCCATGCGGTTGCTCATCGCCGCGGCCTCGCGCCGGCGCCGCTGGCCGAGTTCGGTGAGCGGCATGCGCCCGTCGGCCGGCTCGACGATCCAGGAGGTGCGGTACTCGCCCTTGATCTGGGCGTACGCCGTGCCGTTGTCGAGGAAGACGGCGTCGTGGCCGGTGCTGCCGCCGGGCGCGAGCGGGCCGGCGTTGGGGTCGCTGGGATTGCGGTCGGCCTGCGCCTGGCGAAGGATCGGGTCGTTCGCCGCCAGCCGCTTGGCCTCGGCTTCCGGCATCGTCAGGCCCTTCAGGTTCGACGGCCGCTCCAGCTTGGTCAGCGACACGTTCGACCAGTTTCCCGAGAGGTCCGGATGCCCGTCCGCTGAGCGTGGGGGCGGCTGGGCGGCCGCCGGCGCGGCCAGCGCCAGGGTCACGGCCAGGGCCAAGGCGGATGCCCGTCGCGTCTGCATGAAGTCCATCTCCCGCCCTCAACGGAGGGGAAGCTAGCAAACTCCACGGGCGGCGCGATGCGATTCACGCGCAGACCGGCGCTTGAACGGCCGGCGCCGCCTGGAAGGCAGCCCTCGCCAAGGGACCGCATCCGGGATAGGCCGTGCGGGATGAATAGCAAGCCGGTCCTGCGCCGCCTGATCGACCTGCCCGGAGTGGCGGACCTGGAGCTGAAGGCTCTGATGAAGCGCGAGTTCGCCGAACCGGAGGCGCGGGCCGAGTTCCCCGAGATCGACGCGTGCTCGAAGGCGCTGTTCGGCCTGACCGCCGACGAGGCCGAGGCCATCGAACGGCCGGCGGACTGGGACCACGTGGAGACGAAGCCGGCGGCGGCCCAGGTGTTCGCCTTCGAGGACGCCGGCTGGGACGTCACCGACGACAAGCGCCGGCCCCTGCGGGTGCTGGGCCACTTCAGCGCGCCGCTCTGGCTGGCGCTGCGCGGCGTGGCCGGCGAACTGCCGTTCCAGGCCGAGAGCACGGCGCCCGAGGCTTGGGTGGGCAGGCTGGCCGCCGAGGCCAAGCGGTTCCAGAAGCGATGAGACCCCCGCAAAGAGGCGGCAAGCCCGCCACCTACGCCCAGCCGACGCCCAGGGTGTCCCGCCTGAAGAAGGCCAAGGTGCTGACCGCCGCCGAGCGCGCGGCCTTCCTGGCCTCGCGGCCGGACCTGAGGCCGAAGGGCTGAGGCCGGAGCGGAGGCGCTGGCCCTCAGGCGCCCCAAACCTCCCGGGCGTAGCGGACGAAGTTCTTGCCCAGGATCTTCTCGATCCGGGCCGGCTTGTGGCCCCGGGCGGCCAGCAGGCGGGCGAGCTTGCGGAACTGGTCGGGGCCGCGCAGGTCGTCGACGAACGGGTGGGTGTCGGCCCGCTCGCCGGGCGCGGCGACGCCGCGGGCCTTGCGCAGCTCGTGTTCCTTCTTGAGCGCCACCTTGTAGGCCTCGAGGTCGTCGATGGGCGTCGTGCCGCCGTCGGTGCCGATGCCCACGTGGTCCTCGCCGCAGACGTCGATGGCGTGCTCGAGGTGGGCCACCACGTCGGCCGCCGTGGCGTGGCCCGACGGGTTCAGGAACGGCATGAAGTAGATGCCGACGAAGCCGCCCTTCTCGGCCACCAGGCGCAGCTCCTCGTCGGTCTTGTTGCGCGGCAGGTCGACGAGGGCGCGGCAGCCGGTGTGGTTGATCGAGATCGGCTGCTTCGAGGCCTGGATGGCGTCGAGGCAGATCTGGCGGCCGGAGTGCGAGAGGTCGACCATCACGCGGTTGGCGTTCAGGCGGTCCACCACCTGGCGACCGAAGTCGGTGAGGCCGCGGCCTTCCGGGACGATCGACCCGTCACCCAGCTGGTTCCTGAGGTTGTAGGTGAGCTGGATAATGCGGACGCCCAGGTCGGCGAAGAGGTCGACGCGGGTGGCATCGTCGCCCATCTGGGCCGAGTTCTGGAAACCCAGGATGACGCCGATCTTCTTCTCCCGCTTGGCGCGCTCTATGTCGGCGGCGGTGAGGATGAGGCTGACGTCGGCGGGATGCTCGCGGATGAGGCGGATCCACTGGGCGACCTCGGCCACCGAGTGCTGGAACGGCTCCATGGGCCCGGCGACGAAGCCGATGGTGACGTTGACCGCGGTCGTGCCAGAGGCGCGGGCGTCGGCCAGAATGCGGGGAGTGAGCACCGGGCGCGGCGGCTCGTCGAAGTTGGGGTCGCCCAGACCGCCGAGGGCGTTGACGACGATGGTTTTCGCCAGCGGGTCTGATGCGGCGGCGGCGGGCGCAGCGGCTGCGGCGGCGGAGAGGGCGAGCAGGGTGCGGCGGTTCATTCGGCCTCCTGGAGGTCGGCCTTCGTCAGGGGGACGAAGTCGGCGCGGCGGTACTCGCGGCCGCGCTTGATGGTGAGCTCCAGGGTCTGGAGATTGGCGAGGTCGGCGGTGGGGTCCTTCGCCAGCACGATCAGGTTGGCGAGCTTGCCGACCTGGATCGAGCCCGTCTCGGCTTCGGCGCCGGCGGCGCGGGCGCCGTTCAGCGTGGCGGCCTTGATCACCTCGCCGAGCGGCAGGCCGGCCCTGGCGAGCGCCGCCATCTCCTTATGCAGGGTGGGCCAGGGGTCGTCGTAAGGGGCGACCCAATCGGTGCCAGCGCTGATCGTGACGCCGGCCTTGAAGGCCTGGCGGGTCAGGGCTTCGGACATGGCCCCCGAGCAGAGGCCAGGGCGGCCGCCGGGGCGGCGCTGGCCATAGATGCTGGTGGTGGCGTCGAGCACGATGCCGGCCGCCTTCATCTGCTGCAGGAGCGCCCCGACGGTCGGGTTGTCGGCGGCGAGGAACGGCGCGGCGTCCATCGGCGTGCGCGACTGGTACGAGGCGGGCGTCCCGGCGACCGCGTGACCCAGGCTGCAGGCGTGGCTCATGGCGTCGGGACGAGCGGCGGCCACCTCGGCCGGCGTCGCGGGATAGACGGCCGTGTGGGCCCAGACCTGCAGCCCCTGGCGGTGGGCCTCGGCGGCGATCTTCCTGACCAGGCCAGCGGGGAGGTTCGCGTAGATCTTGATCGCGGAGGCCGAGGTCCCGCGGGCCAGCGTGACGGCTTCGCGCAGGTCGGTGGTCTCGTCGACGGCCTGCATCCAGGGCGTCTTGCCGGGCGTGTAGCCGTAGGAGACGGAGATGGTGCGCGGGTCGGCGAAGAAGCTGGGGCCGGCCATGAGGGCGGCATAGCGGATGTCGGGCGCGGGGATCTCGCCCTTGCGGCTGGCGCGGGCGAGCTCGGCCACGGCGCGCAGGTCGTCGGCCATGTCGCGCACGAGGGTGACGCCGCCGTAGAGGTCGCGGCGCAGGCTCGCCTCGGCGCGGCGGCGGTTGGGGGGCGTGGCGAGGTGCTCGTGGCTGTCGATCAGGCCGGGCAGCAGGACCTTGCCGGTGAGGTCGACGACGCGGGCGCCGGGCGGCGCGGCGAGCTGGGCGGCGGGGCGGACCTCGGCGATCTTCTCGCCGTCCACCAGCACCGACGTGCCGGGCCGCGGCGGCGCGCCCGTGCCGTCGATCAGCGTGGCGTTGCGGTAGAGGACCGTCTCGGCGACGGCCGGACCTGCGACCGCTAGGACGGCCAGCGCCGCCAGCAAGCTCCGCAACAACGCACGCCCCTCCCGTCGGTTCTCAGGCCTTACGGCCGGGCGGGCGGCGCTTCGACGCCCGGCTCGGTCTTGGCCCACATGGAGCTCTGGCAATCGCCTTCCGGCTGGAGCTGGAACTGGGCCGCAGCGCGCCAGCAGGCGGCTTCCTCACGCTGGACCGTGAACGCCCAGGCGAGCCCGAGGCAGATCACGGCCAGGGCGGCGCTGAACGCCGCCATGACGGCGACGGCCAGGGTGCGCCGGTCCTTGGCGGGCTTACTCGACATGCGACGGCTTTGGCCGAACCCGCGGCCAAGAGCAAGCGGGGATCAGGCGTGATCGGACACTCGGCAGACGGCGCCGACGCGCCGCTCCTCCTGCCAGACGACGACCTCCACCGCGCTGGGGTGCTCCCGCAGGACCTGCTCCGCGCGACGCAGGGCGGCGGCGTCGCCGGGCTGCTCAAACGTCTCGAAGGCGGTGGACGATCCGTCCCGCCGACACGGATAGAAGGTGAAGAGGGGCATCGACGATCTCCCTCACGACAACGGATGCGCGGACACGCCCCCACACCCAACCTTCACAGTATACACCCTTCGCGGGCCGGTTGTGTCGGGGAGTCGACGAACTCGCCTTTCAGGAGTGCGTGATGTCGGCGCGGGGTCCGGCCACCCGTGAAAAGCCGACGCGCGAGGTCTCGCATGGGGGCGTCGCCCCGCGGCGCCGGACTGCGCGGTATTCACGGGTGGCCCACCCGGGACGCTGATCGGGAAAAGAGCGCCCCAAGCCTGGACCCGCCTTAGGCGTCACGCGCCGGTGGGCGCCGTGGCTTCCACTTCGGCGGCGGGCGCCGCGGCGGGCGGGGCGTCGCAGCCCTTACCCGAGTAGAGGCCGACCATGACCGCCTTGCGGGTGGTGGCCGTCTGGATCGTGTTGGCCGCCTCGGCCTGGACCTGGGCGGCGCGCTGCTTGGCCAGGTTGGCCGCCTGGTTGGCGAACATGCCCGCGCCGGGCACGCGGCCCAGCACGCCGGTGCGCAGCATGCCTTCCACCGCGACGGTGGAGGCCATGCCCGCGCCCTGGGCCGAGCCGTTGGCCTTGCCGATCCTGGCGTTGGCGTCTGCCACGAGCTGGTCCATGCGCGCCGACTCTGCCGCGACGGCGGCGCAGTCCATGGACGCGTCGGTGGAATAGCTGACCTGCAGGCCCTGAGCCGACGCGGCCGAGCCGGAGAGAAGCGCGGCCACAGCCACGCCGACGGTGATGATCTTGCGCATGTTTTGCCCCCATGAACGCTGACGGGGACGAAGCTAGGCCGCACGAAACCCGGCGCCCTCCCCCGATCGGGGGTGTCGGCGCGCCCTATCCCGTCGCCCGCTGGCCGGCGTCGTGGAGGGCGGAATGGGCGCGGCGGCGGATGAGCTCGGCGGCCTTGTCGCCGCGCAGGAAAACGCTGAAGTCGGCGGCGCACTCGAGGAAGGCGGCGGCGATGGCGCGGTCCTCGACGTCGTCAGTGTGCAAGAGGTCGACGACGGATTCCACGTAGTGGTCGATGTACTCGCCCAGCTTGCCGACCATCTTGTTCCGGACCGTGGAGAAGCCGCCGTAGTTCGCCGTGGTGCGCAGCTCTTCCGAGAACGCCAGCAGCGTCGTGGCGTGGGTCACCCAGCGCTCTTCCGGCGGCGCCGACAGGCGCGGGACCTGGTGGCGGACGCGCTGGTTGCGCGGGGCGAACATCGGCAGGGCCTCGATGACGGCGCGCTCGGCCTCCTTGAGGCGGGCCTCGACGACCGCGGCCAGGCTGGCGCGCTGCTT
Source organism: Phenylobacterium sp. (assembly GCF_036402295.1). Taxonomy (GTDB): domain Bacteria; phylum Pseudomonadota; class Alphaproteobacteria; order Caulobacterales; family Caulobacteraceae; genus Phenylobacterium. Next base: position 13,076 of record NZ_DASWTE010000364.1, read on the forward strand.
GACCACGCGAAGCCCCCAGCCCTGGTCGCGGGGAAGCTCGACCGAGCCCTCCATTTCCATGATCTGGTGGACGACGAGTTCGGCGAGGCGCGCGCCAATGCGGCCCATGCCCGGGCCGTCCGCGGCGTTCATGGCGCCGATGGCAGCGATCGAAGCGTCGATGTCGGCCAGCAGCTTCTCCCCGAAGTCGGCCAGCTCGGAATCGCGCAGATAGCGCTCGGTGGGCTTGTCCATCACCGCCGAGATGATGCGCATGACCATCCACGGCTGGGCCATCTGGGCGGCCAGCATGCGGAAGAAGAGCGGGCCGGCGTCGTCGGCGATGGCGACGGCGTCCTTGTAGGCCAGGCGCGCGCCGGCGGTGGTGTCGCCGCCGGGATGGGCGAGCCACTCGGGCATGCGCTGGGTGGTATGGCGCACGACCGCGCCGATCTCGAGGGCCGCGATGAGCTGTTTCGCGCCGTCGTCGCGCCCGCGGTCGGCGAGCTCGGCGGCGGCGATGTAGTCGGGATGCGCGCGCTCGCGCAGGCCGGCGGCCGCGGCGGCCACGAGCTGGTCCTGGGCGTCGGTGAGCTTGTGGGCCTCGAAATACTCGTCCTTGCGGAGCTTCTCGACGGCCTCGGCCTCGGTGTCCTTCAGCGCCCGCCAGATCAGCGACAGGGTCCGCGCCGGGAAGGTGAGTTCGGCAGGATCGTCGCCGCCGGCCACGCACATGGGCGCGATGGGCTGCAGGATCGTGTTGCGCAGGGTGCGGTCTGCGGCCTCGGCCTCGACGAGGCGCTTCACGCCGCCGAGCGCGCTTTCGTCGCCGGTCTCGGCCAGCGCCAGGCGCAGGCTGCCGACCACCCGGTCGGGGGCCTGCTCGACCAGGGTGCGGACGATCGCGATCTTGCGCTCGGAAAGCGCGGCCATGGGGTTCCGTGTCCCGGCAGAACGCCGTTAGACGGGAAACATGCCTTCTTCGGGGTTAAGGCTTTACCAAGCCTATGTTTTTTCCGTGCGGCAGGCCATCTCAGTCGGCGGCGCGCGGCAGGTCCACCGTCACCGAAAGGCCGCCCAGCGACGAGTCGCCGAGGGTCAGCGCGCCGCGGTACGCCCGCGCCAGCTCGTCGATGATGGAGAGGCCGAGGCCCGATCCCGGGGCGTTCTCGTCGAGGCGGGCTCCGCGCTCGACCACCTCCTCGCGCTGCTCCGGCGTGAGCCCTGGGCCGTCGTCCTCGACGGTGAGCCGCATCCGTTCGGCGCCCTCGGGAACGGCGCGTACGCGCACGCGGCGGCGGCCGAACTTGCCGGCGTTCTCCATCGCGTTGCCGGCGATCTCCATGAAGTCCTGCCGTTCGCCGAGGAACCACAGGTCGTCCGGGGCGTCCCAATCGATGGTGACGCCCTTGTCCTGGAAGATGCGCTCCAGCGTGCGCGCCAGTTCGTCCAGCACCTCGGCGACCGACGTGCGCTCGCCCTGCCCCTGGCTGCGGGCGGCGGCGCGGGCCCGGCGCAGGTGGTGGTCGACCTGCTGGCGCATGACCTCGGCCTGGCGGGTGACCACCTCGGCGAGCGGGCCGGGCCGCTGGCCGGCCTCGGTGATCATCACCGAGATCGGGGTCTTCAGCGCGTGCGCCAGGTTGCCGACGTGGGTGCGCTGGCGATCGACGGTCTCCTGGTTGTGGGCGACGAGGGCGTTCAGCTCGTCGGTCAAGGGCCTGAGCTCGGACGGATAGACCGCCTGCAGCCGCTCGCTCTTGCCGCGCCGGACGTCGGCCACCTCGGTGCGCAGCCGGAAGAGCGGGCGCAGGCCCACGCGGACCTGGAGGATCACCGCCACGATCAGGCCCACGCCCAGCAGGCCGAAGGCGACGGCGGTGGCGGTGACGAAGTTGACGACCTCGCGGTCGACCGGCCGGCGATCCTCGGCGGCCAGGAACACCAGCGGCTGGCGCAGGCCGTAGAAGGTGGTCCAGCGGGCGAGCACGCGGACCCGCTCGCCGGCCTGCGGTCCGGGGGCGTCGTAGGCGATGGGCTCGCCGGGCTCGGCCTGCAGGCGCTGGGCGAGGTCGGGCGGGACCTGGAGCACCGACTGGTAGAGCGAGCGCGAGGTGAGCCCCTCGAGCGCGCGGACCTGGCCGTCCTCGGTGACCTCGGCGATCTCCCAATAGCGGCCGGACAGCGCGCGCAGGGCGCGAAGGTCGGTGAGCGCCGGGGCCACCACCTCGCCTTCTTCGATGGTGGTGCCGGCGATGAGGTTGTCGATCAGGTCGGAGAGGTTGGCGTCGAAGCGGCGCAGCGCCGCCTGCTGGAAGAGCAGGGCCAGGACGACGGCGGCGATCGCCAGGGCGGCCACGATGCCGCCCGAGGCCAGGATCACCAGCCGGCGGGCAAGCGACGGACGAGTGAGGCCCCCGAGGAGGCTCACGTCTTGGCCGTCTCCACGTCGACCTCGTCGGCCGGGCAGATCAGGCGGTAGCCCAGGCCGCGGACCGTCTCGATGCGGTCGGAGCCGATCTTCTTGCGCACGCGGCCGATGAACACCTCGATGGTGTTCGAATCGCGGTCGAAGTCCTGGTCGTACAGGTGCTCGACCAGCTCGGTGCGGCTGATCACACGGCCCTGGTGCATCATCAGGTAGTGCAGCAGGCGGTATTCCAGCGACGTGAGCCGCAGGGGCTCGCCGTTGACGCTGGCGCGGGCCGCGCGCGGGTCCAGGCGCAGGCCGCCGCACGACAGGTTGGGCGATGCATGGCCGGCCGAGCGGCGCAGCAGGGCGCGCAGGCGGGCGAGCAGCTCCTCGGTGTGGAACGGCTTGGTCAGGTAGTCGTCGGCGCCGGCGTCGAAGCCCGCGACCTTTTCGCTCCAGGCGCCGCGGGCGGTGAGGATCAGCACCGGCGTGGCCATGGACTCGCGCCGCCAGCGCTCCAGCACCGACACCCCGTCCACCTTGGGCAGGCCGAGGTCGAGGATGATGGCGTCATAGGGCTCGGTCTCGCCGAGGAACTGGGCCTCCTCGCCGTCGGGCGCGTGGTCGACCGCATAGCCCGCGTCGGAGAGCGCCAGCTTCAGCTGACGCGAGAGATCCGGATCGTCTTCTACAAGCAGGATGCGCACGTTCGCGTCCCTTCTTCCTTCATGTTCCGCCAGCCGCTCCCGGGATGGGGGCCCTGGACGTTAATGCCGGCTTCAGCCGCCCTGGCGCCCGAGTTCGCGGCCGCTTTCGGCATCGACAACGAAGACCACCACCCGTCCGTTCTCCATCTGCCACTGGACGAAGTAGGCGGCCCTTCCGCCGTACTCGCCCATGGTTGTGTTCAGATGGCGGCCAGGATGGCGCGCGGCAATACTGCGCACGACCTGAGCCAGCGGAACCTGGCGACCCGCGCCGCGGTCCTCGCCGAAGCCCAGCACGGCGCGGCCCGACTGGGCCGCGACCTGCGTCGGTCCACAGGCGACCAGCGCCAGGACAGCGAGGGCGAAGAGGCGTTTCATGACGACCACAGCTAGAGGGTTGCGACTGAACCCGGGCTGAACACCGATATTAGCTCGCGTTAGCCAAGCCTAGCTGTTTGATGGCGCCGGCGGGCGCGACAGCGCCAACAAGAATCGACCGCGGAAAACGCAGAAGGACGCGGAGGGTCAGCAGCAACGGCCTCTTCCGCGCCCTTTCCGCGGTTCCAAGACTGCGCCTGGGGCGCTAGCGGCGCTTGGGGCTGTAGGGGCGTTTGGCGCGGGACTCTTCGGCGAAGGCTTCCAGGGCCGGGTCGGACGCGTCGGGCAGGACGACGACCAGGCGGGCGAAGAGGTCGCCGCGGTGACCCTTGGCGTCGGAGAGGCCCTTGCCCTTCAGGCGCAGGCGCGTGCCGGTGTTGGCGCCCTTCGGCACCGTGATGTTGACGGGGCCGTCTGGCGTCGGCGCCTCCACCTTGCCGCCCAGCACCGCGTCGTAGAAGGCGATCGGCACGTCCATGACCAGCGCGCCCTCCTCGCGACGATAGAGCGGGTGCGGTTTGAGCGCGATCTCGATGAAGGCGTCGCCGGGGCCCGAACGGCCGGGCGCGCCCTGCCCTTTCAGGCGCAGGGTCTGGCCGTCCTGGGCGCCCTTGGGAATCGTGACGTCGATGGTGCGGCCGTCGGAGAAGGCGATCCGCTGCTTGCCGCCGCGGATGGCGTCGACGAGGTCGATCTCGAGGCGGGCGCGGGTATCGGCGCCGCGCTGGGAGAAGCCGCCGAAGCCGCCGCCCGCGCCGCCCGGCCGGCCCTGGCGCGCGCCGCCGAACATCTCGCCCAGGATGTCGCCCAGGTCGACGCCCTCGAAGGTGTCGGTTCGGAAGCCGCCTTGACGGCCGCCGGTATGGCCGCCGAAGCCACCGGGGCCCTGGCCGCCGCCCCAGGGGCCGCCGCCGCCGTAGCCGCCCATGGTCTCGCGGCCGTCGGCGTCGATCTCGCCGCGGTCGAATTTCTTGCGCTTGTCGGCGTCGCCCACGATGTCGAAGGCGGCTGACACTTTCTTGAAGCGTTCCTCGGCCGCCTTGTTGCCGGGGTTGGTGTCCGGGTGGTTTTCCTTGGCGAGCTTGCGGAAGGCCTTGCGGACCTCGTCCGCCGTGGCCGTGCGGGAAACGCCCAGCTCCTGGTAGGGGTCGCGCGCCAAACTCCTCAGACTCCTCGAAAGACCATGCTCACGGTGTGAGTACTAGATTGGGCGGACGGTTCCAGCCCGCAAGGCGGGGTGTGGCGATTTAGTCACATCTTGCCGACCTTGACGCGTTCGGCTTTTGTTCGATCGAGGGAGGCAGGGCATGAACAATGTGACGTGGTGGTTCTGGGGCGCAGGGCGCACCAGCCGTCGGCCCTACTGGCTGGCGCTTGCCGTCGTCTTCGCCGCAGGATGGCTGGTCGACGCCGTGGCAAGGACAATCGCCTCGGCGTACGCGCCGCTGATAGGTTACGCGGGCGTGGCCTTTCTGCTGGGCAGCGGCGTGAGTGCTTGGGTCTCGACCTGCCTCGTCACGCGGCGGCTGCATGACATCGGCCGGTCCGGTTGGTGGCAGCTCACGCCCCTCGTGTTCATAGTCCCAGGGCTCGCCGCGGCGGAACCCGTGTGGGCGGCCAGGCTCGGCCTCGGCGAGGCCGGCTCGGTGCTGGGTTTCCTGGTCGCCCTCGGGACCTATCTAGGCTTCCTGACCGTCCTCGGCTGCATACCTAGCGGCGGGCCGAACCGCTTCGATACGGCCGTCGCCGCCGACGCCTTCTAGTCGTCGCCTCGCTCCACCACGAGGTCCCAGGCCGCGAAGTCGAGGGCGTCCTCCGGGTCGGCCAGCGCGGTTTCGCTGATGGTCTGGCCGCGAACGGAGATGCCGGCGCGGTGGACGCTCTCGGGGTCGCCGGAAATCAGCGGATGCCAGTCCGCCAGGTCGCGGCCCTCGTGCAGGCGGCGGTAGGCGCAGCTCTTCGGCATCCACTCCAGCGCCTCGATGTTGTGCGGCGTGAGCTTGATGCAGTCGGGCACGGACTTGTGGCGCTCGGCGTAGTCCGAGCAGCGGCAGAGGTCGGCGTCGAACAGCTTGCAGTGTACGCGGGTGGGAATGACCTCGTCGGTCGCCTCGTCCTCGAAGCGCACCAGGCAGCACAGGCCGCAGCCGTCGCAGAGGCTCTCCCACTCGGCGACGGTCATCTGCTCGAGGGTCTTTCGCCGCCAGAAGGGTTCGCCGGGCATCGCGGGGATGTAGGCCTTTGGGCTTTGCGACAGAAGCGTGATCTTGCGTCGCACGACCCAGTCGTCCATGTGAGCGCCCCCATGAGAGCGCCGATCCTGGCCCTGAAGGGTGTCCGCCTGGCGGATGGCCCGCTGATGCTGTTCGACGGGGTCGACCTGGCCCTGGAGGCGCGGACGCGCGCGTGCCTGGTCGGGCGCAACGGGGCGGGCAAGTCGACGCTGCTGCGCATCCTGGCCGGCGAGATCCAGGCCGACGACGGCGAGCGGACAGTCACGCCCGCCACGCGGATCTCCTACGTGCCGCAGGAGCCGGCGATCGGCGGCGCGACAGTGCTGGACTACGCGATCTCGGGCGGCGCCGAGCCGCACCGGGCCGAGGCGGCGCTGCACGACTTCGGGCTGGACCCGGAGAAGTCCACGGAAGGCTTGTCGGGCGGCGAGAGCCGACGGGCGGCGCTGGCCAAGGCGTTCGCCGAGGACCCCGACGTCATCCTGCTGGACGAGCCCACCAACCACCTCGACATCCTGGCCATCGAGACCCTGGAGGCCGAGGTCGCCGCCTGCCGCGCCGCGGCGCTGATCGTCAGCCACGACCGGGCGTTCCTCGAGCGGGTGACCCAGAAGTGCTTCTGGCTCGAGTACCGGCAGGTGCGGCGGCTGGACGAAGGCTTCGGCGCCTTCGACGCCTGGGTCGAGAAGATCGAGGCGGCCGAGGCCGAGGAGGCGCGAAGGCTCGCCCGCGCCATCGAGCGCGAGCAGCACTGGATGGCGCGCGGCGTCACGGCGCGGCGGGCGCGCAACGAGGGCCGCAGGCGGCGGCTGATCTCCATGCGCCAGGACATGTCCGACCGCATGAAGGAGATGCGCGGCGAGCTGAACATGGGGCTGGCCAGTTCCGGCGTGTCGGGCCAGCGAGTGGTCGAGGCCAAGGGCATCACCAAGGCGTTCGGCGAGCGGACGATCCTGAAGACGTTCTCGACGCGGATCCTGCGCGGCGACCGCGTTGCGATCGTGGGCCCGAACGGGGCCGGCAAGACCACGCTGGTGAAGCTCTTGCTGGGCGAGCTGGCGCCCGACGCCGGGACCGTGAAGCTGGGGACCAACCTCACGGTCAACTACATCGACCAGGCGCGGGGCGCGCTGTCGCCCGAGATGACCCTGAAGGACGTGCTGACGCCGCTGGGTGGCGACCAGGTGCTGGTGCGCGGCCAACCGAAACACGTGAACGCCTACGCCAAGGATTTCCTGTTCCGTGACAGCCAGCTGCGCCAGCCGGTGAAGAGCCTGTCGGGCGGCGAGCGCAACCGCCTGCTGCTGGCCCGCGCCCTGGCCAACCCGGCCAACGTCATGGTGCTGGACGAGCCCACCAACGACCTCGACATGGACACCCTGGACCTGCTCGAGGACCTGCTGGCCGACTACGACGGCACGCTGATCCTGGTCAGCCACGACCGCGACTTCATCGACCGGCTGGCGACGTCGACCATCGGACTGGACGGAACCGGGCGCGCGGTCGAGACACCGGGCGGCTGGCAGGACTTCGTGAGCCAGAACCCCGACTTCTTCGGCGGGCCGCCGAAGCTG
>NZ_DASWTE010000365.1:0-7489 GCF_036402295.1 Phenylobacterium sp.
GTACTTCTTCGCCGTCGCGCCACCCGACTTCGCCAGAACCATGGTGATCGCCGCCGTCAGCGTCGTCTTCCCATGGTCCACGTGACCGATCGTGCCGATGTTGCAGTGCGGCTTGTTGCGTTCGAACTTCTCTTTGGCCATCAGGGTCCTGCCGGCGTTTTCTAAACTTGCGCTTCAAGGAGCTGGAGCGGGTAGCGGGAATCGAACCCGCATCCTCAGCTTGGAAGGCTGCTGCACTACCATTGTGCTATACCCGCCAACAGCTTTTGCGGGGCCGCCGCAACTCCTCAGTGAACTTCAAGCGCGTGGTGGGGGAAGTAGGACTCGAACCTACGAAGCCATTACAGCAGGGGATTTACAGTCCCCCCCCTTTGCCACTCGGGACATTCCCCCAGCGCGCTCGGAGCCTTCATTGGGGCCTTCTGAGAAAAGGCTTCCGCCTGAGGACGCGAGGGGCGTAAAGCGCCGATCTCCAAGTCCAAAAGCGGCGACCCACCGAGGGGGCCCCAAATCGGAGCGCGTCTTATAGTGGCCTCGCCTACGGAACGCAACGACGCCCGAAAGGGCCGGAAATTCCGCCCCAAGCCGCAGGGTCAGGGGCGTCCGGAACGTCGGGCCGGACCGCCGTCCGACGACTGGATCTGGGGCTGGCACGCGGTCGAGGCGGCTCTGGCCAACCCCGCCCGCAAGGCGCCGCTCCGGCTCGTCGCGACCTCCGACAAGGCCAAGCAGATCGAGGCGCGATTCGGTCGGCAGAAGGTCCTCGAGGTCGCTGACGCCCACCAGATCGGCCTCGCGCTGCCCCAGGGCGCCGTGCACCAGGGCGTGGCGATGCGCCCGGCGCCGCTGGAGGACGCCGACCTCGCCGACTTCGACGCCCGTCACGGCGCAGTCCTGCTGGTGCTCGACCAGGTGACCGATCCCCAGAACGTGGGCGCAATCCTCCGCTCGGCCGCGGCCTTCGGCGTGGTCGGCATGATCCTGCAGGATCGCAACGCGCCCAAGCTCACCGGCGCATTGGCTAAGGCCGCGGCCGGCGCGGTGGAACGCGTGCCGGTCGCCCGCGTCGTCAACCTGTCCCGCGCGCTCGAGGAGCTGGGCCGCCTGGGCTGGCGCGCCGTGGGCCTGGCCGGCGAGGCGGACAAGGGCCTGGGCGAGGTGCTGGACGGCGGCCCCACTGTCCTGGTGCTGGGCTCGGAAGGCGAAGGCCTGCGCCGGCTGGTGGCCGAGCACTGCGACGAGCTTGCGAAGATCCCCATGCCGGGCGGCTTCGAAAGCCTCAACGTCTCGGCCGCCGCCGCCATCGCCCTCTACGAGGCGGGCCGGCCCCGCTGAACGCAACCACTCGCAACAAGTCGCTGACAAACGCACTCAAACCTGCGACCCAAAGGTTCGTCGGGGGGGCGCTGGTGTCCGGGGGGCCAAGCTGGGCGTCACGGCCGAGGGGCCTGCACAAAGCTGGGGCCCCCTCGCCGCATGGCTGCCCGAGTCGGTGCTCCAGGAGACCAGGACGCGCACCGAGCTGCGCGGCGAGGACTACGAGGGCTTCTGGCGTACGACCCGGCCCGCCATCGGCCATCCGGGCCGGTTCATCCATGACCCGGTGATCATCCGCAGGGCCGCGAACGGCTTCCTGACTTCGCGTATGGCGGTGGAGGACATGCGCTTCGAGGGCTGGACGTTCATGACCCAGACCCAGCTCTTCTCCGTCCTGTCCGAGCCGCGGACGGGCATGTTCACCTTCTCGATCTTCAACGCGGTCCTGCGCAGTCGCGCCGAGGTGCTGGACGGCATCTCGATGGGCCTGCAGCGGGTCGGCGGCGGGTCGCCGGCGGCGATGGGCTGCCTGATGGAGCGCGCCGGCTCCTGAGCGGCGACCACGAGGCCGACGACGCCGCGTTCGAGGAGGCGGCGAAGGCCGATCCCCTGGCCCCGGAAGGGTCCATTCCGCCGGACATCGCAGCCCGGCTGATGCCGGACGTCGGACCGGCGGCGCTGGCGGCCGGCGGCACGGCGATCCTCACCATGCCCTTCGCCACCTCCCTGTCCCGCGGGACGCGATTCTAGGTCGCAGGCCTCGCCCCACGGGCGAAGACGCACCAACTCGCACCGGATCGAAGGCCGGCGCGCCTGTTTGCGCCGTGGCGCCTCGGCCATTCCCGCGACCGAACCTCTGGAGCAACGGGCGCGATGGTGCTTGCGCCGACGGCCGGTCGGGTTGGTTGGCCGACCGGCCTACCCTGAGGCCGCCTCCCCCCCAGAACGGGCGGCCTCGGGGCGTAAGCGGCGGCTCGACTGTTGCAGCCGGCCGCCGCCTGACGCATTGAGGCGCGATGTTCGAAGAGCTGCTTTCGCCCGCCGCCCTCTCTGCGCTTTTCCAAGTCCTGATGATCGACCTGGTCCTCGCCGGCGACAACGCCGTCGCCGTGGGGTTGGCCGCCGGCGGCCTGCCGCCCGAGCAGCGCCGCAAGGCGATCTTCTGGGGCCTCGCCGCCGCGGTGATCACCCGCATCGGCTTTGCGCTGATCACCACCCAGCTCCTGGGCATCGTGGGCCTGCTGTTCGCCGGCGGCCTGCTGCTGCTCTGGGTCTGCTGGAAGATGTGGCGTGAGCTGCGCGACCAGGCGGTCGCCGCGGAAGAGGCCGCCGAAGCCGCGCTCGACTCCGACCCGACCACCGAGCCCAAGCTGAAGCCGAAGTCCTTCAAGGACGCCCTGATCCAGATCCTGGTCGCCGACGTCTCCATGTCGCTGGACAACGTGCTGGCCGTGGCGGGCGCGGCGCGCGAGCACCCGGCGATCCTGGTCTTCGGCCTCCTGATGTCGATCGCCCTGATGGGCGTTGCGGCGCACGCCATCGCGCGGCTGCTGCACAGGTACCGCTGGATCGGGTATCTGGGCCTGCTGATCGTCCTCTACGTGGCGCTGCACATGATGTGGCAGGGCAGCCAGGACGTGGTCGCCGACATGGGCTGGACGGCGCAGTACAACGCCACCGTCCCGGACTTCATGGACATCCAGCCGAAGGCCCCGGCTCCGGCGCACTAGGCGGCGGAGCGTTACGCGGGCTCGGCCACCAGCTCGGGCCCGCCGAAACGCTCGCGCCATTCGGCGACCTGGGCGTCCTCGACCTTGCGGAACAGCACCTCGGGCGCGCGGATCGGGCGGCCGGGCTCCAGCGCGTTCAGCACGCCGGCCCCGTCCAACGAAGGCCACTGCGCCGGGAACGGCTCGCCTAGGGCGTCGGCGATCTTCTCGGCCGCGAACGGGATGAAGGGCTCGGACACCTTCGCGAACAGGGCCGCCAGGTTCAGGCCGTAGCGCACCGCCACCGCCGCCCGGTCGCGGTCGGTCTTGATGGCCGTCCAGGGCGCGGCCTCGGTCAGGTACTGGTTGCCGATGACCCAGAGTTGGCGCAGCGCCGTGGTCGACTTGCGGAACTCGCGGTCCTCCATGTGGCCCGTCAGCTCGCGCAGCTTGGCCAGCACGTCGGCCTCCAGCTTCTCGTCCAGTGCTCCGGGCGCTCCGCCCTCGGGCACGACGCCGTCGAACCGGCTCTCCGCGAACTTGCAGATGCGGTTGACGAAGTTGCCCAGCACGTCGGCCAGGTCGGCGTTCACCTGGTCGCGGAACTGCTCCCAGGCGAAGGTCGAATCCGAGGTCTCCGGCGCGTTGGCGCAGATCCACCATCGCCAGTAGTCCGGCGGCAGCAGCTCCAGCGCGTGGTCCATGAAGACGCCGCGTCCCTGCGACGTCGAGAACTTGCCGCCGTAGTAGTCGAGCCAGTTGAAGCCCTTCAGCTCGTCCACCAGCTTCCACGGCGCGTTGCTGGCCGGCGACCAGACGCCCTTGGCGTCGCGCTTCTCGTTCACGCCCATGAGGGTGCAGGGGAAGCCCACGGTGTGGAAGGGCACGTTGTCCTTGCCCATGAACTCGACGTAGGTCACGTCGGCCGCGGCCGGTTGGCGCCACCAACGCTCCCAGTCGGCGTCGGGGGCGGGTCCGTTCCCGGCCTCCGCCGCGCGGACGTCGGCCCACTCCCAGGTAGCCCCTATGTAGGCGATCGGCGCGTCGTACCAGACGTAGAACACCTTGCCGGCCAGACCCCCGATGTCGGGGAGCTGACCGTCGGGGTTCGGGCCCCATTCGAAGGCGTTGACCGGCACGCCCCATTCCAGGTCGCGGGTGATGCCGCGGTCCTGCAACCCCTCGTCCAGCCACTTGAGCGCGATCGAGGTGACCAGCAGGGGCCAGCCGCCGCGCTTGCTCTCGATCCAGCTCCGCAGCTTGTCGGCGAACAGGCTCTGGCGGAGGAAGAGGTGCTTCGAGCCGCGAATCTCGATGTCGGTCGAGCCCGACACCGCCGAGCGCGGCTTCAAGAGGTCGGCCGGGTCCAGCACCCGGGTGCAGTTCTCGCACTGGTCGCCGCGCGCCGCTTCGTAACCGCAGTGCGGGCAGGTCCCGATCACGTAGCGGTCGGGCAGGAAGCGCTTGTCGGCGTTGGAATAGACCTGCTGGGTGACCCGCTCCTCGATGAAGCCGGCCTCCCACAGCTGCTGGGCGAAGCGCTGGGTCAGCCGGTGGTTCTGCGGCGACGACGAGCGGCCGAAGTGGTCCCACGACAGGCCGAAGGCGCGGCCCAGCCGGTGCTGCACCTCGTGCTGCTCGGCGCAGAAGGTCGCCGGGTCCTGGCCCTTCTCGGCGGCGGCCAGCTCGGTCGGCGTGCCGTGTTCGTCGGTCGCGCAGATGTACAGCGTCTCGCGCCCGCGGGCCCGCTGGAAGCGCGCATACACGTCCGCCGGCAGCATCGAGCCCGCGAGCGTGCCCAGGTGCTTGATCCCATTGATGTACGGCAGGGCCGAGGTGATGAGGATGCGGGACATGGACCGAATAGCGCGTTTGCAGGAAGACCGGGGCTTATAGGCTGCTCACGTGGTTCGCCAAAGGCCGCGGCGCAAGAAATGCTCGCCAATCGCGGGAAGTGGCGCAAACCTCGATCCCCTGGGCGGACGCGGCCGTTTGAGTCGCGAAGAAGAAGAGCCGCCCAACGGGAGGTTCAAGATGCTGACAAGGCTCATGCCGTTCGCGGCCGTCGCCGCCTGCCTGCTGCTCGCCGGATGCGGCGACAGCGGGGCGCCCGAGAAGGCCATGCAGGACGAAGGGCCCAAGAAGTCGCTGGCCCGCCAAGTCCAGTTCTACCAGGGCCAGGACAATGTCCAGGCGATCCAATCGGCTTCGGTGAAGCCCGTGGCGGGGGGCGGCTACGACCTGGAAGCCAAGGTCACCACCGACGGCGCCGGCTGGACGAAGGTAGGCTTCCTGCCCCGCGTCTACGCGGCGACACCTCCGGACGGAATCTACGAGGTCGACGTCGTGGCCGACAAACCTGCGACCCCTGGCGCCGCCGGCCCCACGTCGGTCGAGGTGAAGAGCGCGTGGGACCGCTACAAGGACGGCCGGGTCAAGGGGGTTAAGTTCATCTCCAAGACCAACGAGGTCGTCGCCATGGTGCCGGCGGGCTAAAGCCCGCCAACCCCGCGGGCGGTCACATCGGCGGCTTCTTGCCGTTCTCGCCGATCGACACCGAGCCGGCCGTCAGCTGACCGCCCGCGCCCTTCTGCACGACCATGAACACCGGGATGCCCGGCTTCACCTGGGTGCGCGCGCCGCCGGCGATCTGCACGATCGGCACGTTCTTCGGCACGGTGATGGTCCGCTTGCCATAGGTGTAGTTCACCTCGAGCTGGCGGCTGCCCTTCTTGCCGGCGACCACGGTGCCGACGGTGCCGTTGGTCATCATCGAGCCGGGCTTCTTGTCCCAGCCGTAGTGGCCCTCGCCCATCTTCACCCCGGGTGGGAAGACGTGAACTTCCAGCGATTTGCCGGTCCCGTCCTTTTGCGGCATCTCGGCCGTCCCGATGAAGCTGCCCGGCTTGATGGCGTCGGGCTCCACCGGCTTCATCACCGCCACCGTCCAGGTGGGCGCGAGCGCCACCTTGATCACTCCGCCCTTCTCGCCCTTCACCGTGAGCGACGAGGCGTCCATCGCCGTCACCGTCCCGCGCACCACCGAAGGCGCCGCCGGGGCCTGGGCCATCGCGCCGCCGGCCACAAGGCTCGCCGCCGCCGCTACGATCGTCGCCATCCTGAGCATTCGAAGTCCTTCCGCGCATTTCGCGCTTAACTGTATTTGCCGCCTCCCTATAACGTCGCCGTAGCGGAAGGGGAGAGCGTATGGCGGGTTGGTGGAAGGCCCTCGGGCTGGGCGCGTTTCTGGCGGTGGCCGCCTGCAGCCCGAACAAGGCCGAAAAGGCCGGCGCCGAGGGCGGGGGCACGCTGCGGATCTACAACTGGTCCGACTACATCGACCCGGAGCTGCTCACACAGTTCACCAAGGAGACCGGGATCAAGGTTACCTACGACACCTTCGATTCGAACGAGGTTCTCGAGACCAAGGTTCTGCAGGGCGGCACCGGCTACGACATCGTCGTTCCGTCGAACCACAACGTCCCCCGCTACATCGCCGCCGGCGCGATCCAGCCGCTGGACAAGGCGCAACTGCCCGGCCTCGACAAGCTCTCGGCGGATATGCGCGCCCACATGGAGCCGTTCGATCCGGGCGGGAAGCACGTCGTCCCCTACATGCAGGGCACCATCGGCATCGGCTACAATGCCGACAAGGTGCGCCAGCGCCTGGGCGATATGAAGGTCGACAGCTGGGCCGTCGTCTTCGACCCGGCCGTGCTCGCCAAGCTGAAGGACTGCGGCGTCTACTTCCTCGATGCGTCCGAGGACATGTACGCCGTCGCGCTGAACTACCTGGGCAAGGACCCGAACTCGAAGGTCGCGGCCGACTACGACGCCGCGACCGCCGTGCTGCTCAAGGCGCGGCCCTACGTGAAGAAGTTCCACTCGTCCGAGTACATCGACGCGCTGGCCAACGGCGACATCTGCGTGGCCATCGGCTACTCGGGCGACGTCCTGCAGGCCAAGGACCGGGCCGACGAGGCCAAGAACGGGGTCAACATCGCCTACGCCGTGCCCAAGGAGGGCAGCCAGGTGTGGTTCGACGTCTTCGCCGTGCCGAAGGACGCGCCCAATGCGGCCGCCGCCCATAAGTTCATCGCCTTCATGCTGCGGCCCGAGGTGATCGCCAAGGCGTCGAACGCCACCCGCTACGCCAATCCCAACGCGGCGGCGACGCCGCTGGTGGACGCCGACCTGCGGGCCGATCCAAACGTCTATCTGTCGCCGGAGGTCTCCAAGCGCCTCTTCGTCACCACCACCAAGGACCAGGACCTGCTGCGCGACGTGAACCGCCAGTGGACCCGGGTGCTGACGGGACGGTGAGCGGGCGACCGCAAGCCCCTCGGCCGCAGATCGGCGGCGTCCGCGAGACCTTCGCGCCCTGGGAAGACCCGCAGGCGCGGCCGCTGGTGCGCTTCGACGGCGTTTCAAAGGCGTTCGGCGAGACCACCGCCGTCGACGCC
>NZ_DASWTE010000366.1:0-8792 GCF_036402295.1 Phenylobacterium sp.
GGCCGCCCGCGCCGCAGTTCGCGCCGCGGCCGCCCTGCTCGGTGTCCGCCGCTCCGAGCTCGCCGCCGCCCGCTCCGCGCTGCTCGGCCCGGAGGCGGGCGGGGGCCGCGCCGTACCGGTCACCGCCCCCGCTTCGGGCTACGTCACCCGCGTCCTGCAGGAGAGCGAACGCAACGTGCCAATGGGCGCACCGCTCGTGGAGATCGGCGACCAGAGCGGCCTGGAAGCCGCGATCGAGTTCCTGACCCAGGACGCCGTGCGCATCCGCGAAGGCATGCGGGCCGAGGTGTTCGACTGGGGCGGGGAGGGGACGATCCCGGCGGTCGTGCGGCGCGTGGAGCCCCAGGGCTTCACCAAGGTGTCCGCCCTGGGGGTCGAGGAGCAGCGGGTGCTGGTGCTGCTGCAGTTCGAAGGCCGTCCCGACCGGTGGTCGCGGATCGGGCCCGGCTACCGACTCTGGGGGCGCGTGTTCCTTCGCCAGGAAGGCCGGGCCGTGAAAGCGCCGCTGGGCGCGCTCGTTCGGGCGGACGGCGGCTGGGCGGTGTATCGCATTGCGGACGGCCGGGCGCGCCAGACGCCGGTCATGGTGGGCGCCATGACCGATCGCGAGGCGGAGATTCGGAAGGGCCTCAGCGGGGGCGAGCGCCTCGTGGTCTTCCCTTCCGACAAGGTGGTGGACGGCGTGCACGTGCGGGAGCGCATCCCCTGACCGTCCGGCTTGCGCTCGATCAAGGCGCGGGCTCCGCCGCCGCCATCTGCTCGAAGTGACTGCAGGAGCTTGCCCATGCCGATCCGAAACACCCGCGCCGCCTACGGCTGGGCCGCCATCGCCCTGCACTGGATCAGCGCCATCGGCGTCGCCGGTCTCTACCTACTGGGCGAGCGGATGGAGGAGGCGTCCGGACGTGTGGAGAAGCTCGCGGCGCAGAACCTCCACGTGTCGGTCGCCGTCCTGCTGTTCAGCTTCCTCCTGGCGCGCCTCCTGTGGAGCGTCTCGCAACCCGCGCCCCGCCCGCTCGAGCGCAGCCGGATGCTGCAGCTCGCGGCCAAGGCCGTGCAGGGTCTGTTCCTGCTGATGATCGCGGTGCTCCTGATCACCGGGCCGCTGGCGATCTGGTCCGCCGGCCGGCCGATCGAGGTGTTCGATGTGCTCGCGATCCCCAGCCCGTTCCCGGCCCGCATCGATTGGCTTCACGAGGCCACCGAGGAGATCCACGGCGCGGCGACCAGGCTGTTCTGGCCGCTGATCGCCCTGCACGTGGCCGGCGCGCTCAAGCACCTGCTGCTGGACCGCGACGACACCCTGCGACGGATCCTCTGGGTCCGCAGCGCGCCGTGAAGTCTGCGGCCTGGTTGGCCGTGCCTCGGCCTGCGGCGGACCAGGCTCCAGCGCCGCGTGTCAGCGCGGCTTCGCTTGTCGCAGTATCAGCCCGAGCGTGTTGAAACACAGGGCGATCAGACCGCCGAGAACCGCCCCGAACAGAACCGCCCAGCCCAGACCCGTGGCGATGCTGCTTGGGCTCTGCAACTCCTGGGTCGTGAAGAAGCCCACCATGCGCCGCGAGGCCGGGATGTCGGCGATGGCGACGCCAAACCAGCAAAGCAGGAAGAATAGCCCCAGCACCACAGCGCCCGTGAGCGTGCAGTGGAAGACGCCAAGACGAGAGGTTGAACTGCGCATGGAATTGCTCCGGACGTTCTGGAAGGCGAACGCGCCGGCGTCATGGGGCGCCGGCGCCGTCCACCGTCAGAAGCTGACCATGATCCGATCGTCGACGGACTTGACGCCAGGCGCCGCCCAGGCCGCCCGTTCGATGATGTCGCGTTCGAACCAGGCGCGCACCTTGCCGTCCAGCTTCACCTTGTCGCCCTCCACGGTGACGAGGATCTTGTCGGCCTCGATCTCGGCCTGCCGCTCCAGGGCCGCCTCGATCCGGCGCTTGACGTCGGAAGCTTGGGCCTGCGGCTTCACCATGATCGCGTTGACGACGCCACGGATGCCCTGCAGGCGCCGGATGCTCTGTTCAGCCGCCTGCCGCTGATAGGCCCAGTTCACGTCGCCACTCAGCGTCACCACGCCGTTCTCGACCTTCACCTTGATCACGTTCTTCGGGATGGTGACGTCCCACTCGAGGAGATTGGCCACCGCGTTGGCGAGGCCCTCGTCCGTGAAGGCCTTCGCAGACAGGCGAATCTCGAGGTCCTCGACGTACCCGCGCACGCCCTTCACCCGCTTGACCGCCTTTTCGGCCGCGCCCTTCTGGGCGTAGTTCGCCACGTGGCCGACCAGTCGCACGATCCCGTTTTCGACCGTCACGCCGATGTCGGCCGCATCGATGCTGGGTTCCCACTCCAGCTCGTCGGTGACGAGCTTCTTCAAGACCTTGTCGTCCATCTCAGTTCTCCGCTCTTGGCCGGGACGGCCAACCTCACGCTGCGCCCGCCCGAGAACCCTGCGTTGACCACAATCAACCCGTCACGCCGGAACCAACCAATTTGCTTGCGCTCCAGCCGTAGATGCCAGCGTGGGAGTGAGGCAGAGCAGCGCCTTCTAGTCCTGGTGATGGTCGCCCGCAGCGCCCAGCGCCGCTTGTCGAATGCCCTCCGCGAAGGTCACGAAAGCCAACTCCGCGCGGACACGCTCGCGCACTTGCGCGACCTCCGCCGGCGTCCTCGCCTCTGCAGGAGCTTCCTGCGTCTCCCGAACATGCGCCAGGCGCTCCGAGAGCGCGTGTTCGACCTGAGCCTGCAGCACCGCCTTGAGCTTCGCGAGGTCTCCGCTCGCGACGGCGGCCTCCGCGGCGGGAATTGCAGGCCCGGCATCCAGTCCTGCCGGCCTCAGCCCCGTGTAGCTCACCCCTTCACCCACGCGATGCAGGCGCACGACAGTTTCAACGAAGCTCAGGTCGGCGATCGTGCGGGCCTCCGCGCCCAGGCCACGCACCCTGCGGGACTTGTCGAACGCGGCGCGGATCTCCGCCTCCGCTGTGGCCGGGGCGTAGGGCAGCACAAGGTTCACGTTCCCGGCCTCCAGCGCTCTTTGCGCCGCCATGGCCACGGGTCCATCCAACGTATCGCAATGGGCGCGGGCGTTCATCGGCGCAAGGCAAAGTCCGACCCCGATGAGCATGCCCAGGAAGGCTGGCTTAGCGGTCATCTCGGCGTCTCCCGATGGGATTGCAAAATCTAACGACGGGAGCTCCGACCGCCTTGATCGTGGTCAACGAGCGGGTTCACCACGACCATGCCGAGGTATCGCTCCAGTCCGTCCGGGGTCTTGCCAGGTAGCGCCGAGCAGGGACGACGCATGGCGCGGCTGGGCAGGCGACGCCTTGCGGCTGATCGCCGATCCATCTCGTCGTCAGGAGCCGGCCTTGCGCCCGTGCGACGCGGCCGCGGGCTCCTGATCCAGCTCCTTCTTGAGCTCAGCGACTTCCGCCGCCAACAGGGCCTCGATCGTCTTGCGGCGCTCGGGCGACAGCGGCGTTTCGAGCAACGCGCGGAACCGGCGGATATTCTCGGACGCGACATAGTTCATCGCGGCCTCCCCTCGTCCTGACGGCAGGGAGTTTACACCCGCTGCCGCCCGGCGGCATCACAACATTCGCGCGGCTCAGGTTTCGACCGGCCGCTCCCGGCGGGGCGGGACCTCGGCCAAGTCCAGCGCCGCGCGCAGCTCCGCCTCGGTCCGGTCCGCCGCCTTCGATTTCCAGGAGATCGGCAAGCCTGGAAGCGCTCGGCCACAAGCGCAATGGCTGGGAGATGGGGCGGCCCGCCGGGCGGCGACCGGCTCCGCCGCCGACGTCATGCGTCGTTGAGCAGGGGCGCGGTCACGCCGGCGTCCTTGAGCCGGTTGGCCGTCGCCTGGCTGCAGAGGTCGAGGCTATCGGCGAACAGCCGCGTCTGCGCGTCGACCAGCGCGGTCGGTCCCGTCGCGCGGCTGAGCACCGTGAGGTAGTCGCCCCAGGCGCTGCACGCCGCGCACCAGAGGGCCAAGCCCTCCCGGGCCACGCCGAAGGCGTCCCAGGGGTCGAAGCTCGCCGACTCGGCAAGGGCGGGCTCGGGGCGATCGGCTGCGGTCGACGTGGGCATGGCGGGTCTCCTGTCGCCCGCCACGATGCGCCGGACGCCGCGGCCGGCCTTGATGCCGATCAAACCGCCGACCAGGGTGATCGCGATCAAGGCGGTCGCTGCCGCCGCGTGGACCATGGCCCATGTCTGCAGATTCCACCGCCCCACTCGGGGGTTCGGTCGTCCGCGACCTCCAGGGCCTGTCCGAGGCCGAGGCGGCGCGCCGCCTCGCGCAGGATGGGCTCAACCGCCTGAGCGCGCCGCGGCGGCGGCGGCTGCCGCAGATCGTGCGCGACGTGCTGCGCGAGCCCATGTTCCTGCTGCTGCTGGCCGCCGTGGGCTTCTATTTCGTCCTGGGCGACATGGCCGAAGCCGTCTTCCTGCTCTTCGGCGCGTTCGCCACCATCGGCCTGGTGGTGGTCCAGGAGGCGCGGAGCGAGCGCGCGCTCGCGGCGCTGAAGGCCCTGGCCGAACCGACCGCACGGGTGATCCGTGACGGCGCCGAGCGCCGCATCGCCGCCGCCGAACTGGTCCGCGGCGACCTGGTCCTGCTGGGCGAGGGCGGCCGGGCGCCGGCGGACGGAGTGCTCGTGGCCGGTGACGTCCTCTCCATCGATGAGTCGGTCCTAACCGGGGAGTCGGCGCCCGTGGTGCGCACCCCGCTCGCCTCCAAGGAAACGCCGGAAGGCGCCGAAACGCCGGAGCATGCCAGCATCTCCGCCGGCGGCCTGCTGGTGCGGGGCCATGGCCTCGCCTGCGTGACCGCCACCGGCCCGGCCACCCGGCTAGGCCAGATCGGCGCCGCGCTCGCCGACGCCACCGAACCGCCGACGCCGCTGCAGCGGACCACCCGACGGCTGGTGGGGGTGCTGGGCCTCTGCGCCCTCGGCCTCTCGGGTGCGGTCCTGGTCGCCTACGGCCTGCTGCGCGGCGACTGGATCGCCGGCGGCCTCGCGGCGCTCACCGTGGGCATCGCCCTGATCCCCGAAGAGTTCCCGATGGTCCTGGCGGTCTTCCTGGCCCTGGGCGGTTGGCGGCTCGCCAAGGGGCAGGTGTTGGTGCGGCGCACGGCGGCGATCGAGGCGCTGGGCGGGATCAGCGTGCTCTGCGTCGACAAGACCGGGACCCTGACACGCAACCAGATGAGCGTCGCCGCCCTGTGGTCCGCGGAGGCCGGCCGGGAGGTCCCAGGAAGCGACGGCGCGGGCGCCGCGCTCCTGCAGGCCGCGGTCCTGGCGTCGGCGGTCCATCCCCTGGATCCCATGGACCGGGCCCTCCACGCGGAATGCGCCTGCGCTCGGAGCGACCTGCCGCTGCGGTCCTTTCCCCTGCGACCCGATCGCCTCGCCTTCATCCAGGCCTGGGCCGGCTCCGCCGGCGACGTCCTCTATGCGGCCAAGGGCGCGCCGGAAGCGGTGTTCGACCTCTGCCGGCTGGGGGCAGGCGAGCGGACTGCAGCCGAGGCGGCGGTGACCGCCTTCGCGCGGCGAGGCCTGCGCGTGCTGGGCGTCGCCCAGGCGGAGCGGCCCTCGGACGCGGGCGGCGATCCGGGCGGCGAGGTGTTCCGGTTCGACGGCCTCGTGGCCTTCGAGGATCCCGTGCGCGAGGACGTGCCGCCGGCCCTCGCGGCCGCCGCCACGGCCGGGGTGAAGGTGGCGATGATCACCGGCGACTTCCCCGACACGGCCCTGGCCATCGCCCGCGACGCCGGGCTCGACGCCTCCGGCGGCGTCCTCACCGGCGCCCAGCTGCAGGCGCTGGCCGACGGCGACCTGCGCGAGGCGGTGGCGCGGGTGCGCGTCTTCGCCCGGGTCGCGCCCGATCAGAAGCTTCGTCTGGTCCGAGCGCTGCAGGCCAACGGCGAACGGGTCGGCATGTTCGGCGACGGCGTGAACGACGCGCCGGCCCTGGAAGCGGCGGATGTCGGCGTCGCCATGGGCGGACGCGGCGTCGACGTGGCGCGCGAGGCGTCGGATCTGATCCTGCTCGACGACCGCTTCGCCTCCGTGGTTGCCGGGATCGCCGAGGGCCGGCGCATCTTCGCCAACCTGAAGGCCGCGCTCGCGTACCTGGTCGTGGTGCACATTCCGATGGCCGGGCTGGCCCTCCTGCCGCCCCTCCTCGGCGTCCCACCGGTGCTCTTCCCCATGCAGGTGGTGCTGCTGGAGCTGGTGATCGACCCGATGTGCGCCCTGGTGTTCGAGAGCCGCCCCGCGGCGGGCGACGCCATGCGTCGTCCGCCGCGGGTGGCCGCCGCCTCGCTGCTGTCACCGCCGCGGCTGGTGGGGGCCATTGCTCAGGGTCTGCTTCTCCTGGCTGGCGCCTTCGGCCTCTATCTCGCCCTGTTGCGGGGCGGCCAGGACGCCACCGCAGCCCGAGCCGCCGCGTTCGTCTTCGTCGTCGCCGCCAACCTGGGCGCGGCCGCGGTACTCGCCGGCGCCGGAACGCGGGGCGAGGGGCGTCAACGCATGGCCTTCGCCGCCATCGCCGGTCTCGCGGCTGCCGGCGTCGCGGCCGCCCTGACGGTCCCTCCGCTGGCGGAGCTCTTCGTGTTCAGCACGCCGTCGCTCGCCACCAGCGGGACGGCCGCGGGCATCGGCCTGGCGGCGGGCCTTACGGTCGCTGCGGCCGGCCGCCTGCGGCGCCGGGCCGTCGCCTAGGAGCGGCCCAGTTCGTCAGTTGCCTCGCCGACGGGCCTCACCACACAGACGCGCGAGAACTCAGCCGGGCTGCCGTCGGTCGCGAAGCCCAGGTCGCGCGCCAGGCCCAGCATGCGGACGTTCCCGCGCGCGACGTTGCCCCACACTTCCCGAAGCCCCCGCGAGGCGGCGTAGTCGAGCAGGGCCTGCAGCAGAAGCCGCCCCAATCCGCGGTTCTGGTGGTCGGTGCGCACCATGAGGGCGAACTCGGCCGTGTCGCCCTGCGGGTCTTCGATCAGCCGTCCGACGCTGAGCAACTCGCCGTTGGCCGCCTCCGCGACCAGAGCCATGTGCCGGTCGTAGTCGATCTGGCTGAGCCGGGTGGCGAGGTCGGGACTGAGATGCCGCATGCCGCCGCAGAACCGCAGGTGGACGTCCTCCGGCGCACAGCGGTCGATCATCTCGATCAGCCGCGGCGCGTCGGCGGGCCGGATCGCCCGCACGCGAAGCGTCTCGCCATGAAACTCGATCTGGCGGCTGAGCTGGGACGGGTAGGGGAGGATCGCCGATCTCGCCGTCGTCGCGTCGGGCCGCCGAACGGCGACGCGCGCGTCCAGCGCGAGCGCGCCCTCGGCGTCGCAGAGCATGGGGTTTAGGTCGAGCTCGGCCACCTCCGGCAGGTCGGTGGCGAGCCGTCCCAGGGCCACGAGCACGCGGACGAGCGCGTCGAGGTCCGCCGGCGGCCGGTCCCGGAAGCCGGCCAGCAGGCGCGAGATCCGGGTGCGGCCGATCATGTCGCGGGCGAGGGTCGCGTTGAGCGGGGGCAGGCCGAGCGCGCGGTCGGCCAGCACCTCCACCGCCACGCCGCCGTGCCCGACCACCACGACCGGCCCGAACGTTGGATCGCGGACCAGGCCGGCCAGCATCTCCTGCGCCTTCGGGCGCTCGAGCATGGGCTGCACGACGAAGCCTTCGAGGCGCGCCCGCGGCCGGGCGGCCGCGATGCGGGCGAGCATCGCCTGGGCCGCGCGTTCGGTGCGGACGCCGCCCGAGAGGCCGAGCTTCACGCCGCCGACGTCGGACTTGTGGCTGATGTCGCGGGATAGGATCTTCAGCGCCACCTTGCCACCCAAGGCCGCCGCGATCTCGCCGGCCTCGACCGGCGTGCGGGCGACCCGCGCCTCCAGCACCGGCACGCCGTAGGCCCGCAGCAGGCCTTGCACCTCGAGCGGCTCGAGCGCGGTTCGGCCCTCCGAGAGGGCTTCGGCAACGATCTGCTGCGCCCCTACGAGATCGACGGCGCCCTCGTCCCCACCGGGGGCTTCCACCAGCTGCTCGCGCAGGCGGTGGGCCTGATCCAGCCGCGCGAAGCTCCGAACCGCCGCCTCCGCCGTGAGGAAGCTCGGAATCCCCTCCGCGGTCAGCTTCCGGCGCGCGTCGGCCACGCTGGCGTCGCCGAGCCAGGCCGCCAGGACGGGCTTGCCGCCCGGCTGCGCCGCGGCCGCGGCGATCACCGCCTCGGCGGCCAGGGCGCTGTCGGCGACGGCCGTCGGGCAATTGATCGTCAGCACGGCCTCCACCTCGGGAGCCGCCAGGAGCGCGGCCAGGCTGCGGGCGTAGAGGTCGGGCCCGGCGTCGCCGAGGATATCCACCGGATTGCCGCTCGCAGCGTGCGCCGGCCCGATCCCGCGCAGGGCCGCCTGGGTCGCGGGCGACAGCCTGGTCGGCCGTCCGCCGCAGCGCTCCAGCGCATCGACGGCCAGCACGCCGGCCCCGCCGCCGTTCGTGAGGATAGCGAGGCTGCCCGGCGCGGCGGCGGGAGCCCGGTCGAACAGCAGGGCGGTGTCCAGCAGTTCGTCCAGCCCGTCCACCTGCAGCACCCCGGCGCGCCGGAAGGCGGCGGCGTAGACCGCATCGGCGCCGGCGAGCGCCCGGGTGTGCGAGAAGGCCGCCTGGGCTCCGGCCTGGCTGCGGCCGCCCTTGACCAGGATCACCGGCTTGGCGCGGGCGGCGAAGCGCGCCGCGCTCATGAACTTGCGCGCGTCGCGGAGGCTCTCGATGTAGACCAGGATCGCACCGGTG
>NZ_DASWTE010000367.1:0-9598 GCF_036402295.1 Phenylobacterium sp.
CGGATCATGCGGCTGCGGCC
This sequence comes from Phenylobacterium sp., assembly GCF_036402295.1. Classification (GTDB taxonomy): domain Bacteria; phylum Pseudomonadota; class Alphaproteobacteria; order Caulobacterales; family Caulobacteraceae; genus Phenylobacterium. The sequence goes on from NZ_DASWTE010000367.1 coordinate 21, forward strand.
CATGCCGGTGGTGATGGTCTCCACCCTCACCGCCCGCGGCACCGAGGCGACCCTGGCCGCCCTCGAGCTGGGCGCCGTGGACTGCATCGAGAAGCCCCGCGGCTCGGACGCCGCCGGCTTCCGCGAGATCGCCGAGAAGGTGAAGATGGCCGCCCGCGCCCGGGTCCGCCAGCGGATCAAGCGCGAAGAGCCGCCGCCCACCGACAGCTTCACGCCGAACGACAAGGTCGTGGCGATCGGCTCCTCGACCGGCGGCGTCGAGGCCCTGCTGACGCTGGTCGAGCGCCTGCCGGCCAACTGCGCGCCGATGGTGATCGCCCAGCACATGCCGGCCAGCTTCACCAAGAGCTTCGCCGAGCGCCTGAACCGCGCCTGCGCGGCGATGGTCTCCGAGGCCCGCAACGGCGACCCGCTCGTGCCCGGCCGCGTCTACGTGGCCCCCGGCGGCGACTACCACCTCGAGATCGAAGGCACGAAGCACCTGCGCTGCAAGGTCACCCACGGCGACCCGGTCAGCGGCCACTGCCCTTCGGTGGACGTCCTCTTCAACTCCGTCGCCCGCACCGCCAAAGACCGTGGCGTGGGCGTCATCCTCACCGGCATGGGCCGGGACGGAGCCCAAGGCCTGCTCGCCATGCGCCAGGCCGGCGCCCGGACCCTCGGACAGGATGAGGCCACCTGCGTGGTCTACGGCATGCCCCGCGCCGCCTACGACCTGGGCGCCGTGGAACGACAACTCCCCCTGGAACGGCTGGGCCCCGCCGTTCGCAACCTGACCAACAAGGAAATGGAACGCTGAGATGCCGGCGAGCTCTTCCCTCACCTGCCTGATCGTCGACGACCAGCAGACCATGCGTTCGCTGGTTCGCACGGGCCTGCAACAACTCGGCTTCCGGACCATCTATGAGGCTCCGGACGGCGAGGAAGGTCTGCGCCAGATGCTGTCGCGCCCGATCCACCTCGTGATCAGCGACTACAACATGCCGAAGCTGGACGGCCTGGGCCTCTTGCGGGCGATCCGCTCGCACCCGCCGATCCAGAAGACGGCCTTCATCATGCTCACCGGCCGCGCCGACAAGGAGCTGGTGCAGCGGGCCGTGCAGTTCGGGGTCAACAACTACCTGGTGAAGCCGTTCACCGTGGGCACCCTCAAGGAAAAGATCGAAGCGATCTTCGGCGTCCTCGCGTGAATTTCAGTCCCGCCAATATCGAGTCCGGCCCCGGCGCCGAGCTGCGCAAGATCCATGTGATCCAGGGCCAGTACCACGTCGCCGACGATGACGTGGTGCTGACTACGATCCTGGGATCGTGCGTGGCCGCGTGCATCCGCGACCCTTCGCTCGGTATCGGCGGGATGAACCATTTCCTGCTTCCCGGCGCCACGGGCGACGAGGGTCTGCGCTACGGCGTGCAGTCGATGGAACTGCTGCTCAACGCCCTGCTGCGCAAAGGCGCGCGGCGCGAGCGGCTGGAGGTGAAGCTCTTCGGCGGCGCGCACCTGTTCGACGGCCTGTCGGACGTCGGCGCCCAGAACTCCGCCTTCGCCGAACAGTTCCTGCGCGACGAAGGCCTGAACTATCTGGGCGGCTCGCTGCGCGGGGACCGCGCACGCCGCATCCAGTACTGGCCCGTCAGCGGTCGGGCCCGCCAGATCCTGCTGGCCCCCACCGAGTCCAAGGTCTTCGCCACCGAGCGCCGCCAGCCGGTCGCCAAGGTCGAGGACACCGGCGCCCTGGAGCTCTTCTGATGTCGGGTCAGCCGGCCGTCATGCCCTGTCTGCGCGAGTCCCTGGACCTGGTGGCCCAGGAAGCGTCCGACCTGGTGAATCTGGGCGACCAGATCCAGGGCGTGATCTCGCGCCTGGTAGGCGCGGCGCTGCCGAACGACCCTTCCCTGCTCGTGGACGCCCAGGCGGCCGACCTGCTCAGCCAGCGGCTGGCGGGTCTCGCCAACTTCGTCAGCGCGCTCGCCGAGGCCGCCCCCGCGGGCCTGGCGGCAGACATCGAGAACGCGATACGCACCCTGACCCTGGCCGAGCAGGCGCGGCGCCTGTCCGGCCCTTCGCTGACCCCCCCGCCCGATCCGGGCGAAGTGATGACCTTCTGGGACTGATGCCGTGAGCCTCCCCTACAGCAAGTCGGAACGCGTCAACCTCTCCACCGCCGAGGTGTTGCTGGCCTGCGGCGACCCTGAGGGGCTCAACATCATGGCCGAGATGTTCGCGGGCTTCGGCGTGCACACGCCGCGACGCTGCCTGAACGGCGTCGAGGCCCGGACCTCGATCCAGGAGCGGATCCTGAACCTGGTGGTGGTCGACAGCGCCCTGCAGGACGAGACCGGCTACGACTTCATCTCCTGGCTGCGCCGCAGCGACATCGCGCCCAACTGCTATGCGCCGGTGATCCTGATCACGGGCCACACCAAGCCGTCGCAGATCTTCCGCGGCCGCGACGCGGGCGCCAGCTTCGTGGTCCGCAAGCCGGTCGCCCCGCTCGTGATGATGCAGCGGATCATCTGGCTGCTGAACGACCAACGCAAATTCGTAACCTCGCCCGGTTACTGTGGCCCCGATCGACGCGTGAAGGCTCTGGGCCCGCCCGTAGGCTCCAAGGGCCGCCGCCACGACGACCTGTCGGCAGAAGTCGGCGCCGCTAGCACCCCCAACCTCGGACAGGACGAAATCGACGCCCTGTTCAAACCGAAGGTCGCCTGATGTCTTCCGCCCGCATCTTCGCTGTCGAGAACCAGCTGGCCAAAGTGGTCAAGAAGCCTGGCGGCAAGACTGTCGACGAGCACGTGAAAGCCGCCGAGGTCCGCATCGAGGGCGTGCGTGGGGCCACCCTGGCCTCGCTGGTCGAAAAGGCCGAGGCCATGGCCGGCATCGCTGCGGCGGGTCGCAAGGCGCCGGACCCCAAGACCTTCGACGCCATCTACGATCTCTCGAACGCCATCTTCGGCCTTGCCGGCCAGTTCGGCCTGAAGGCGCTGGCCGAGGCGGCCTTCAGCCTCTGCGACCTGGCCGACAGCTTCCGCGGCGGCGAGGTGGTGAACTGGCCCTCGATCGACGTGCATGTGGACGGCATCCGCCTGCTCGCGACCCTGGGTGACAGGGCCGAGGCCGCCGGCGCGGAGTCGGTGCTGGAGGGCCTGCGCCGCGTGCGTGCCCGCGTGCTTCCCGCCGCCAGCTAGGCGCAGCCGCCAGGACGGAAAAAGGCGCCCGGGTGGAAGCCCGGGCGCCTTTTCGTTTCCGGAGGCTGCGATCCGCCTATTGGGTGCGGGCCGCCGGCTCGTCGATCTCGTGGAAGTCCGGCAGCGCGTCGGCCGCCGCGAGCAGCGCGTGTTCCAGCGCACTCACCATCTTGGCCTGCTCGGGGATCTCCTGCAGCCGGGCCTGGACGTCCGTCAGTACCTCCACCGAGCGCTGCGCGCCGAGTTCCTGCGCGCGTTCCAGTTCCTGGTCGATCGCGGTCTCGGCCGCCGCGCCGAGGCTCGGCGTGAGGGTTGCGATCGCCTGCAGGGTGGCGCGGCTGAGGGCCAGGGCGGCTTGCACGTCGGCGCTCAGCGCGCGGACGGCGCGGCGCACGTCTTCATCGGCAAAAGCGATGCTCTGCTGCAACTGGGGGGTTCCTCTTTTTTTGTTGTGCGAAGCCTTACGCGGAGACAGTTAACGGGGGGATACCAATGTGCATTTGCACCTATTGCAATCGCACATAAATCAGTAACGGAATGCCTGGTCTCCACCCGCCCGCGAGGAGCCGATGCGCAGACCGCGACCAAGCGACAACACCTTGGATTCACAGGGGGAGTTCCCCCTGGCGCCTCCCGAATACTTCTTCTACCTGCAGTTCCAGATCATGCGGCAGCGGGACCTCTTCTTCGATCGGGTCCTGTCCGATACAGGACTTAACCTGCACCGCTGGCGTACGCTTGCGGTCATTCGCCGCATCCAGCATTGCTCGATGAAGGACCTGGCCCTCTACAGCGCCATCGATCGCACCACGCTCACCCGCATCGTGGACCAGCTCGTGGCCGACGGCCTGGTCGAGCGGTGGTCGCCGCAGCGGGATCGGCGTCGCGTGCAGGTGACGATCAGCGCCAGGGGCGAGGCAGCCTATACCGAGGCCGCGGCGCGTTGGCGCGAGGGCAATGCGGCGATGACCGAGGGGCTGGATCCCGAGAGCCTTCGCGCGACCATCCGGATGCTGCAGCAGATCGTCCGCAACCTCGTCGGCGATCCGCTGTCGGCGGAGAAGCTGCTGAGCTACGGCCGCCCCGACTGAAGCGACCTGTCCCGGCCGGAGCGGGGTGCATGCTCCGGCCGGGCGGGTCGGCGGCCGCCCGACAGGCCGGCTGCGTTCCAACACGAACGGCCAAGCAACCATACAGGCGTTGCCCTACCGTTAAGCGTCGCCAACCGATCCCACGCCGTCGAAGACTTTGCTGTGCGCCAGATTGTCGCACAATGACCTCATCTTCCCGCTATTCCCACATGTGCCTTCTGAGGATTTTCGAAAACCCGCGTTGTCCGAAAGCGTTAGAGTGAGAATTCGCAGAAATCTGCACCTGACTCCTCTTCAACATTCCCACAATTAACCGTCGATTAGTCGGCGTTCTTCAATTTCTCATTTTGAGTAGCACAGCGAGGCTTCCTGGCATGCGCGTCCAACCCGACACCCCCCGCTCGGGTTGCGCACGTCTCCTGCTCCTCCCCCGGGCGCAGGCGGCCAGCCGCATCGGCGTGCGCCGCACTTCCCCCGAATGAGTGCGGCCACGCCGATGCGCGATGGACCAGACGAGCGCGGGGCGTTCCTGCGTGTCCTGCGCCGCCGCACGCGCGGACATGTCATGCGCGCCTTCGAGGGCGGCGCGATTGGCCTGCTCGCCTGGCTCGCCACCCACGACCTGCGGATCGGCCTCTGGGCCGCCGGCATGCTCGCGACAGGCCTCCTCGAGAACTGGGTCGGCGGCCGCGCCTTCGCGCCCGACCCCTGGACCCGCCGCCGCGCGGTCACCGCCGCCCAGTTCCTCAGCGCCGTCGTCTTCTCGGGCGTGGCCGCGGTGCTGCTGGCCGAACCCAGCGCCATCCGGCTGGCCGAGGCCGGCTTCGTGCTGACCGCCGTCTCGCTCGGCAACGCCATGAAGTCGTCGGGTTCGCGCTACGCCACCTGGGCGCTGGTGACGCCGCCAGCCGCCGGCGTGATCCTGGCCCCGTTGTGGGTCGCCTTCGCGGGCGCTGATGTGCCGGTCGTCGACGCCCTGCTCCTGTCGCTCGCGGGGGTCGGCTACATCGCCTTCATCGTCCGCCTCTCGGCCGCCATGGTCGCCGAGCGCGAGGCCGTACGCCTGGCCGGCCGCGAGGCCAAGGCCGGCAACCAGCGCTGGCGGATGGTCTTCCACAACAGCCCGATGGCGCGGATCTGCTTCGACGCCTCGTCGCTCTACGCCCGACTGCAGGCCGCCGCTCACGGACGCGCCCGCCTGGGCGACGTGATGCTCGAGACCTACCAGGGGCGCGCGTCGCTGTTCGAGGACGTCCGGATGGTCGAGGCCAACGGCGAGGCCCGCGCAATGTTCACCCGCTACGGCGGCGCAGGTGCGTTCGGCGAGGACTTCCTCGAGGCATTCGCCGAGGCGCTGAACGCGATGGACGCCGAGGGCGTGATCCCGCCGTTCGAAGCGACCATGGGCCGCCACGACGGCAGCTCGCGGATCGTCCGCATCCACTATCGCGTGACCGACGCGAACGGCGCGCCGTGGAGCCTGTGCCTCGGAACCTACGACGACGTGACCGAAGCGCGTCTCACCGCCCAGGCTGAGGCCGACGCCCGCCGCGCCGCGGAAGAGGCCAACCGCGCGAAGAGCGACTTCCTGGCGGTGATGAGCCACGAGATCCGCACGCCGCTGAACGGGGTGCTGGGCATGGCCCAGGCCATGGACATGGAGCCCCTGTCGCCGGACCAGCGCGAGCGCCTGGCGGTGATCCGCGAAAGCGGCGGCGCCCTGCTGGACCTGCTGGACGACCTGCTCGACCTCTCGCGCATCGAGGCCGGCCGGCTCACCCTCGACATCCACGAGTTCGACCTGCGCGGCGTGGTGAGCGCAGCGCATGCGGCGTTCGGGGCCCAGGCCGCGACCAAGGAGCTCGCCTTCCCGCTCGAGATCGACCCGGCGGTGGACGGCCTGTGGCGCGGCGACGCCCAGCGGGTGCGCCAGATCCTCACGAACCTCGTCTCCAACGGCCTGAAGTTCACGCACGTGGGCGAGGTGGCCGTGCGGGTGGCCCGCAGCGCCGCGGGCGTTCGCATCGAGGTGGCCGACACCGGCATCGGCATCGCGCCCGACCGCGTGCCGCGCCTGTTCGAGAAGTTCGTCCAGGCCGACGCCTCGGCCACCCGCGCCTATGGCGGCACGGGCCTGGGCCTCTCCATCTGCCAGGAGTTGTGCCAGGCGATGGGTGGGGTGATCACCGTCGACAGCGCGCCGGGCGCCGGCAGCACCTTCTCGCTCGAGCTGCCCCTGCGGCGCGTCGAGCGCAGCGAGCCCGAGACGCCCGACCTGCCGGCGCCGCTCGCGAGCGGGGTCCGCGTCCTGGCCGCCGAGGACAATGCAGTGAACCGCATGGTTCTGAAGGCGCTGCTGGGCCAGCTGGGCGTCGAGCCCACACTGGTCGAGAACGGCGAAGAGGCGGTCCGCGCCTGGGAGTCGTCGCACTGGGACGTGATCCTGATGGACGTCCAGATGCCCATCATGGACGGCCCCACGGCCACCATGACCATCCGCGCCCGCGAGACGGTGATGAACCGCCCGCGCACCCCGATCCTGGCCGTGACGGCCAACACCATGGCCCACCAGGTGGCAAGCTATCGCGCCGCCGGCATGGACGACGTGGTCTCCAAGCCCCTGAACGCCGCCGAGCTCCTGACCGCGGTGGCCAACGCCGCCGGCGCCGAACTGGAAACTCCTGAAACCGGGCTCCGCGCCGCTTCCTAGGCGGTCTGGCCGATCAGCCCCGCCAGCTTCGCCGCCAGTTCCGCGCGACGGTAAGGCTTGGCGAGGAAGGCCGAACGGGGGTCGCGCCCCGCCGTGCGCAACACCGGGTCCTCGGTGTGGCCCGAGCTGAAGAGGATCCGCAGGGCCGGGTCGAGCAGGCGGGCATGGTCGGCGAGCTGGCGGCCGTTCAGGCCGCCCGGCATATTGATGTCGGTCATCATCAGGTCGACGGCGACGCCGCCCGCGATGACGTCGAGCGCGTCGTGGCCGCAAGCGCAGTCGGTGACGGCGCAGCCCAGGGCCTCGAGCTGGCGGCGCACCTGGCCGCGGACCTGGTCGTCGTCCTCCACCAGCAGCACCCTGAGGCCGCAGGGCAGGTCCGCGACCTCGGCGTGCGCGCGGGGCGTCTCGGCGCAGGGCCGGGTGCGCGGCAGGCTGACCGAGACCGTCGTCCCGGCGCCCTCGGCGGTGTCGATCTCGAGCCGGCCGCCCGACTGCTCGGCGAAGCCGCAGACCATGGAAAGGCCGAGACCCGATCCCTTGCCCTCGGGCTTGGTGGTGAAGAACGGCTCCAGCGCCCGGGCGCGCACGGCGGGCGACATGCCCTCGCCGGTGTCGGCCACCGAGAACACCACCGGCCCGTCGTCGCCCGGGGCCGTCGCCGCGCCAAGCGTCAGCCGTCCGCCCTCGGGCATGGCGTCGCGGGCGTTGATGCAGAGGTTCAGCATAGCCGAGGTGAGCTGGGTGAGGTCGGCCAGGCAGCAGATGTCGCTGGCCGCAGGGGTCATCCACACCTCGATCTGGCCGCCCAGTGTCCGCTTCAGCATCGGCAGCAGCCCCTCGAGGAAGCGGTTGCAGTTGATGGTCTGAGGCGCGAGCGACTGGGTGCGCGACACGGCCATCAGCTGGCTTACCAGCTCGGCGCCGCGCTGAGCGGCCTCCAGCGCCACGTCGGCCACCGGGGCAAGGTCGGACCGGTCGGCCAGCGCCTCGGCCAGGGTCTCCGTCGCGCCGATGACGACAGTCAGCAGGTTGTTGAAGTCGTGCGCGATGCCCCCCGCCAGCCGGCCGACCACCTCCATCTTCTGGGCCTGGCGCAGCTTCTCCTCGGCGGCCACGTGATCGCGCATGTCGCGGCCGATGGCGAACGTGGTCTGGTGGTCGCGCGACCAGACGGCGGACCACATGACGGGCACGATCGACCCGTCGCGGTGCCGGTAGCGGTTCATGAAGGTGCTGCTGGGGCCCCGCGCCAGCTGCATGGCGTGTTCGGCCGTCGCCACGATGTCGTCAGGATGGACGAGGTCGAGGTAGCTCTTGCCCACCATCTCGTCCGGCCGGTAGCCCCACATGCGCTCGCTCTGGCGGCTCACCTGCAGGAAGCGGCCCTGGACGTCGAGGGTGCAGATCACGTCGTGGGAGTTGTCGAGGATGGTCTGGGTGGTGGCGAGCGCGGCGCGGAGCTGCGCCTGGCTGGCGCGCAGCTCCTGCTCGGCCAGCTTCTCCTTCGTCACGTCGTGGCCCTGCGAGAAGATCCCGCAGACGACGCCCGACGCGTCGCGTATCGGCTGCAGGACGAAGTTCACATAGGCCTCGCGCGGCGGCAGGCCGTCGGGCCGCTGGATCAGGGTGCGGGTGGCGCGGATCACCTGGGTGCGACCGGTGGCGTAGACCTTGTCGAGCAGGCGCTGGAAGCCGAGCTCCTCCAGGTTCGGGAAGGCCTCGGTGACAGTCAGGCCGACGACGTCGCGATGCTCGATCCAGGCCGAGTAGGCCGCGTTCAGCATGGCGATCCGGTGCTCGGGTCCCGCGGTGACGATCATGCCGCCCGGCGCGTCGGCGAACAGGTCGATCGCGCGGCGCATGTCCTCGGCCAGGCCCGGCGCGCCCTGCCCGCCGCGCGACGACGCCGGGGCGGTGTTTTCGGTCATGGTCATCGGGCGTTCCGCTCTCTGCGCGCGACAAGGTGACGCTTGATTTCGCGGGACATTGCGCGCCTGAATCCCAGCGTTATCTGGGTGGCGTCATGTCTCAACTTGGCCGTTCCGCCGGCCTGACAGGGTACCTGGAGCTTTGCCGCGAGCTGGGGCTCGACGCCTACCAGTTCGTCGCCGCCGTCGGCCTGCCCGCCGCCGTCCTGACGGACCCCGATCTGCGCGTTTCGGTCGAGCTCATGGGCCGCATGTACGAGATGGCCGCCGAGCAGTCGGGAGTCGAGGACTTCGCCCTGCGCGTCGCCGAGAACCGGCGCATCTCCAACATGGGCGCCGTGGGGCTGGTGATCCGCGAGCAGCCCACGCTGCGCAAGGCGCTGGCCGCCTACGCCCGCTTCCAGTGGCTCCAGAACGACGCCTACTCGGTCGTTACCCAGGAGTTCGGCGACCAGGCGATCCTGCGCATCAACGGCCCGCCCTGGCAGGGCCGCCAGAGCCAGGAGCTCGCGGTGGCCACGGCCTTCCGGACGATCCGGGGCATCCTGGGCGAGAGCTGGAAGCCACTGGAGATCTGGTTCACCCACGCCGCGCCGCTGAAGCTCGACACCTACCGCCGGGTCTTCGGCATCCTGCCGTCGTTCGACCAGGACGCCA